>CAVLBI010000039.1:0-18978 GCA_963661295.1 bacterium
GTTAAGCAATATCAAAATAATATATAATTATCTCCACATAATTATACATTCATAATTGACTACTCAACACATTATATTCATTTTTTTAAAATTTGAATATTTCGTGTCTTTTCATCGAGCATTACTATATCACAAAAATTTATACTTGACAAATATTAGAATGTCATATATTGTTAAAAATTTAAAGTTTTTTCTTTGTTTAGAAGTCAGTTTTCTCTTATTTTCATTCTTTTTTTATCATTTTAAATGTGATATTATATTTTTTGAGGTTTTTTTATGAAATTATTAGAAAATTGTATGTTATGTCCAAGGAAATGTGGCATAAATAGATATAAAGAAAACGGCGTATGTGGGGCAAATAATAAAATTAAGTTAGCATATTATAGTTTACACATGTGGGAAGAGCCACCGATTTCTGGAAAAAATGGAAGTGGTACTATTTTCTTTTCTAATTGTAATATGAAATGTATTTACTGCCAAAATAAAAAAATAAGTATAGATGGTTATGGGAAATATATTTCCATGAAAAAATTAGAAGAAATAATGTTAGAATTGCAGGAGAAAGGTGCTCATAATATTAATTTAGTTACACCTACTCATTATGTTCCCCAAATTGAAAATGTTCTTCACAAAATTAAAGATAAATCTTTAAAAATTCCTGTTGTTTATAATACTAGTAGTTATGAATGTGTAGGTACTTTGATGATGATGAGAAATTTGGTTGATATTTATTTAGCTGATTTAAGATATTATGACGATGATTTAGCTGTTAAATACTCAAAATGCAAAGATTATTTTGAAAATGCTACTATGGCAATTGACGAAATGTATAGACAAGTTGGGGAAATTAAGATTAATGGTGATGGAATGCTTGAAAAAGGCGTGGTAGTTCGTGTATTAATTTTACCAGGTCATGTTGATGACTCTAAAAAGATAATTGAGTATTTATATAAAACTTATGGTAATGATATATTTATTAGTATTATGAATCAATATACCCCTGTATGGAAATGTGAATATAATAACTTAAATAGAAAAGTTACTGATGATGAATATAATGAAGTTGTTAACTATGCAATTGATTTAGGTGTTGTTAATGCTTTTGTTCAAGAGGGAGAAGCAGCTGATGAGAGTTTTATTCCAAAATTTAATAAAGATATTATTTAATGTGAATTTTTTGTGAAAATACTAATTAAATCATTGGTTTTATTTTATATTTATAATTTTTGTGGTATCATTATTTTATGGAGGTTAGAAGATGAAAAAGTTAAAGTATTTAGTAGTATTACTTGTAGCTTTATTAATTATTCCATTTGCTGTTTATGCAGATGATAATACTGATGAAGTTAGTGATACAAGTGAGACTGCAGAGGCTACAGATAGTTCAACTGATAAAAAAGTAAATTTATATTTCTTTAGAGGTGAAGGTTGTTCTCATTGTGCTGAAGCTGAGGCATGGTTTGAGGATACTTTAGAAAAGGAATATGGTGACTATTTTAAAATTGTTGATTATGAAGTTTGGTATAATGAAGATAATGCTAGTTTGATGCAAAAGGTTGCTGATGCAAGAGGTGAAACAGCTGAAGGTGTACCATATATTATAATTGGTGATAAATCTTGGAATGGATTTGATACTTCATATGAAGATGCAATTATTGAACAAATTAAAAAAGTTTATGCTCAAGATGTATCTGAGAGATATGATATTATGAACTATTTGGATACTGAAGATTCAAAAAAGGATTCATCTACAAGTGATATTATAGCTTTAGTTGCTATTATATTAGTTGTTGGTGGTATTGGAACTGGTATTTATTTCGCAAGAAAATCTAATTCTAATAACTAAAAAAGAACATAATTGAAGTAATTTAGAATTTTTAAAGCTTCAAATGTTCTTTTTTATTTTGTTTTTAATTGTTGACCTACTTGCAGTAGATTACTGTTTAAGTTATTTAAATCTTTTAATGTTTGAACAGGAATATTTAATTCATTGGAGATTGACCATAGAGTGTCTCCTTTTTTTACTATGTATGTATCTGTTTCTATATTTTCTATTTGCTTTGGAACCAAAATACTTTGATTAATTTGCAGTGTTAAGTCTTTTAAGTTATTTAATTCAATTAAATCATTAACATCTATATTAAATTTCCTTGATATTGACCAAAGACTATCTCCTTTTTTTACTATGTATATATCATATTTTTCTATATCAGTATCTGTTGGAAGTACTAATATTTGTCCTATAGTTAATGTATTCGTACTTAAATTATTTAATTCTCTTAGTTTATCAACTGTTGTATTATTTTTTAAAGCTATTGAGTATAGAGTGTCTCCCCTTTGTACTGTATATTGATTTTCACTTGATGAATTGTTTGAATCACTTTTTAACTTTAATTGTTGGCCTACTTGAAGATTTGATGAGGTTAGATTATTTAACTTTATTATTGTATCTATTGGAACGTTTTGTTTCTTAGATATTGAGTATAGAGTATCCCCTTTTTTTACTGTATATGTATCTTCATTATTAACTGCGCTACCTGGCTTAGTATATGGAACACCTAAGTATTCAGCAATTGCTTTTACTGCTCCTTCTACTAAATCATCTAAGTTATTTCTTAACTTATAAGCATCTTTTGTATTATCAATAAATCCATATTCTACTAGGACAGATTCTGCATTTCCTGTTTCTCTTATAATATAATAGTAGTCTTTATTAGGGTTTTCTGGTAATCTTCTTTGATATGCTTTTCTTTTTATTTGACCCGCTTCTCCGATATAGTCTAAAAGCATATTGGCAAGTGTTGGATCAGAATTTATTGAATAAACAATTTCAGCGCCTTCTCCAGATCCAGCATTTATGTGATTACTTACAATTAATGTATTTGGATCATTATTGTATAAACTTAATATTCTTTTTACTCTATCTGCTTTTGGTAAATACTCATCATCTGTTCGTGTTAAAACTGCTCTTATTCCTAATTCTTGTAGTCTATTATACATATAAATTGCGGCTTGTAATGTTAAGTCTTTCTCTTGGAGCCCGTTTCCTACTGCTCCACTATCAATTCCACCATGACCCGCATCAACAATTACTAATGTATTACTATTCATATATATCACCTAAAGTATTCTATGTTAATTGTCTAGTTTTGAAACAAAAAAAGATTGAAAATCAATCTTTAAATGCTTTTGCTAATTATTATCTATATAAATTATCATTTTATTTTAAAATATTATATATAATAATATATATTAGACTTACTAAAATGATTGTAATTAAAGTTATGGTTGATATATTAATAAAGCCTTTAGATGAACTAGTATTATCGCAATTTGAATCTTTAGTTAACGTTTTGACTTTAGGTTTTTCAGAATTACTTTTTTGTTCTTTTCGTTGATTAATAATCATGTTTTTTAGTTTCACTAATTGTGCTATTTGAATTTCATTGGTACTTAAGCGTGATGATTTAACTTCAGGAGCCCTAACAACTTTTGATTGTGTGACATTTTCTTGGCATATATTTCTTTCTTTTTTTACTTTACTTCTCCAATTGTTGAAATCAGTAATATCTTTGTCTATTTTTTTCAGATTATCTTTTTTTGCCATTTTACTAATTTCTGGGTATTTCCCTAATACATATGTACCTTTATCTTCAGAATAATCTCCTGAAATATTATCAATTGCTGTCCATTCACATTCTCTTTCAAATGGAACATTATTAAATATTTTATTGTGTTTATTTTGTAATGCTTGTTTGTATTTTAATATATCATCATTAGACATTCCAAGTTGTTTCATATTTAAAACTTCTGTTTTAGATAAATATAAGTCTCTTTCACTGCATTCTAATTTAAGTTTTATGTCTTTTCCATCCATTGTTTTTCCAATTACAATTTGTGATATTTGTTTGTCAAAGTCAGCAGTCGCTCGTAATTGTTCAATTTTTTCTTCTGTATAATCAGAACTAAATGTATGATCTTGATCACCAAATACTGTAATTAATCCTGGTGCAAGTCTTTGTAATTCAAGCATAGTTTCCATTACTTTTTTTGTTTTTTTTGATGACTCTTGAAGCAATGTTTCATTATACATAAAATCTACATTTTTAGTTTTTAAATCTTGTATTAATTGCATATTTGGTTTAACTACTTGATTTACTATATCTTCAAGTGTAATCCCAAATTTTTCTTCCCATACCAGTTTGAAATCATTATCTTTCTTTTTTATTTCGTCTTTCTCTTTTATTTCGACTAGTTCATTAAATAATTCGAATGTCCTGTTTTTTCCATCATTTTTAATGTTAGAATTAAAACTTATTAAAGAATATTTTAGTGATTCTCTTAGTATTTTAATAACTGTTTCTTTATCTTTTGATGCAAGACCTTTTTTTGACATTTCTTCTGCTGCATTTCTATTAATCATACTTCTCAATCTATAAGAGGCTCCTAATTTTTCTGAAAGATTTTGACCCATAACACTAATATCATAATTATAAAAATATTCAACTGCATTATTATCATTTAGTTTTTCAAAAACTGTATTTCCGTAACCAACAGACCTTAATACTAATTGAAAATCTCCTCCTAGCGAATTACATTTTTTAATATTTTTTTTAATTTGTTCATTTAGAACAACCATTTGTTCATAAGTAGAAGAACTAAAATTCTCATAGTCCGTTGTAAAATAATAAACTATCTTTGAAGAAATTCTTTTTCCTTTTTCTCTCCCAAATTTATCAATAGATACTCTTTCAATTTCTTTATACATAGATGCTAATCCTTTAGAAAATCCGATATCTCCAATATCTAGTTCATTTTCAATTGAAAGATTAAGTCCACTTAGTTTTTTATGTAATGCATATCTCATTGCTTCTTCTTTGTTGCCAGAATTAATGTCATTTACCACTTGTGTGCTAATCATTGAATCTTGATATATTTCAAACAATTTTCTTTTAACAGAATCAATTTGTTCAGTTGAATAATTATTATTAGGTAATTGTGATATCATATATAAATTTGGTACTGAATCAATCCATTCATTAATTTCTGAAATATTTGAACAGTTTATTAGAGATAGTGCAGTGATCATTAAAGATGATAAATATATTCCTTGATGATTAGTTTTTAATCCGGTATCTAACTCACTAGAATTTAATGAAATGTTATGTATGTTTTCCATCTTTTTTAACTCAGATGTTAATTCTTTATCAATAATATCAATTTCTTTTCCACTATTTGCATATATTGTAATTGCTTTTTTTCTTAATTCTTCTGATACTAAGTTAGGATATTTTGAATTAATAGCATCTATCTTTGAATTAATTAAATTTACTACATTTTCATAATTACTTTCACTTATCATAAATATCAACTCTCTTTAAAGAACTATTTCATATAATATAATTATAACATTTATTTTTTTAAATGATTTATGTCTTCTTGTGGATTTATATAATCTAATATTGCTTTTATATTTTCATTACTGAATAATGTTTCGAATTCTTTTAATGTTAATTGTATTGTTGTTGTTTTACCATCGTGTTCATCATTAAATGTTAATAAGGCATCTTCTAATGTATAATTTCCATTAAATATATTTAATGAGATATTTCCATGAGCAATACTATTTCTTATATGTTCTATAACCGCTCTATTTCTTTTATATCTAGGTAAATCTTCTTCATAATATGTTTGACATCTCTCTTTTAATTCAATAATATAATCTCTTTTTGATAGAGCTTCTTCTTGTATTAAGATATTTTTATCAAAGACTTCCTTTCTTTCAGGATGAGATACTATAACACTTTTTAGTGAATCTATAATATTTTGAAGTTTATATATTCTAGTATCTAAATTTACTATATCGGAATCTAATTTTTTTATTTGTTCTTCAAAGTTTGAAAATTCTTTTGTTTCTATATTTATTTGATTTTTAATTCCTGATAAGTCTAATTTTGAAAAGTCAAATGCTTTATTTTCCACTATGTCTCTTATATCTTCTTTGTTTTTTTCATTTAAAATATTGTCTAATGCATAAATATATGTGAAATAAAAGTTTATTAAATAAGCGGTTAATATTGTTTTTTCGTTTTCAACGATTAAAAGTGGTCCAAATTGATTTTGTTCTATTATGTTTATTAAATCTCTATTTGGATTCTTTTTTAATTCTTTTAATAATACTTCGTTATTTGCGATACCAAAACTAATTGACTTTTTTTGCATTTCTTTTTTTATTGCTTCTTGTAACCAAAAAGCTAAGTATTTTTGTTGCATTATTGGAGGCATTGTTCGCATTTCGTTTATTCTACTCATATACATTTTTCTTGCTTTTTCAGTTGCTTTTAAATCTGTTGACTTAGTTTCTGTTACCAAAGCACTCATATTTACTTGATCTAGTAAAAACTTTACTTTTGGTAATGATGTCAAATTGTCTACTTTTCTTAGATTTTGAACGGATGTTTTTACAATGTTTTTTAAATTAATTGCTAATGCTATATATTCACGTGTTCTTAAACATAAAGTTTTTGGTTTTTCTTTTATTTCAACATATGACATATTTGATAGTGCTCTATCTAAGTCGCTTCCTGTTTTTATGTATATATTTTCTAATGCATTTTTATTTCTAATTAGCCCCACTGTATTTTCTTTTTGTTTTTGAATAAGAGACAAATTTTGATCTAGTTGTATTGTTAAATCTAGAAGACTATCTATATTTACTGAACCAATTTTTCCATTTATTTCTAATATTATTTCATCATCTTTTATTTGATAATCACCATGAGCTAATTTATTTCTTAATACATTTAATAAATCTAGACTTGATGTAAATTCTATTTCTCCAATTGACCAAACATTTTTCTTGCTCGTAATTATATTAATGTGTTCGTCTAATATTTCTTCAACAACTGTTGTTGACAAATTATATTCACTATCTTTTTTTATGATTTCATCTTTCCACAATAAAAGTGCAAAAGTTGCATAACCTACTTTTAATAAATTGATGCTTTTTTCATCTAAATTATTTTTTCCACCAAAACTGTTTAAATAATCTAAGTATTTTATATTTGCTTCTAGTAGTTCTTGATAATTGTTTATAATTTGTTGTCTTTCATTGCTCTCTTCCATATAGACTCCTAATATTTTATAACATATTTTTCTTTTTTAAGATAACGGCTATTATTATTGATAATAAAACAGCTATTATTATTGTAAAGATAAAAGCATTGTTTTCACTTGATATAGATCCTAATGGTACGTTCATACCTAAAAATGATGATATCATAGTAGGAATTGATAAAACAATTGTTGCTCCTGCTAGGAATTTCATTATATAGTTTAGGTTATTTGAGACAATTGTTGCGTAAGCCTCTGTTATTGATGATAAGATATCTCTATAAATTGTACTCATCTCAATTGCTTGCTTATTTTCTATTATTGCATCTTCTAATAAGTCTAAGTCCCCTTCATATAATGGAAGAATTGTTCCTTTTGATAATTTCTCTAATACAGCATCATTGGCTTTAAGTGATGTAATGAAATATACTAATGTTTTTTCTATTTCTAATAAATCAATTAAGTCTTTATTTTCTGTTGATTTTTTTAATACTTGTTCTTTTTCTTCCATATCACTATATACTTGCTTTAAGGCTCTTAAATAATAATTAGATGTTCTTAATAAAATTTGAATTAAAAATCTAGTTTTTTTAGCTGTTCTGAAGTCTTTTACTTTGTTTTTCTTAAAGTCATTTAATAATTCTATTCTCTTTGGTGAGACTGTTATTAAATAGTTATTTTCAGTGACAATTATTCCTAATGGATACGTCTTGTAGTTACTTCCATTTTCATCTTTTTCAAGATATGGTGTATCAATTACTATTAATATGGCATTTCCACTTTGTTCAATACGTGGACGTTCTTCATCATCTAGCATTTTTAATATTAAGTCTTTATCTACTTGTGTCTTTTCTACTACTTTATCTATTTCATCTGTAGTCGGGGTTGTTAATTCAATCCATGAATCAACTGTGATTCTTTTTACTTTTTTTATATTTTTTTCTACTGTACTTGTTTTAAAAATCTTTAACATATTATCACTCCCCTTTTTTCGTTTCTATATTATAACATAATTGTTTATTTTTGTCTTGTATTTTTTGTGTATTCCGGAGGTAATTTACATTATTTAGTATTTAAATATAAGCATTTCTACTTTAAAACTATATTTGCTTCTTTTTCTGTACTATTTCTTGTATATGTTACTTTTACTTTTTGACCAATTTTATATTTGTAAATTTCATATTTTAAATGAGCAGAATCTTCAACTTCTTTATCATTTATTTTTATTATAATGTCATTTTCTTTTAATGTACTTTTATTGTTTGCTTTAGTTATTTGTACTCCATCAAATGTATCTATTGTATCTACTCCTAAAGATGGATATTTTATTTTTTTTGATGATTCTAAATTATCTAAGTTATCTTTTATTATATTAATAGGTACTGCAAAGCCTAGACTTTCTACATTCGCATCAGTTATTTTTAAAGTACATATTCCTATTACTTCTCCATTTAAATTTACTAATGGTCCTCCACTATTTCCATTGTTTATAGGGGCATCTATTTGAATCATATTCATAATTATAGTGTTTCCACTACTATCTTGTGTTTTTACAGCTCTATCTAATCCTGATATTATACCTGATGTTACTGTGTTTTTATATTCTTCAGCAATAGGAGTTCCAATAGTAAAAATACTATCTCCTACATTTATTTTTTTACTATTTCCTAATTTTAGTGGTTTTGTTGCGTATTTTTTATCTATTTTTAATACTGCTAAATCTAAATATGAATCTTTTCCTAGTACTGTTGCTTTTACTTTTTTATTTGTAGTTAATTCTACATTTACTTTCTTTTTACTTGTTACTACATGTTCATTTGTTAAGATATAGGCATTATTTTTATCAACTTTATAAATAAAACCTGAACCAATTGATGATTCATCACTTTTTATTATTACTACTGATGGACTTATTTTTTTTATTTGTTCTTGTAGTGTTATATTATTTTTTTGGACTACATAGTTATTTATTGGTAGAAATTTTTCTAATAATAGTATGCATATTACTCCAACAAAAAAAGAAGCTATGATTTGAATGATTGTTTTTGTTTTTTTATTTGTTAATTTATTATTCATTCAGATCCCCACTCCTTTCAATATTAGCTATATCTTTCCAATTTTTTGGGAAGCCCATTCTATTTAATACAGCATCAATACTAATAGTATGAAGGTTAAAGTTTAGTGTTCCAATAACATTTTCTAATTCATAAGTCATATTCTTAAATTCTTCGTTAGCTAACATTTGTTTCATTATTATTATCAGTGTAAATAAATCGTTTTTTCCTTGTGTGTATTCACCATCTTGTTTTGGTATTTTTAATAGTTGATGATAAACTGTGTCATTAATTGCTTTTTGAGTTCTATTTTCATACAAAATATCTTCATGTGCACATAAATTTCTATAGTTAGCAAGAATTGGTAAATAAATTATTAAATCATTGACGTTAATATCATATATTTTTGCTATATCAACTTGGTCTTCTGGTTTTAATATGGAAAACATTTCACTTACGATTCCGAATGATAAAACTTTAACAAGAATCCATAATGGTATATATCCATAATTTGATACATAGTGAAGTGTTGCGCTATGTTGAGATCCATTTACTCTTATTTGTCTTTTCATTTTTCTTAGTAAATCTTTCAACTGAGCTTGTTTTTCTGGAGCTTGTGTAAAATTTTTCTCTTTTAAATAGTCACGTTCTCTATATCCGTATTTTTTTGATAATTGGTATGATGTGATTGATTTAAGATTGTTTTCTATTACTAGTAAGTATTTAAATATAACGTTTCTAAATGATCTATCAAATAAAAATAAGCTATACATTTCTTCAAATGTTGTTCCTGGTTTAAATACTCTATCTGTTTCTGAAACTAGAAATAGATGTCTATAACCATTTAAAAAGAAATAATTTTCTCTTAATAAAACTCTTTTAGTATACTTTTCGTCATTAATAATCATACCTTTATGTTTAAATATTTCTAATTGTTCATCTAAATTTTTAAATTGTTTCTCTATCATAGTTTCACCCTATTATAGATTATACCATATTATTAATATAAAAGTATTAATTTTTAGTTAAAATATATGGTATAATAGGAACTAGATTTTAACGGGGGTGATTTTATGCCAGCTACTATGACTCATGCTTTCTTTTCTAGAGATGTTTATGATATTATGCCTACTGACATAAGAAAAAACTTAGATATTGAAAGAATCATAATGTTTGGACAAAGTACTGATAGTTTTATTTTTTATAATTTATTTTCTCTTAAGTCTGGTAAAAAGATGAGAGAATTTCAGCATACTTTTCATACTAAACAATCTCAAGAATTCTTTTTAAATTTACTTAGATATATTAAGGATAATAATATAAAAGATGTGGATACTTATTCATTTATGGTTGGGTTTATTTGTCACTATGCACTTGACTCTATTGTTCATCCATATATATTTTATAAGACTGGGGAGTTTATTAAACATGAGCCTAGTACTTATAAATATAATGGAATACATCATTTTATGGAAGTTTTTCTTGATAATGATATGATTAGAAGAAGATTTAAAACTAATCCATATAAGTTTAAAATATATAAATATTGTTTTGATTTGAGACCTTTTTCATATTCTCTTAATAAAACTATTAATTATACTTTTTTTAATACTTTCAATATGAAAGATATGAGTAGTAAATATTTTAAGTCATTGAAAGATATGAAAAAGGCTATGGAACTATTTAGATATGATCCATATGGTATAAAAAAATACTTATATAAACTAATTGATACTTTTACTACGAAGGGTACTTTTAGATTTGAAGCAATTAGTTACTATTATCCTCTTAATGATAAACATAACTTTTTAAATAATAATCATAGTACTTGGCGTAATCCTACTACTTATGGTATGACTAGTAATGAAAGTTTTATTGATTTATATTTGAAAGCTATTAAGTTAGCTAAAGTGATGATATGTGCCTCTTTTGATTACATAAACAATAAAGATATAGATTTAGAAAAGATATTTGTTAATAATAGTTATACAACTGGTATTAATTGTGATAGTGATAAGAAGATGAAATATTTTGAATTTTAAAAGGAGGCTCTTTATAAGTCTCCTTTTTTGTTTAATTTTTTTAATTCTTCTAAGGCTTTATCAGCGTCCTTATTCATTTGAACTGTTGTTTCTAGAAATTTTGAATATCCTTCAACAGTTGCGGCAAAATCTTTTAATTCTTGGATTCCTCTATCCTTTACTAAATTATCAACAATTTCTGATTGTTTAGCAAGTTCTTTGGAAATTGTTAATATTTGATCATAAGTTAATTTATCAATCATTTCCTAGAGCCTCCAAACTTTCACTTAATTTTTCTTGTTTTGGAGGTGTATTTTTGAACTGGTTGACACTATTTACAACCAACTGTTTGTATTCTTCGATACTTTCTATATAGTTTAAATTATCTTGACTATTCCAGCCTGCTTTCATTTTAGCTAGATAATCGAATATTTTGTTAATTGCTGTTATATATTGATTATAGTCTGACATACATACCTCCTATATTAAAATTATTCTTGAACCATTTCTTAGTTCCGTGTCTCTTACTGTTTTATTTACATCAAAGATTTGGCCTGTTTCTTTACTATAAAAATTACTATCATCTCTTGGAACATAGGCATAATCTGTTAGGTCAACTAGTGCATTTTCTATTAGATGTTTTATTGTTCCTATTTTTTTATTTATTGGAATAAATAAATCATATTTTTTTTCTATAAGAGGAATTTCCAATTCGATTAATATTTTATTATTCATTTTTTACCTCCTATTCATCATTCATTAATTTAATTAATGCAGCTTTTCCTTTTCTAATTACATATCCAAATCCTGGTTGAACTTCTTGACGTAATATTCTTGAATTTGTAGTTACTTTTAATGTGAATTGGTTACCAATACCATTACCTAACCAAATACCTTCTGATAAGTCGACATTTCCTTTATACCATGTTTCAAAGTTAATACTCTTTATTACATCAATATTATCAACTATTATGAATTTAATATTACTTTTTGATTTACATTCAGTTATTAGAGTTGTAAATTTACCTTTTTCAATAGCACTAAGTTTATTAAACATTGCATTTACATTCATTAAGAAGGCTACTGTTGTTTTACTAGAATCTGTATTATTAAATGCTTCATTAAGTTTATCAATTGCATCATAACATGTGTCTTTACCATAGAATACATTTTCATATGATATTTCATCAATAATACTATTTGTATCAAAGACTATACATTCTGTATTTGGAGTTTTTGTAACTGCTTTGATAAATCCTTTTAAGAAAGCAGGTTCTGCTGTTACATCTTCTCCTGTTATGTTATACATAAACTTATTTGATAAGTCTATTGTTGCGATATTTAGAGATTCTTTTTCTACACCAACAGGTAAATGACTTAGACTACCTAAATAATTACTTACTATATTTTCTGTTACTGAATCTGGTAATATTGGTATTCTTGGTGCTTTGTAATCACAGATTTTATTTAATTTTTCGCATACTATTCTTACATAATCTGTCATTTTTTCTTCAGTATATGCGTATGCTGTTTGGAATTCAAATATTGAATCTAATGAAATAAGTCCACGACCATAGGCTTTTGATGGTTCTTTTTTTCTTACTCCAGGTATTACTGATGAATAATCCATTGGGTCATTAAATTGTAAGACTACATTTTGTTTAAAGTTTTGTCTTAGACGATATCTTACAGTATTTGGACCATTTGTACTAAATATAAATACAACTCCGTATTTTAAACAATCTCTTGTCATTTGACCTATTAACTCTTCATAATCACTATAAGTTTCTATAAATGCTTCAACATTATTAATCATTATAATAATCATTGGTATTTGTTTTCCACCGTGATTTATGTAAAAGTCATATGAACCGTTATAATCAACAAATAATTTCTTTCTTTCATCAATTATTTGATTTATCATTTTAAATAAATTTGTTATTTTCTCAGCATCTGTTGATAAAATTACTTCTCCTACATGAGGAGCATTTCTAAACATAGTAAGTGTTTCAGCACCGAAATCTAAGATATAGAAATTTACTTCTTTTGAATCATGAGTTGAAATTGTTGAATATACAAGTCCTGCTAGCATTAATTCTTTACCACTTCCAGCTGAACCGAAGACAATTGTATTTCCTTCTTGTGATAGTGGTAATGTAAGTAAGTTTTGCGCTTGATTGTCTGGATCATCGTATTCGCCAATTATTGGGTTAATTACATTTTTTACAGCATGATAATTATACTTTTCTTTTAGTTTATCGGTATAAATTATATCTGGAATTCTATCTAACCATAATTGTTCTATTTCAACATGTTCATTCTTTGCCTGATCAACTATATATTTAATAATATTTGTTATTTCTTCACCCTTACTTGCAACTACAACATCATTTTGTTTTGTATCAAGAGATTTTATTGTAGAGCCAACATTGTCCACTATTTTTATTGTTTGATCAATCCTTTTCTTTCTCTTTTCTGTTGGATAATATTGCGCTCCTGCCCATGCAGCTTGTCCCATAGCAAATAGTTCATTATAACCTACTTGTAAGTAAAAACGTCCTGTTGTTTTTAATTCTGCGGCATCTGGACATTTAATCATATCCATTGAGTCTGACTTGTCTTGTACTCTTAAACATATTCTAAATTTAGAGTTTGACCAAATTTGATCATTTACTACACCACTTGGCTTCTGTGTTGCTAGAATAAGATGGACTCCTAAAGAACGTCCGATACGAGCAGTTGAAATTAGTTGATCCATAAATTCTGGTCTTTGTTGTTTTAATTCGGCAAACTCATCTGATATTATGAATAGATGAGATATTGGTTTATCTACTAATCCTTTTCTATATAAACTTTGATATTTATAAATATCTATAGTTGATTCATTTAACTTATCTCTTGCTTCATTAAACATTCTTTGACGTTTTCTTAATTCACTTTGTACTGAAGCTAAAGATCTGTTCATTTCAACTGTGTCTAGGTTTGTAATGGTTCCTGCTAGATGTGGTAATTTCATACCAGTTTCTTTATTTTCAAAAGCTCCTGTTAAACCTCCACCTTTATAGTCGATAAGTACAAATGATACCTCATAAGGATGATAGTTTAGAGCCATTGAAAGAATATAACTAATTATAAATTCTGACTTTCCTGAACCTGTCATTCCAGCGATAAGTCCATGTGGTCCATGTGCTTTTTCATGTAAATCTAGCTTAAATATTTCTCTTGACTTGTCTAGACCAATAGGTGCTTGAAGCGTCTTAGTTGGGTCATTTGTCTTCCATCTATTTAAAATATTTAATTGTTCTACCATACCAACATTGTACATTTCTAGGAATGATACACTTTGTGGTAAGCTTCTACTTTCTTTTGCGATATCTATTGGGATATTTGCAATTATTTTACAAACTTCATACATATTTAATGTTGGATCATAGTCAGTTTCAAACTCTTTTTGTTTATTAGAAACCAACTCATTTTCAAATATACCCGATTTTTTATCACCAATACTTATAAATGTTTTACATTCGTTTGGTATGTTTATAAGTCTTGGACTAATTACTAATAAACTGAAACCATAGTTTATTGGCATTTCACATATATCTTTAACGATGTCCACATCTCTTATTAACTTATAATCGTCTGTTATGAACATATAGTATGGCTTATATTTATGATAATCTGCTCCACTAAGCTCCATCTTACCATTATTATCTTTAAACTTTCTACTTTGCATCTCTTTTTCTATTTCAAGAGAGATTTCTTTTGCTTCATCAAGATTTGTGGCAAAGTAACGAAATGTTTTACTATTGTTCCAACAGTGAGGTGCAACCTTTAAATAATCCCAGTTTGATTCATTTTGTTCATTTGTTAGTACTACTATTTTTAAATCTTCATAGCTATGATATGTAAGCATCTGTAGTATAAGTCCATCAATAAATTGTCTTTTATTACTTCCGGTACCAATTGCTGCTATCATATTCTTCTCTACAAAGTTTAAAGATACTGGTACATTTTCTAATGTTCTTGATACAGCACCTACTTTGTATACTTCTTTTAGTAGTGCATCGTCTTTTAGTGAAAAGTGTTCTTCTGGTATTCCGATTTGTCCAATTAATTCTGTTGTTCCAACACCTAATCTTAAATCTAAAAAGTCTTTTTGCTCTATTTCTCTTTCCCATAAATTTCTTTTTTTCTTGTAGATAATTTCTTTTGTCTCATTTAATGGTAAATAGTTATCTATTAATATTTGTCTTTGGATTTTCATTTCTGATTGAATCTTTTCTTTTTTAGATTCAAGATATTCTGTATATTTTGTGTATCTTTCTTTTTCTTGTTTTTTCTTTTGTTTCTTTTGATAATGTCTTTGGAGTGTTGGCCATAAAAGCATGGTTGACATCATTGCTCCTGACATTACAAGTGTTGGCATAGCTGATGATAAGTCTGCAGTACCGTTTATTACTCCGGCTAAAGAATTATATCCCATAGACATTGACATCATGGCCATTGTAAGCATAGGTCCTACTGTAAATATTGTGGGAGTCTTATCTTCTTCTGGCATTCCAGGAGGTGGGTCTATTGCAATGTTTACAGGTTCTATTCCAGTCTTAAATCTTGGTGCTCTATAAAAGTAGTCATCTTCTTTATAGAATTCAATTTGTTCTTCATCCGGATTATCAAATTCCACTTGTTTTTGGATAACTGGTGCAAACGATTCAAAACTACCATTATCAATTCTTAAGAATCCTGCTACATTATTGACTATTAAAGAATTGTTCATAACAATAATCTTTAAACCCATTATGAAAATAGTATCACCATATTCTAGCTGTTTTGCTTGAACTGCTTGATTGTTAACATAAGTTCCATATTTACTTCCTAAATCTTGTACTACCCATATACCATTATTATAAATAAGTCTTGCATGTTGTCGTGAAACTAAAGGATAGTTGTAGCAAATTTGAGCTCTATTATCAGTTCCTATTAATATTTCTTTTTGTGATAATAAACGTAGTCTAAAACTCTGCTTATCTAGTGTTGGTGAGCAATATAAAATAACATATTCATTATCTGTATTTATCTTTAAAAAATATAGAGTATAATCTTTTAAAATTGCAGACTCTATTTCTGTTTCTCCTGACATTATTTTTGTTTCGAAGTCACTTTTTATTTTCCATTTTCCGTTATCTTCTTCAACATTAATTAAATTTCTAGTATTACCTAAATAGTCATTATCAGTAATCCAGTAATTGCCAGATATTTTTGTTGGTAAAACAAAGTTGTAGATTTTATTTTTTTTGATTAATCTAACTATCACTAGAAATCACCCCGTATTATTCTAATTATATATTTTATTATATCTTTTTTTACTTTTTTTTACAATATAAAAAGAGAAGATTAGCTTCTTTCTCTTTCTAATTCTTTATAGTTAATTTTTCCGACTAAAGTCTTTGGAAGTGAGTCTTTAAAGATTATTTTTTTGGGAATCATATACTTTGAAAGATTCTTTTCACAGTATTTTTGTATTTCTATGACTAATTCTGGAGTTTTTTCTATATTTTCTTTTAGGACAACATAGGCAACTGGTACTTGAACTTTATATGGATGGGGAACTCCTATTACGCCTGCTTCTTGGATGTATTTATTTTTTACAAGTACTTCTTCAATATGTGATGGGTATACATTATAGCCTGATGATATAATCATTCTCTTTATTCTTTGTACATAGAATAGGACTCCGTCTTCATCAACGTATCCTAGGTCTCCTGTACTAACCCATCTCCTACCATCTTCATGAATTTGTATTAAATTGCTAGTTTCTTCTTCATTATTTAAATATCTTGACATTACAGTTGGTCCAGAAATGAATATTTCTCCTATTTCATTTGAATTCATTTCTTCTTTAGTTTCTATATTTAATATTTTTACTTTATTACCAGGAAGCGGTATTCCTACTGAGCCAAGCTTATCGGAACCTTTCGCACCAAAAGTTGCTGGTCCAGTTGTTTCAGTCATACCATATCCTTGAATGATTCTTGCCTTAGATTTATGTTGTTTTAAAAATTCATTTACTAATTTGTTTTTTTCTATTGTTAATGTGTCTCCTCCACTAACTACATATTTTATATTTGACATATCAATATCTTTCATATAGGGATTTTTTATCAGTGCCTCGAATAGAGTTGGAACGCCTAGTAAAACAGTTGGATTATACCTTCTTATCAATTTATCAAATCTTTTTGCATCGAATCTTGGTATTAAAATTACAGTTGAACCAAACATTAATGGGCAAAGTATATTTACAATAAGACCAAAGCAATGAAACATTGGTAGAATTGATAAGAAACTATCTCCTTCACCTAAGTCATCAAAATCAATTTTTGCTTGTTCCATAATGGCATTAACATTTGAATTTGTTAGTACAATATTTTTAGGTGTACCGGTTGTTCCTCCACTATGAAGAATAATCGCATCGTTTTCTTTTCCTCTTCTTATAAAGACATTACTGTTATATTTTTCTCCTTTTATAATAAAATCTTGCCAAGTGATAAACATTTCACTATTTTTTTCTGTAGGTAATTTTATATCTTGCGTTAAGTAGTATCCTAAACTTAAAAGTGGAGGCATTGAGTCTTTGGGTGAAACTACTACCGTTTTATAAACTTTTGTTTTATTGATAATGTTTTTTACACACTCTAGTGTTTGGTTATGAAGAAACAAGAATACAGAACTTGTCTTTATTAGGGAATCTTTTATTTCTTCTTCAGATGATAGTGGATGAAGCATACTAGCAATGGCTCCAATTTTATTTACTGCATAAAAAGCAATTATTGCTTCTGGAACATTTGGTAAGCATATTGTTACTACATCATTTTCTCTTACTCCATTACTTACTAGCGCCTTTGCACAGACATCTATTTTTTTTATTAATTCTATAAATGAAGTCTTTACACCAAAATAATTTATAGCGGTTTGATATTCTCTATTTAATGTTGTTCTTTCAAAATAGTCATATATGGATATATCTGGAATTGTAATATTTCTTTGATCTTTTTTATAATATTTATCCCATGAATTTTCTAATTTATCTTTAATTTTTCTTTTAAATAATTTCATATTTACTCCTTTATTAAACATTGTGTTGAATAATTTACATTTGTATTATATATTTTATATAGACAGATATTCAATCAACAATTACTTAAGTATTGATAATAATTAAACAGATTTTTAAAAAGTGTATAAGAAGGAGATAAAATGGATAGACGAGTTAAATATACAAAGATGATAATTAGAGAGACATTTATTAATTTATTGGAGAAAAAAAGTATAAATAAAATTACTGTTAGTGAGATTTGTAAGGAAGCTGATATTAATAGAGCAACTTTTTATAGGTATTATTTAGATGTTTATGATTTATATGATAAAGTACGTGATGAGTTTGTTTTAAGACTTAGGGAGTCTATAAAGACTAATGATGATATGTATACAGTATCTAGTTATAGTAGAGGACTATTAGAGACTCTTGTATCAGATAAAAAATTAACTAAAATACTTTTTAATACTAGTGATGAAACAGGTACATTTTTGAATGATATATTAGAGGTAACTTATGAAAATTGCTACAGAAAATGGAAAAATGATTATCCTGATTTAGATGATGAAGATATTTCTTTGGCTTCTATTTTTATTTTTAATGGGGCTTTAGGAATAATTAATTATTGGGTAAAAAATGATTTTTATCAAGATATTGACTATGTTTCTAATATTATAGAAAGACTAAGTTACAGTGG
>CAVLBI010000040.1:0-6466 GCA_963661295.1 bacterium
GAATAGTTTTCTTCTATGTATGTATTTATTTTTTCTTTTACTTTTGATGAGAAAATTTCTCCTCCTTTTTCATTCATAATAATTAGTCCGAAAGAGACAATAACTATTAGAAAAAATATTGCTCTACCATAAACTAAACTGTTTTTTGTATTCATATTATCACCAATATAATTGTACATGATATTTTTTATAGTGGCAAATAAAAATATCTATATTTGTGTATTGTTTTGAGTGATTTTTTGTGATATATTTAATAGTAGATTAGAATAGAATAATTAGGTGGTGTTTGTCGTGAAGATACAAGTGGGACAAGTAAAATATAAGGGTAGAGATGACTACAGAGTAGTTTATGGCACTACTGATGATGGTAGGCTTTATTATTTTTTAGATGATACAGTTTTGGAAAATGGTGGTCGTATTGCATCTACAGAGTTAGTTGAAGCGATTGATAATAGTGTTAAACCTAGCCATATTGGTGTTGTTAATAATGATGGTAAAGAAATAATTCCATGTAACAATAAAAATGTTAAACTTATTAATAATGGAATTTTACTTGTTGAACTTTCTGAACCACAAAGTGAAAATGTAAAAAATACAATTGCACTTAGAAACGACCCTGCCGCTGCTACTAAGTTAGTTTCTACTCCTGCTGCTATTAAAAGCAAAATTGGTTCAGTTATGAGTAAAGAAGGTAGATATGTTTTTAATGATTTATTTTCTGAAGCTTATATTTGTGATTTAGAAGCAAATGTTTTAGTTGATGGATTATATAGTTTTATTGCAGTTGATCCAACAAATCAAAAAATTTATTTAAGTAAAAATGACGTTAATGATAATGTTATTGAATATTCTATTCTTCCACCACAAGTTCAAAATGATGTTACACCGACTACAGATTCAAATGAAATTGATGTAACTGAGGTTGATGTTCCACAAGATACTGTTGAGGATGCATTAAATTCTTCTGTTACTCAGGAAAGTTCAAGTGTTATTCCTACTATTCCTGATATTACTTCTCCTGTTGCTGATTCACCATCAGAAGAAGAAAATGATGAAAATGTGCAAGAAGATGTTGCTACTGATAATGAGGTAACTGGTGATGTTCAAGGTAATATTGATGAAGAAGTTAGTACAAAAAATAGTGGAGAGAGTGATTCTTTAGTAACAGATGCTCTTTCTCAAGATGTTGCTGATGATTCAACTAAAGAAGAAGTTTCAGATGTTGATATTTCAGAAGATAAATCAACTGAAGATTCAGCTGATGGTGTAGAGATACCTAATGTGGATAATGCCTCTAATAGCGAAGAGACTGTTGTAGAAAGTGAAGAAAATAATGATAATGATGAAGAATCTTTAATAAAAAATGATGATATTGATAAAAATTTAGAGGGATTTGCTGAAAATTCTGATGTTTCTGGAGAATCAGATGATATTCAAACAGAAGAATTTGAGTTTGATCAAGAGACAAAAGATGATGAAGGAACATTATCTAATGATAATGAAAAAAATACTTTAGAAGATATGTATAATGAACCTGATTCAGAAAATGATGATATTCCAAATTATAGTTTTGATAATTTCAATGAACAGGATATAGATGGAATGCTTGATGATGACATTTTTGTTGGTTCTGAAGTAAAACCTGATAAGATTGATACTATGGATGATTTTGATATAAATATTGGCAATTCAAAACCTGATAATCTTATGGAAGATGTTGCTCAATCATTTAAAGATTTAATGAAGAGTAATAAAGAACAACGTATTGTTATTGCAAAGTATAAAGAAAGAATTAAAAAATTAGAAATGTCTTTAAATATGCTAAATGAAAAGAAGAAAACACAGGCAGAGATGCTTAAAGAATTATCTAATCGTTATAGAAAACTGGAAAACGATTATACAAGATGTAATACTAGAGTTCAGTTACTTGAGAGTAAAGTTGAAGATCAGGGTAGAATTATAAGTTCTCAGGAAAGAGAGCTTACGAGTATTAGACCACAGTTAGCTGGAAAAGAAGAATTGGCCAAATTACTTACTGATGCAAAAGCTTTACTAAATTCTGATTCTACAGAGGATGATTATTATTACAAACCAGCTGCGTAATATATCTAATCAACTACTAATGTTGTAGTTGATTTTTTTTGATAATATTTTAATTCTATGATAAAATAGGTTTGATTTCCTAAGGGGGATTAAATATTATGATTTAATATATTTTTTTTGAATAGAATATTTATAGTAATGGAGGTGTTAGGATGAATAGAAGTGATTTTCCTATGCTTAATTCTGATATTGTATATTTAGATAATGGAGCTACTACTTTGAAACCTATGTGTGTTATTAATTCTATGAATGATTATATGATGAAGCATACTTCTAATATACATAGGGGAGATTATGATTCAGCTATTAAAACTAATGAGCTATATGATGGTGTTAGAGCTATTGTTAGTGATTTTGTTAATTGTAGTGAGAATGAGGTTATATATACTAGTGGAGCTACTATGTCTTTAAATATGGTTGTTTTTGGATATATGAAGAGACATTTAAAGAAGGGTGATGAAGTTTTATTAAATAAGGCTGAACATGCTTCTAATATATTACCTTGGATAATACTTAGTAAGCAGATTGGAATTGTTATTAAATATGTTCCTTTAAATGAAAATTATGAGCTTACTTTGGATAATATAAAGAAATGTGTTACAGATAAAACTCGTGTTATTAGTCTTGCTCATGTTTCTAATGTTATTGGTGATGTTAGGGATATTTATTCAATTGGTAAGTTTTGTCATGAAAATAATATTTTATTTAATGTAGATGGTGCTCAAAGTGTTCCACATATGAAGGTTGATTTTAATGAATGCTATATGGACTTTCTTAGTTTTTCAGGTCATAAGATGTGTGGACCAACTGGTGTAGGTGTTTTAGTTGGAAGATATGAATTACTTGAAGAAATGGATCCGCTTATGTATGGTGGTGGAATGAATAGTTTCTTTGAAGAAGATGGCAGTTATGAACTTAAAAGTATACCTACAAGATTTGAAGCAGGTACTCCTGCAATTGCGGAGGTAATTGGATTAGGGGAGGCAATTAAGTATTTAATGAATATTGGTATGGATAATATCCATAAATATGAAGTAGAATTAAAAAAATATTTGTTAGATAGTATTAAAGATATACCTAATTTGATTGTTTATAATAAAGATAGTAATAGTGGTATTTTAGCATTAAATTTAGATGGCGTTTTTGCACAAGATTCTTCAATTTATTTGAATAGTTATAAGATTTGTGTTAGAGCTGGAAATCATTGTGCTAAAGAGTTAAAGGATGAGATTAATATAAAAAACACTGTGAGAGTAAGTATGTATTTTTATAATAATCATGATGATATTGATAAGTTAGTAAGTGCTTTAAGAAATAGTGAAGATATTTTTAAAATTGTTTTATAGGAGTGTTTTATGGATAGTGATTTAAGAAGAGAAATAATTTTAGATAATTATCAAGATCCAATGAATAGAGGGTTAATTGATAATGATAACTATGTTAAGACAAGGTCTAGCAGTGAGAGCTGTATTGATGATTTATCTTTTATGATGTTGGTTCGTGATGATACTATTAAAGATATTAGGTTTGATGGTGAAGCTTGTGCTATTAGTACATCAGCAACTTCTATAATGATTAGAAGTCTTATTGGTAAAAGTGTCAGTGATGCGAAAAAAATACTTACTAATTATATGAATATGATTAATGAAAAAGAATATGATGAGGATTTGCTTGGGGAATTAGTGGTTTATGATGAAATTTGTAAACAACCTAATAGAAAAAATTGTGCTTTGCTTCCTAGCGAGGCAATAGAGAAAATGTTAGGAGAATTAAATAAACAATGAAAATCGATACAAAAAAATTAAAGTTAGCTAAATTAAAATATTTTGATGAGGAGAGAAATGGTGCGGAAGTTTCTGATATTAATGCTTATGTTTTCTTAGCTGAAGTAGAGGGAAAATATGTTAACTTTTTCGAACCATTTAGTGAAGAGGAGTTACTTGTTTTTAAAAGATCAATTTATCCAAATGTAACTATGGATGGTGAAGAGTATGGAAACAAGCTGATTCAAGTATCTGGTACTGCTCGTGATGGAAAATGTTTCATAATTGAAAATGTTGATGTTTCTAAATTGCTTGGTAAGAGTGAAATAACAGATGAAGAATTAAGTGACTATATTTGTAGGTCTTCTATGTTCTTTATTGATAGAGCTGAGTTATTAAAAAGAAAAAAACATGGTACTTTAATGCGTAAGTCTGTTATTAATAAAAGGATAGCTGAAGATATACAAATGATGGATGAAGTTGATGAATATTTTGATTCACATTTAGAGACAAAAAAATTACGTAAAATAGTATAAACTTATTAATTGGTATAGATAATGTAGTTAAAAATGAGAATTTCTGTTAAGGGAATTTTCTTTTTTTGTGTTGAAATGACGGTTGAATTTAGTAATTTAGTGATTTGTATAATTATTTGTTTTCAATTATAGTGTTGGTGAAGGAGGTGATTTATGTTAAATCAGGTGGTTTTGGTTGGAAGACTAACTAGGGATGTTGTTGTAAATAAATCTGATAAAGGTATTAAAGTTGCGACTGTTTCATTAGCTATTCCTAGAAGCTTTAAAAATGCTGATGGTATTTATGATACTGACTTTGTTGATTGTGTTGCCTTTGATAATGTTGCGGCTAATACTAGTGAATATTGCAGTAAAGGAGATATCGTTGGTGTTAAAGGAAGAATTCAATCAAGAGTTATTGAAAATGATGGTAAAAAGGAATATGCAACTGATATAGTATGTGAAAAGATTACTTTTTTATCAAGTCATGTAAAAGATAATAAATAGATATAACAACTGATTTTGGTCAGTTGTTTTTCTTTTTGTTTATGTTATAATGTTTTTAGAATAGGTGATTTAATGATAGAAGTTAGAGAATACATGGATAAAGATTTGGATAATGTAAATAATATATTAAAAGAGGCATTTAATATTACCAAGAAAAATTTTAATCACAGTAATATGTGTGAGGTAGTTGGATTATATGATGGTAATGTATGTGGTTATTTATTGCTGACTAAGGTTCTTAATCCAATAAAAGACCAATATTATTGTTTAGTTGATTATGTATGTGTTTCTTCTAAATATAGAGGGTTAGGTATTAGTGATAGGATGATGGATTATGCTTATTCATATGCTAAGAGTAATGATTGTATGTATTTACAACTTACTTGTAGTTTTTATAGGACTTCTGCTCATAAGTTATATGAAAGATGTGGATATGTTAAGAGGGAGTCTGATATATATAGGAAGGTGTTAGTGTGATATTAGATATTATTAATAAGAAAAGGTTGGGTAAGGAATTAAGTTATAGTGAATTAGATTATTTTTTTAATGGATATTTAGATGGAAAGATTGCTGATTATCAAATGTCTAGTTTACTTATGGCTATTTGTATTAATGGTATGAGTGATGAGGAGATATTTGCGCTTACTAAGATATTTATTGATAGTGGTGATGTTTTGGATTTTAGTGATATTCCTGGCATTAAAGTTGATAAACATTCTACTGGTGGAATTGGTGATAAGACTACTTTAGTTATTGCGCCTATCGTTGCATCTTGTGGAGTGCCAGTAATTAAAATGAGTGGTAGAGGTCTTGGATATACTGGTGGTACTATTGATAAATTAGAAAGTATTCCTGGATATAGAATTGATTTAAGTGATAAGGAACTTATTAAGCAGGTTCATGATATTGGTGTTGTTGTTACTGGTCAGACTGGTGATTTAGTTCCAATGGATAAGGTTATTTATGCTTTACGTGATGTTACAGCTACAGTTTCTTCTATTCCTTTAATTGCTTCTAGTATTATGAGTAAGAAGATTGCTGGCGGTGCTGATAAGATATTAATTGATATAAAAGTTGGGGATGGAGCTCTTTTAGGAACTAAAGAAGACGCTAAGAAGTTGGCAACTATTATGAAGAAGATTGGTAAAGTCTATAATAGAGAAGTTCAATGTGTTGTTAGTGATATGAATATTCCTCTTGGTACATCTGTTGGTAATAGTTTGGAAGTTTTAGAAGCACTAGATGTATTAAATGGAAATGAAGATAATAATAATTTTGTTGATTTATGTATAGAGCTTGCTACTGATATGGTAAGTATGGGAAAAGAAATTTCTAGAGAAGAAGCAAGTAGTATGGTTTATGAGTCTTTAAAGTGCGGAGCTGCTTATAATAAGTTTTTAGAACTTGTTAAAAGTCAAGGTGGAGATCTTTCTCGATTAAAAGTTAGCAATAAAAAATATATAATTAAATCTCCTAGTACTGGAACTATAAAAAAAATAGATGCTTTAGAAGTTGGAAAATTATCACTTGCACTTGGTTCTGGAAAAGTTTCTATTAAAGATAAGATTGATTATACAG
>CAVLBI010000041.1:0-7820 GCA_963661295.1 bacterium
GTTATATATGATATTATATTAAGTGTTTATTAAACGGAGGGATTAAATGGAAACAGCATTATTAATTATTTCAGTATTATTAATTATTATTGTTTTATTACAAAGTGCTAAAGCTGAAAATGGTCCTCAAATTATTAGTGGGGGTCAAAGTGAACTTTTTTCTAATAGAAAAGAAAGAGGTTCTGAATTAGTTATTACTCGTATTACTATTTTACTTGGAGCTGCATTTTTTATAATATCTTTAGTAGCTATGTTTATTTAGGACTTCGGTCCTTTTTTATTTGTTATATAGCAAAAAATAAAGTATAATATATTTAGATATAAAATAGAGGTGGAATTAATGAGAGAAAGTATTATAAATGTTTTAAAGAATTCTGATAGAGCTCTTGATATTTATGAATTACAAGATAGAGTTGGAGTTAACTCTGTTGAGGAGACTAAGGAGTTTACAGATGAACTTAGAAAACTTGAAGATGAAGTTGTTGTATATCATTCTAATAAAGATAAATATATGATGCTTGAGAATAGTCATTTAAGAAAAGGTGTTATGAGAGCCAATAAAAAAGGATTTGGTTTTGTTGAGGTAGATGGACTAGATGATGATATTTATGTTTCTCAAGATAATATGAATGGGGCTATACACGATGATGTTGTTTTAGTTGAAATTACAAGTAAGATGAATATAGATAGAATTGAAGGTAGAGTTCTTAAGATTATTGAAAGAAGAATACAGAGATATATTGGTCTTATGAAATTTGATGATAAGGGTATGGGACATGTTGTTCTTGATGACTCAAAGATTAAGTTAAATATTCAAGTACCTAAAGAGAAAAGTATGAATGCTGTTGATGGTCATAAAGTTGTTGTCGAAGTAGATAAGATGATGAATCATAATGGTAGATGCGAAGGGCATGTATGCGAAATTATTGGACATGTTAATGATCCTGGAGTAGATATTTTATCTATTATTTATAAGTACAATATTAATATTGATTTTCCAGATGAAGTTAAAAGTCAAGTTGCATCTATGCCTATGGAAGTTTATGAGAGTGATTTAAAAGGCAGAAGAGATTTACGTGATCAAGTAATATTCACAATAGATGGTGATGATACTAAAGATATAGATGATGCGATTAGCATTGAAAAATTAGCTAATGGTCATTATAGATTAGGTGTACATATTGCGGATGTATCTTATTATGTTAAAGAAGGTAGTCCTTTAGATACAGAGGCAATGGATAGAGGAACTAGTGTTTATTTAGTTGATAGAGTAATTCCAATGTTACCTCATGAATTATCTAATGGTATTTGTTCATTAAATCCTAATGTAGATAGATTAGCTATGTCTTGTGTTATGGAATTTAATAATGAAGGAAAACAACTTGATTATGAAATTTTCCCTAGTGTTATTAGATCTAGAATTCAAATGACTTATAAAAAGGTTAATAGTGTTCTTGAAAAGAATGTTGTTCCTGAAGGGTATGAAGATTATGCTGATGATTTGAGAACAATGGAAGAGCTTGCTGAGATCTTACGTAAGGCAAAAGTTAAGCGTGGTTATATAGACTTTGGTGTAGAAGAAGCTAAGATTTTAGTTGATGAAAATTGTGTTCCTACTGATGTTGTATTAAGAGAAAGAGGTATGGGAGAAAATTTAATCGAGGACTTTATGATTGCGGCTAATGAATGTGTTGCTACTCATATTTATTTTATGAATTTACCATTTATTTATCGTGTTCATGAATATCCTAAGGAAGAAAAAATTAGAAGCTTTTTAGGATTTGTTAGTAGTTTAGGTTATCAAGTTAATGGTAATATAAAAGATGTTAAGCCTACAACTATGCAAGCAATATTAAAACAATTACAAGATAAACCTGAATATAAAATATTATCAAGTTTATTATTAAGAAGTATGCAAAAAGCTGTATATAAACCTGAAAATTTAGGACATTATGGTTTAGCAAGCAAATGTTATACTCATTTTACATCTCCAATTAGAAGATATCCTGATACTACTGTTCATAGATTACTTAGAACATATTTAGTAGAAGGAAAAGTTGATATGCAAACAATTAAGAAGTGGGAAGAAAAACTTGTATATATAGCTGAGCATTCTAGTGAGAGAGAAAGAGCGTCAGTTGATTGTGAACGTGAAGTTGATGATATGAAGATGGCTGAATATATGGAGAAGCATATTGGTGAAGAATATGAAGGTATGATATCTTCTATTACAAGTTTTGGTATGTTTGTTGAATTAGATAATTTAATCGAGGGACTTGTTCCTCTTAGAGATATGAAAGATTTCTTCCATTTTGATGAAGAAAGAATGACTTTGACTGGTGAGAAGAGTCATGTTAAATATTCTATTGGTGAAAGAGTAGTTATAAAGGTTGTTAGAGCTTCTAAAGAAGAAAAGACAATTGATTTTGAGGTTGTTAGGAAAGTAGAAGGAAAGTAGTATGGAAAAGAGAAGAAAAGTTAGATTGAAAAAAAAGGGTAAATTATTATTTATAATAATATTGATAGTGTGTGCTGGAATAATATATTTTTCATCTTCTAACTTTTCTTTTTTTAAGTCTACTGATAAAGTAGAAAAAAAAGATGTTGTAAAAAAAGAAGTGAAAAAAAATAAAGATTATACTGCTAAGGTTTTTATGGTTGGTGATGCTTTAATTCATAGTGCTGTTTATGAAGATGCTAGACAAAGTGATGGTAGTTATGATTTTACTCCTATGTTATCTGCTATTAAACCTATATCATCTAAGTATGATTTAGCTTATTATAATCAAGAGACTATTCTTGGTGGAAAAGATTTAGGTTATTCTAATTATCCTAGATTTAATTCTCCTCAGGAGGTTGGAGATGCTTTTGTTGATGCGGGATTTAATTTAGTTTCTCTTGCCACTAATCATACTATGGATAAAGGCGAGCAGGGTGTTTTAAATTCTGTTGCTTATTGGAAGACTAAGAGTAATGTTGTATCATCTGGACAATGGAGTAGTGAAGAAGAAAGAAATCAATCAATCACAACTATTCACGAAGTTAATAATATAAAATATGCTTTTATTTCTTATACTATCTGGACTAATGGTTTAAGTACTCCTACTGGAAAAGAATATTTAAATAATTTATATAGTGAAGAAAAGGCTAAAGTTGATATCGAAGCAGTTAGAGATAAAGTTGATTTTGTAATTGTTGCGATGCATTGGGGTACTGAGTATTCATTTAAAGTAGATGCTAAACAAGAAGAAATTGCTAATTATTTATCTAGTTTAGGTGTTGATTTAATAATTGGAGCTCATCCTCATGTTATTCAAACTGTTGAGTATATAAACGATAATAAAACTTTTGTTGTATATTCATTAGGTAATTTTATTAGTGATCAGAACGATGTTGATAATTTTACAGGACTAGCTTTTGAGGTTACTTTAAAAAAGCATGTTGATATAGGTGATAAAGTTACTAATAGTGTAGTTGAACCTAAAGCAGAACTAGTTTATACAACGACAACTAAGGTAAGAGGAGTTAACCATAATTTTAAGGTTGTTCCGTATCCAAATTTGACTGATAATGAACTTAAGAATTATCTATCTTATTATGATAGTTATAAGAGTATTGTTAATGAAAGATATCCTGAGTTAGTATGGGGATTGTCAGGGGAGTGATAATGTGGAAATTTATAATAAAAAGGCTAAATTTGATTATTTTATAGAAGAAGAATATGAAGCGGGTATTGTTCTTACTGGAACAGAAATTAAGTCTATTAGAAAAGGTTCTTGTAATATAAAGGACTGCTATGGAATTATTAGAAAAGGTGAGATATATCTATTAAATATGTTTGTTGGACAATATAAGGAAGGAAATATATTTAATCATAAGGAAACTAGAGATAGAAAGTTATTACTTCATAAAAAAGAAATAAAAAAAATAAGTCAAATGATTGAGGTTCAAGGACTTACTATTGTACCTTTAAAGTTATATTTTAAAGAAAATAAATTAAAAGTATTAATAGGAATTTGTCGTGGTAAGAAAAATTATGATAAGAGAGAGTCAATTAAAGAAAGAGATATCAAGAGAGACGTAGAAAGAAACTTAAAAAATTATAGATAATTTATATGACTAAATATGTATTTTGAAATCGTTAAATATAATTTTATGCATATAAAAAGAGCAATTTAATTGCTCTTTTTTAGTTGCTTTAAGAAATATTCGTGTAATTTATCACACTTTTCTTTATCCATTGCTTCTTTATCTTTATATGGATTTTTAATGCCTAATTCTTCATATTTTGTATTTCCTAATATATGGAATGGTAAAAAGTCAACTCTTGTGACATTCTTAATATATTTATTAATGAATATTGCTAGGTCGTTCATATATTCTAAATTATCATTTACATCCGGAATTATTACTTGTCTTATCCAAACTTCTACGTTGGTTTTATTTAGTTGTTCTACAAATTCAAAGAATTTATCTAAATAATTTGTTTGAGTTATATCAAAGTATCCTTCTTTTGTAATATGTTTAATATCTAATAGAACCATGTCTATATTATCAAGTAGTTCTTTATAGTTTCCATTTCCAACTCCTGCTGTATCTATTGCAATATGAATATTTTCTTTTTTTAACTTTTTACAGCAATCTACTAGAAAATCATATTGAAGTAATGGTTCTCCTCCTGAGAAAGTTACTCCTCCATTATTTTTGAAGTATGGCTTATTACGTAGTATTTTTTTTACTAGATCATCTGATGTATAATTATTATTATTTTTTACCCACATTTCTGGATTATGACAGAATTTACATCTTAAGTTACATCCATTAAGAAAGACCACGGTACGAATACCGGGTCCATCAACAAGTCCGAATGTTTCTATTTGTTTTATTGAACCATTCATAATTACATTTTCTCGTGGAATGTTCTTGAGATTACTTCTTCTTGTTGTTTTCTTGTTAATTTATTAAATCTTACTGCATATCCAGATACTCTTATTGTTAGTAATGGGTATTTTTCAGGATTATTCATTGCATCAATTAAAGTTTCTCTATTTAGAACATTTACATTTAAGTGATGTGCACCTTGTCCAAAGTATCCATCCATTAATTGTACTAAGTTAGATACTCTTTCTTCTTCTGTTGCGCCTAATGAATTTGGAACTATTGAGAATGTATTTGAAATACCATCTCTACAGCAGTTTGCCCAATCTAATTTAGCAACTGAGTTTAATGATGCGATTGCTCCATTAGCGTCTCTTCCATGCATTGGATTTGCTCCTGGTGCAAAAGGTACTCCTGCTTTTCTTCCATCTGGAGTTGCTCCTGTATTTTGTCCATATACAACGTTTGATGTAATTGTTAATACAGATAATGTTGGATGTGCATTTCTATAGCATGGATGTGAAGATAATTCCTCATAAACTTTCTCTAATAATTCTTTTCCAATTTCATCAACTCTATCATCATCATTACCATATTTTGGATAATCACCTTCAATTTCAAAATCTACTGTAATTCCATCTTCATCTCTGATAGGTTTTACTTTAGCGTATTTGATTGCTGATAATGAGTCAACTGCTACTGAGAATCCTGCAACACCATAAGCCATTAATCTGTTTACATATGTATCATGTAAAGCCATTTGACCTGCTTCATATGCATATTTATCATGCATGTAGTGGATAATGTTCATTGCATCACTATAGATTCTTGCTACTTCTTTTAACATTTTCCAGTAACTTTCTTTTACTTTGTCATAGTCTAAGTATTCATCTGTCATTTTTTCAAATCCAGGAATTACTAATTGACGTTTTACTTCATCTATACCACCATTGATTGAGTATAGTAGAGCTTTAGCTAAGTTACAACGAGCTCCAAAGAATTGCATATCTTTTCCGATTCTCATAGATGATACACAGCAAGCTATTGCGTAGTCATCACCCATTGATGGACGCATAACATCATCATTTTCATATTGAATAGAATCTGTTGCGATACTTACTTTTGAACAATATTTTTTCCAAGCTTCTGGTAAATCTTGTGCCCATAAAATTGTCATATTTGGTTCTGGTGCACTTTCAAGATTTTCTAATGTATGAACAATACGGAAAGATGTTTTATTTACTAATGTTCTTCCATCTTCTGTCATACCACCTAGTGAACATGTTACCCAAGTTGGATCTCCTGAGAACAATTCATCATATTCAGGTGTTCTTAAGTGTCTTGCAGCTCTTAATTTAATTACAAATTGATCAATTATTTCTTGAGCTTCTTCTTCAGTTAGTGTTCCATTTTCGAAATCTCTTTCAAAATAGATATCAAAGAATGCATCTACTCTTCCTAAAGACATTGCTGCACCATTATTTTCTTTTATAGCAGCTAAATAACCGAAATATGTCCATTGAACTGCTTCTTTAGCATTTGTTGCTGGTTTTGAAATATCAAATCCATAAGATGCAGCCATTTCTTTAATTTCTTTTAATGCTCTATATTGCATTGATATTTCTTCACGTAGACGAATAGTTTCATCATCCATAACTGTAATTTTCATATTATCCCAGTCATTGAATTTTTCTTCCATTAATCTATCAATACCATATAAGGTAATTCTTCTATAGTCACCAATGATTCTTCCACGACCATATGCATCTGGAAGACCTGTTAATAATTTAACGTGTCTTGCAGTTCTTATTTCTTTTGTATATGCATCGAATACACCATCATTGTGTGTTTTTACCAAGTTTGTTTTCATGAACTTATCTAATTGTTCATTCATTTTGTAACCATATGCATCTAGTTCTTGGTAAACCATTTTTAGTCCACCCTTTGGAACTATACTTCTTTTACATAACATATCTGTTTGTAAACCAACGATTACATCATCATCTTCACAAATATATCCAGGTTTGAATACATTTATTTCTGCAGGAGTATCAACATCAATATCAATTACATGTTTTTTTACTTCTTCTTTGCAGACATCTTCATATACCTTTAATACTCTTTTTGTTTTTTCAGTAGGTCCTACTAAAAAAGATTCGTCTTCAGTATATGGTTTATAGTTGTTTTTGATGAAGTCACTTACGTTAATTTCATCACACCATTTGCCTTCCTTAAAATTTTTCCATTCATTCATTATATATATCAACCTCCGTACTTAATTATATCAATTTTTTGTTTAAATCTAAACAAATATTTACGTTATTTGGTATATTTTACATTAAAAATTTTTATGGTATTATCTAACTTTTTTATATATGTTTTTTTACTTTTAGTTTTCTCTTTAATATGATATAATATGAGATATATGGGGCTGATTTGGGTTCGACGGGAATAGTTGAGCATAGATGGCAAGTCGGTTGTCGACGTTACAGACACAAAAAAATAAATGCAAATAAAATTAAAAATGCTGTAGCTACTTTGTTTGGTGCAAACCAAGCTGTTGCTTTTGCCTAATTTAATAATATAGGTCAGCGCTTCTTTATATTTTTACCTAGGAATATATAGAGGCTCAATTTATAGGTTATAGCTATTCTTTGTCTAGAGGATAGAAAGAATTTTTTAGACTAGTGTATATATTTGGTCGTTAACTACTTTTTATATATATGATTTTAATTAGTTAACTAAGCTTGTAGAGGTTTATGTAGCTCTATTTTCGGACAGGAGTTCGATTCTCCTCAGCTCCACCAGATTGATAGGAAACTCGAACTTTTCGAGTTTAAGTAATAAATGCTAACTAGAAATAGTTAGTTTTTTGTAAAAATGAAAACCACCGGATAGTCCGGTGGTTCTTTTATGCTTTAGCGTTGAGTCTTTAATAATGA
>CAVLBI010000042.1:0-7739 GCA_963661295.1 bacterium
GTTCTAATACAATATATAACTATACATCAAATGACTATGAACTTTTACTAGCCATTGATAATAATAATGAGTTATCTGGATTTAAATATATTAAAAGAGAAAATAATTATAAATAAAATTATTAAAGGTAGTAGACTTAATTGTCTACTTTTACTTTTATTAAAAAATCAAAATTTGTCAAAAGATTGACAAATAATAAAAAAAGAATTATAATATGGGCACAGCAATGAAGTGACAGTTAAAATTACATATAAGTAGTTAAAAACTACATAGGGGGGGACAATCTATGTATACTAAATTGTATAATATATTCAAAAAGAAAAGTACAAAGGTAAAACAAAAAATAAATAAAGCGAAGCAAAAAAATACTAAAAGTAATGATCCAGAAATTAAAGCAATAGAGCGTTCAACAAAATTAAAAAAAGCACTTAGAAGTTTAGGTCTTGTTGGAACCTTCTTTACCGCTTTTGCATTTCTAAATATATCTGTTCCATTTTCATTAGCAGCTATTGCAAGTTCAATTATAATCCATGGATATGGAATGGAATCAGATGATAAAAAAAGAAAAGCTGTATTAAAAAGAATAGAAGAAAATACACAACAACAAGCAAAATTTGATTCTCAAAGGCAAAAAGGTAAGTTACAATTAAAACCAGAATATGAAAAATCAGTAGGTCAAGCTAAAGTAAACAGATATTTTAGAAAACATGCTAGACAAGAAGCTCATATTGCAAGCTTGAAAAAAGGACAATTAACAACAAGTATATTAACAACAGCTGCAGCATTAGCGACATTTGTAACACCATTTGCAGGACCATTATTTGCATTAACAACTGTAGGTTTAGCAACAGCTAACGGAATTATTAAAAATAGAACAAATAAAGCCGAAGCAGAAATGGAAAAAGATACAGAAAAATATAATGATTTTGCAAATGAATATAACACTTGGCAACAACAATGTGATGATCAGAAGCAAAGAGCTCAACAACAAAATCAATCACAGCAACCAACTCAACAAAATACAAGTCAAAGAGCACAACCACGAACTCAACAACCGGCACAAACACCTGTACGACCAAGAGCTCAACAACCAGCACAAACTCCAGTACAGCCAAGAACTCAACGACCTATACAGCAACCAACCCAACCACAAAATATGTTCGATCAACTTGTATATACAGAACTTAGAAATAATCCACATTTAACACTCAATGAAGCAATTGATAGAGTAAACCAACAATTTGCAGCATGGCAAAGTTCTGCAGGAAAAAAATTGACAAAATAATAAAATAATTAAAAGAGCATAGTAATAAAAAATTTTTAACGGACACTTTTACACTAAGTGCTCTTTTTTATTGTTTAAATAATTTTAATTTGATATACTTAGGATGTCATAGGATATGACAAGGAGGGTATAAAACTAATGAAATATGTATATTCATTTAATGAAGGTAATGCAGAAATGAGAAACCTTCTAGGTGGAAAAGGTGCAAATTTAGCAGAAATGACTAATATTGGTTTGCCAGTACCACAAGGCTTCACAATAACAACTGAAGCTTGTACAAAATATTATGAAGATGGCAGAGAGATTAATGAAGAAATAAAAAGCCAAATTGACGAGTACATAAGAAAACTTGAAGAAACAACAGGAAAGAAATTTGGAGATAGAGAAAACCCTTTGCTAGTTTCCGTTCGTTCTGGAGCTAGAGCTTCAATGCCAGGAATGATGGACACAATCCTAAATTTAGGATTAAATGAAGATGTTGTAGAAACCCTTGCAGTAAAAACAGGTAATCCAAGATGGGCTTGGGACTGTTATAGAAGATTTATTCAAATGTATTCTGATGTTGTAATGGAAGTTGGAAAAAAATACTTTGAAGAGTTAATTGATGAGATGAAATCAAGAAAAGGTGTAAAACTAGATGTTGAATTAGATGCAAATGATTTAAAAGAATTAGCGAACGAATTCAAACAAGAGTATAAAGAAAAAATTGGAGAAGACTTTCCACAAGACCCAAGAGAACAATTAATGGGAGCTGTAAAAGCAGTATTCCGTTCATGGGATAATCCAAGAGCAAACGTATATAGAAGAGATAATGATATTCCATATTCATGGGGAACAGCTGTAAATGTTCAATCAATGGCATATGGAAATATGGGAGATGATTGTGGAACAGGAGTTGCATTCACTCGTGACCCTGCAACAGGTAAAAAAGGTTTATTTGGAGAATTCTTAACAAATGCTCAAGGAGAAGATGTAGTTGCCGGAGTTCGTACACCAATGCATATCGCAGAAATGGAACAAAAATTCCCAGAAGCATTCGAAGAATTTAAAAAAGTTTGTCAAACTCTAGAAAATCATTATAGAGACATGCAAGATATGGAATTTACTATTGAACATGGAAAACTTTACATGTTACAAACAAGAAATGGTAAAAGAACAGCTCAAGCTGCACTAAAAATTGCATGTGACTTAGTAGATGAAGGAATGCGTACTGAAGAAGAAGCTGTATTAATGATTGATCCTAGAAACCTAGATACATTATTACATCCTCAATTTGATGTAGATGTATTAAAGAGTAGTACCCCAATTGGAAAAGGATTAGGAGCATCTCCTGGAGCAGCGTGTGGTAAAGTAGTATTTACTGCAGAAGATGCAGAAGTACAAGGAATTGGTGGAAAAGGTGAAAAAGTAATACTAGTAAGACTTGAAACTTCTCCAGAAGATATTACAGGTATGAAAGCTGCTCAAGGTATATTAACAGTACGTGGAGGAATGACTTCACATGCAGCAGTTGTTGCTCGTGGAATGGGTTCATGTTGTGTATCAGGTTGTGGTGACATCTACATGAACGAAGAAAAGAAAGAATTTACTTTAGCCGGTAAAACATATCACGAAGGAGACATCATCTCAATCGATGGTTCAACAGGAAATATCTACGATGGAGAAATCCCAACAGTAGATGCAACAATAGCTGGTGAATTTGGCCGTGTTATGGAATGGGCTGATAAATATAGAAAACTTGGAGTAAGAACTAATGCAGATAACCCAAGAGATACAAAGAAAGCAATTGAATTAGGTGCAGAAGGAATTGGTTTATGCAGAACAGAACACATGTTCTTCGACGAAGAAAGAATCCCTGCAATCAGAAAAATGATTTTATCTGAAACTGTAGAAGAAAGAGAAAAAGCACTAGATGCTTTAATACCATTCCAAAAGAGTGACTTTAAAGCTATGTATAAAGAATTAAAAGGTCGCGTAATGACAGTTCGTTATCTTGATCCACCACTACATGAATTCTTACCAAAAGAAGAAAAAGACATTGAAGATCTTGCCAGAGACATGGGAGTAACAGTAGAACACTTAAAAGCAAAATGTGCAGAACTACATGAGTTCAATCCAATGATGGGACATAGAGGCTGTAGATTAGATGTTACATATCCAGAAATCGCAAGAATGCAAACAAGAGCTTTAATGGAAGCGGCAATAGAAGTTCATGAAGAAGATGGATACGATACAACACCAGAAATCATGATTCCATTAGTAGGTGAAATTAAAGAATTAAGATATGTTAAAAATATCGTAGTAGAAACTGCAGAACTTGTTAAGAAAGAAAAACATTCTGATATGAAATATCATATAGGTACAATGATTGAAATACCTCGTGCCGCAATTACTGCAGATGAAATCGCAGAAGATGCAGAATTCTTCTCATTCGGAACAAATGATTTAACTCAATTAACATTTGGTTTCTCAAGAGATGATGCAGGTAAATTTTTAAATGCTTACTATGATAAAAAGATTTATGAACAAGACCCATTCGCAAGAATTGATCAAAAAGGTGTAGGAGCACTTGTAAAAATTGCAGTAGAAAAAGGTAAACAAACAAGACCTGATATTCATTTAGGAATTTGTGGTGAACACGGAGGAGACCCATCAAGTGTTGAGTTCTGTCATGAACTAGGTCTAACTTATGTATCATGTTCTCCATTTAGAGTACCAATCGCAAGACTAGCTGCTGCACAAGCCGCAATTAAAGAAGACATGAACAAAAAATTTAAAATACAAAATTAAAAAAACAAAAGACTAAGACAAGTTCAATAAGACTATAAATCTTAGCCTTTTTTTTGACAAAAGTTATCTTTCGTGAATTTGCCACGCTATAATTCAGACAGTTAAATCATTAATTAATTTATTATGATTTTACTAAATAAAAAGGTAAATAAGAAAGGAAGATTAAAAATGAAAAGAAAAAAAGATTATGAAACTGCAATAATTAATTATTTAGTAACACCTCATGGAGTAAAAGAAAGGACAGATTTTTATAATTATATGCACAGACTAGGTTATAAAGATGATTTTCGTCTTACAAGAGAACATATGATAGAAAGTAGTTATCCTTTTGGCGTGTGTTTTGAAAGAAAAGAAATTATGGTAATTGAAAGTGCGACTATGTGTTATTTAAATCAAAAAGCAGGTAATTTGAAAACAGTTGAAGAATTTAAAGAAATACTTAATTCAATGAATACCGATAATTAAACTATAAATTAAAAAACTCTTTTCTTTAGATAAATTATATGTTATATTCAATATGACGTTTGCTTACAACTTGCATGAAATTACAGAAACACTGCATAAATAAATATGCAGTTTTTTGGCGTTTATTAGAAGGAGGTGTAATAATAAATGATATCAACAGAAGAATTTCAAAAAGAAAAAAAAGAAGTTAAAAACTATAAGTAAAGAGGTAAAACTAGTAAGAGATAATCTTGCAAAAGAAGTAGTAGGGGACATGGAAGAGTTTAGTGAATTTCAAAAACTTGCTTGGCAAGATAAAAGTTCTTTCGATAGAGCTGAATTCAATCAAGTTTTATCATCAAATGAGATGGAAGCAAGAAGAATACTTGCTAAGAGAATGTACTTTAAAAGAGTATGCTTAATTACCCCAAAACCATATTTCGCATCTTTTAAATATCAAGATGAAGAAGGTAAAAACTATAATATTTATATGTCACTTACTTATCTAAAAGATGATGACTATAATAATATTCTATATGATTGGAGAAGTCCAATATGTAGTGTATTCTATGACTATGAAACAGGTCCATGTAAATACCTTGCTCCAGAAGGAATAATATCAGGTACCTTGTTCTCTAAAAGACAATATCAAATTAAAGATAATAAACTACTGGCAGTATTTGATAATTCATTAAATATTGATGATGAAGTACTACAAGATGTATTAGCCAATAATAGTAGTGATAAAATGAAAAATGTAGTAAACACAATTCAAAAAGAACAAAACTTAGTAATAAGAAATCTAGAAGATAAAAATCTAATCGTACAAGGAATAGCAGGATCTGGAAAAACATCAGTAGCACTTCACCGTATAGCATTCCTCTTATATAGAATAGATAATTTATCATCTAAAAATGTACTTATATTTTCACCTAACGAAGTATTCTCATCATACATATCAAATGTCTTACCAGAATTAGGAGAAGAAAATACTCAAGAAACAACATTTAGTGATTACTTATCTTATTTCATAAAAGAATATAAAAGTATTGAACCATTCACAAACTTCATAGCCAGATCTTATAACTTATAAACAATCAAGAGAAATAGTATTAGATTTAGATAAATATATAAATGAGTTTATTAAAGACTCTAAAATAATAAATGATATAGAACTTGATAAAGTAAATACTATTAGTAAAGATGAAGTAAATAATCTATTACATGATAAATATAGTCGCTTCCCATTCTTTGAAAGAATAAAAGAAATAGCTAAGAAATTATCATTAAACTATTATGGTAGCGAAGATAAAAAAAGAGCAACTATCGAAAAATTAATTATTTCTAATTCAAACTTTAAAAAAGATTATAAATCCTTATATATTAACTTTTATAAAAGTAAGTATAGTAAGTTTAATCTACTAGAATCTGAAGAAAAAGAAATATTAAAAACAAAAGAACTATCTTATGAAGATGCTTTATTATTTGCTTACTTAAAAGGAACACTACAAGGTTTTCCATATGAAGGAGATATTAAACAAGTAGTAGTAGATGAAGCGCAAGACTATAATTATCTACAATATCAAATGATGAAAAAGATATTTAAAAAAGCATCATTCACAATTCTTGGAGATATTAATCAGAATATGAATCCATATATAAATTATAAATCTTTAGAAGAATTAAAAGGCATATTTGATTCAAGCATCTATCTAGAATTATTAAAAACATATAGATCAAGTAAAGAAATCGTTGAGTATACTAATAAAATACTAGGACTTTCACATGAATGTGCTATTAGAAAAGATAATAATATTCCAGTAACCAATCATAATAAAGATGATCTACTAGAACTTATTCCAACACTAAAAAGTAAATACAAATCAATCGCAATTATTACTAAAGATATGGATATGGCAGAAACTCTATATAATAAGTTAAATTCAATTTATGATTTATAACTACTTACAATAGACAGCAAAAACTTTAGAAAAGACTTTATTATCGCACCTAGCTATCTAGCTAAAGGACTAGAATTTGATAGTGTAATAGTCTATAACAATTTAGATAACCCATTCAATGAAACAGATAAATATTTATACTATATTGCTTGTACTAGATGTCAACATGAACTACATACATATTTTTTATAGGAAAATTTATGTCTAAGATATATTTAAGTAAAGAAGGATATGATAAATATCTTGAAGAATTAGAACTTATTAAGAAAAAGATAGAAAAAAATAGTATTGATATTTCAGAATATGCATCAGACGATGCTTATGGTGATGGATGGCATGATAATTTTGCTTATGAAGAAGCAAGAAGACATGAACAGCGATTATTTAAAGAATATGAAATTAAACTTAAAGGTCTAAATGAAATAAAAATAATAGAAAAAGATAATAGTGATAAAATTGGAATAGAAGATTTAGTATTTATAGAATTAAAATTTAGTGATAATGAAATAGAAAGAGAATGGTATAAGATTAGTGGAAGTACTAAAAGTGATTTAGATAATGAAATATTACATATCACAGTAAATAGTCCTTTAGGAAAAACTCTATTAGGTAAAAAGATAAATGAAGAGTTTTTCTATCATATATCAAACGAAAAAGTAGAAGGAAAAATACTAGATATAAAAAAATAATAGATAGGAGTCATATATGGTAAGAAATATAGTAAAAGACATAAACTTATTAAATAAAAAAGCAGAACCCACAACAAAAGATGATCTAGAAATAGTAAAAGATTTAATGGACACTCTAAAAGCAAATGAAAAAAATTGTATAGGAATGGCCGCTAATATGATAGGTTATAATAAAGCGATTATTTGTATATCCTTAGGTTTTATTAATATCCCAATGATAAATCCTGTTATAACTAAAAAGAAAAGTCCTTATAAAACAAAAGAAAGTTGCTTATCCTTAATAGGAGAAAGAGACTGTATAAGACATGAAGAAATTGAAGTAGACTATTATGATTTAACTTTCACAAAAAAGCATGGTACATTTAAAGGACTAACTGCAGAAATAATAGAACATGAAATAGACCACCTAAATGGAATAATAATTTAAAAATATTGAAAATATAAAATTTTAGGAGAAAAAAGATATGCAAGATGTATTGGATTTGAATATGAAAATATAACTTATGCTGTGATAGTGATTCTCAAAAAATGTATTTTGAAGCTAATTCAGATTATGACATGTCTTTATAT
>CAVLBI010000043.1:0-2066 GCA_963661295.1 bacterium
TATAAATAAACATAGAGTTACTACAAATAATAGAAATAAAAATATATTTTCTAAAAACAGAAAAGAAATCAAAAATATAATTGTTGAAATTCCGGCAAAGAATGTTACTATTAAATGTACTAATCTTTCATGTTGAAAAAATTCTATTACATGTAGTGCTTCATCTTTTAATTCTTTATCTACTTTTTCTTTTGTATTTTCTTTTTCTAGTTTTTTAATGTAATCTTCTAATTTTAATTTCATTGTAATTTATCTCCTAAGCCAGAGTTATTGAATTCTTCTTCATCTTCCATAAGAAGTTCGTGAATCTCTTCTTCTTTAGTATCAAGGAATACTTCTTCAATACGATCAACTCTACATTTTTCGGCCTTTAATATTGATTCAATCTTATCAACAGTATCTTCTAAAATATCATTTACTACTACATAGTTATATTTTGTAACTTCATTGATTTCTTTATACGCTTCATGGAATCTTTTTAATATTTTATCATTTGATTCAGTATCACGTTTTTTTAATCTTTTTACTAAAGTTTTTAGAGAAGGCGGCATAATAAAGATAAATATTGCTTCTGGAATTAATTTCTTTATGTTTGCGGCTCCTTCTATTTCTATTTCTAATATTACATCAATTCCGCTTTCTATCTTTTCTTTAATAAATTCTTTAGGTGTACCATAGTAATTTCCAGCATAATTTGTATATTCAAGGAAATAATTATTATTTATTTTATTTTCAAAATCTTCTTTTGTTAGATAATAATAGTTTACTCCTTCTTTTTCACCTTCACGAGGACTTCTTGATGTTGCGGATACTGATAACCAACGAGTTTTATTATCTCTTTCTAGAAGTTTACTAATGACTGTTCCTTTTCCAGCACCAGATGGGGCACTTATAACAATAATTTGACCTGTGTTTTTTTGTTTTAACATTTTTTTATCCATAATTTATTCTCCTTTATAATAAATGATTTTTTGTAATTCTTTTTTATATAAATTTTCATTATTTGGAATGTCATATATTTCTGTTGTTTCTAATTCGTATTCTAACATTTCATCCATGTTTTTTGTAATTTTAGATATTATTTTTATAGGAGACTCTTTTTTTATACTATTTAAGTATAGTCTACCATTATCATTGAATCCTAGTATTCTAATATAACTAATATCTTTAAAATTATTTGCTTTTTCTTTTGTGAAATTACATAATATATGAATTAACATTCTATTAATTTTATTGTATGTATATCTTTTTGATTTTACTGATTTTATTAATTCATCAATTGTTTTAACATTTCTAATGTTTTTCTTTAATAGTTTGTCAAATCCTGTATCAACTGTTTGATATATTTCTAGATTCTTTGAGGTTATTATTTTATATTTTAGTATGTCAAAGTAGTCATCTGGAAAATGGAGATTTGTAAGATAGGGTAATACATAATCTGGAACATATCCAAATACATCTTTTTTATTTTTTAGAGCTTCTCTTATAGCGGTTGCGCTTGAATTAGTTTCATTTAATTCTTGATTGTGATAGTTATTGTTTCTTTTTATTGTGATAGGTTCTATTTTATAGTTATATTTTAATATTGTTTTTATATAACTTATTCCTAGAAGATCATTTGGGGTATCTATTTTTTTTTCTGTTAGATCTTGTAGAGCTAAAGATAGAGATGTAGGGTAGTTATTTCCAAATTTTGAATATATTTTTACTAATTTATCAAATTCTGGATTATTGATTTCTGTTTTAGCAATTAATGTTAAGTCTTCTACATTGTCTGATTCACTTCCAAATACAACTTTTTCTACACCTAGATTTTCAAGGAGCGTGATCGCGCCATAGCTAAAGTAATCAGCTGATTGAGTTGAGAATGGAAAGGGAAGTTCTACTACTAAATCAATACCTGCTTTTATGGCTATTTCTGTTTTTTTCCATTTATCAATTATTGAGACGTCTCCTCGTTCTGTAAAATTACCATTCATTACTAATACAATTTTATAATCTTTATATGTTTCTTTTATTTTATTTAAATGATATAAATGACCATTATGAAATGGGTTATATTCTGC
>CAVLBI010000044.1:0-9604 GCA_963661295.1 bacterium
AGGTATGACAAACTAGTTCTTAATAATGATTCTGATTATTTAAAAGTTAATGAGCAAATAAAGAAATGTGAGAGTAATTATTATGAGAAGAAATTATGTTCTAATAATAAAAAGCAGAGTATTGGCATTGTAGATGTTGATGAAACACTAGAGATGCTTACTGGTATATTTTTGGGTGATTTGTTAGTTAAAAATATTAAAATGACAAAATCAAATTTATTAAAAAAGTATTTTTGGGACAAGAAAAGTATTAGTAATCTTTGTGATTTGTTTGTTGATATTTTTAATGGATTAAAGAATGCTAAGAATATTTTGTTAGTTGGTAAAGATAAATTGTTTATAAAAAAATTATTTGTGGATTTTTTAGATTCTATATTTAATAATTATAATTTGATTTTTATTGATAAAATTGGTGAAATAGATGATGATAAAATATCGAGTATTAGTACTAATCCATTAAATTTTATTGTATGTAATTTTAAAAAATCAGAAAACTTAATAAATAAAGTGTTGAATATGAAGAAATATGGTTTCTGTCAATTTATTTATATTTGTAATGATTATAAGATGGGATTTGTAGATTTAGATTACTCTTTATATGATTATGTATGTAGATTTGGTAATTTTACATTTGAAAATGCTAAGAAGTATATATTAGATAGGATTTCTAACGCTAAAATAGATATTGATTATGATGAGATACTTACTAAGGTTGATGATAGTAATTTGAGTTTTTCTTATATTGATTCATTATGTTGTAGGTATTTGGATAATTAATATATTTTTAATTATTATTTTCTTTGTTTTTTTGTTATAATATATTCATATTAAGCAGAGGTGATATTATGAAATTATATAATACTTTGAGTAGAAAGATTGAGGAGTTTGTTCCTAATGAGGAAGGTATAGTTAAGTTATATACTTGTGGCCCTACTGTTTATCATTATGCTCATATTGGTAACATAAGAAATTATATTGGTCATGATATTTTGGATAAGACACTTAGATATTTAGGATATGATGTTACTCGTGCAATGAATATTACTGATGTTGGTCATTTAACTAGTGATTCTGATTCTGGTGAAGATAAGATGGAAGTTGCTAGAAAACGTGAACATAAGTCATCAATGGAGATTGCTAAGTTTTATACTGATGCATTTTTTAAAGATTTTTCATTAGTAAATTGTCGTATGCCAGAAATTGTATCTCCTGCTACTGATAATATTGATATGTATATTAAAATTATTTCTACACTTTTAGATAAAGGGTATGCTTATATATCTGGTGGAAATGTTTATTTTGATATAAGTAAATTAAGTGATTATTATGTATTAACTAACCATCAAGAAGATGATTTGGTTGTAGGAGCTAGGGAAGGCGTTGAAGAGGATTCTAATAAGCATAATCAGGCTGACTTTGCTTTGTGGTTTACAACTTCTAAGTTTGAAAATCATGAGTTATTATGGGATTCTCCATGGGGATTAGGATATCCTGGTTGGCATATAGAGTGTAGTGGTATTTCTATAAAATATTTAGGAGAATATTTAGATATTCATGGTGGTGGAGTTGATAATATTTTTCCACATCATACTAATGAGATTGCTCAGAGTGAAGCTTATCTTGGCCATAAGTGGTGTAATTATTGGTTTCATAATGAACATTTATTAGATAAATCAGGTAAAATGAGTAAGTCTAAGGGAGCAATTTTGACAGTTACTACTTTGAAAGAAAATGGATATGATCCATTAGCATTTAGATTTATGTGTTTAAATTCTCATTATAGAAAGCAACTTGTATTTTCATATGATGCTTTAGAACAAGCTAATAATACTTTGAAGAAATTACGAAATAAGATTAAAAATATTGATTCTAGTGATAGTGTTGATAGTGACAAGTTTGATTATTATAATGATAAGTTTGTTAATGAATTAGAAAATGATTTAAATACAGCTAATGCAATTACTGTTCTATATGATTTAATTAAAGATGATACAGTTAATGGAATCACTAAGATTGAACTTGTTAAATCATTTGATAAGGTATTGTCTTTGGATTTAATAACTGAGGAAAACTTCTCTGAAGATATGGAAGTGTATATAAAAGAAAAGATAATTGAAAGGTCTGATGCAAAAAAGAATAAAGATTTTGCAAAGGCTGATTCTATTAGAGATGAGTTACTTGATAAGGGTATTAAATTAATTGATACTCGTGAGGGTACTACGTATGAATTATTATAAGATTAGTTTTTCTAATCTTTTTCTTATGTTATAATATGTGTGGTGATTTTATGAATGTATTAGAAATTAATGTATTAGTTTTAGCGTATTTAGGTGATACAATATATGAAAATTTTGTTAGAAGACATTTAATTAATAGTGGAATTGGTAATGTTAATGATTTACAAAAAGAGGCAGTTAAATATGTTAGTGCAAAGGCGCAAGCTAGTTATTTAAAGAAGATGATGGATGATAATTTTTTAAGTGAAGAAGAGTTGGATGTTGTTAAGAGAGCTAGAAATTATAAGACTACTTCTCATCCAAAGAACTGTGATATTATAACTTATAAGTATGCTACTGGTTTGGAAGCATTGATTGGATATTTGAATTTAAAATGTGAAAATAAAAGAATAGGAGAAATAATGAAATTTATTTTAGGTGATGGATATGTTAGTATATGGTAGAAATGTAGCAAGAGATTTATTAAAAAAAGGTGAAAAGATAGAAAAAATTTATTTGCAGGATAATTTTAGTGACAAAGAAGTAATTTCACTAATAGAAAATAATAAAATCAAGGTTAAACGCTTACCAAAACGTGAAATTGACAATTTGTGTTCTGGAGTACATCAAGGTATACTCTTATTTGTTCCGGATTATGAATATACAGATTTTAATAGTTTTCTAAATAATAATGAGGAAAAAATAGTTATACTTGATCATATTGAAGACCCTCATAATTTAGGAGCTATTATTAGAACTTGTGAAGCTGCAGGTATTAAATCAATTATTATTCCGAAGGATAGACAAGTACAAGTTAATGCTACTGTAATGAAAGTTAGTGTAGGTACTTTGGATAATGTAAATGTTGTCCAAGTTACTAATTTATCTAATACTATTGATAAGTTAAAAGACAATGGTTATTGGATTGTTGGTACTGCACTTGAGAATAGTGTTGACTACAGGGATATTGACTATAATGGTAAAATTGCTCTTATTGTTGGAAATGAGGGTTCAGGAATATCTAATTTAGTTATGAAAAAATGTGATTTTATTGCAAAAATACCAATGTATGGCACTACTAATAGTTTAAACGCTAGTGTAGCAGCTGGAATAATGATATATGAAATGATCCGTAATAGAAAGTAGGGTATATGGATTATAAAAAATATAATGATTATGAATTAATTTCAATGGTATGTGAAAATGACGAGGACTCATATTATTCTCTTTTCAGTAAGTATGAGCCAATTATTAAAAGTATTGCACAGGAGTTTTACAGAAAATATAATTGCTATGGTGCAGATTATGAAGATTTTGTTCAGGAAGGATATTTAGGTTTTCAAGAGGCTCTTAGTAATTATGATTCTAATAAAGGAGCTTTATTTTATACTTTTGTTACTCTTTGTATTAGGAGACATCTTTTATCATTTGTTAAGAAAATTAGTGCTATTAAGAAGAATAATAATACTAATTTGTTCTTACCTATAGGTGAATTCGATATAAGTGATGATAATATTAATATTGATTCTTATGTTGATTACTCAGATGTTTTTAATATTGTAAAGGATACAATTTATTCTTTAAAATTAGATTATAGTGCTCCTTTTGAACTTAGAATGAATAATTTTACTTATAGGGAGATTAGTATTTTACTAGATGTTCCTATATCTTCTATTGATTATAAAATAAAATATGTACGTAAATATTTAAAGAATGAGCTAAGAAAATTAGATAATCAGTAACTTTAAAATTGTATTTTATTAAAATTTGATTTACAATTATATTAAGATGGGATGGTTTTAATATGATGGGAATGATGGAAAATTCTAGCACTAGTAAATTAAATCATAATATGGTTCCAAGAAACTATGAATATTGTTCTTTGTCTGAATGGGTCAGTATGCATCCAGCAGAAACAGATATGCAAACTGTTTTTCTTAATATGGATAAAGCATTAAAATATATTCATGATCATGATTATTGTGTTGGCGATTTTGCACCTTCTTCTATTATTGTATTAGAAAACAGTCCTAAGTATATTCAATTTGTTAAATTATATCAATTACCGATTGATCCTATTGAAAGCAAGAAAATGATAAAAGAAGATATATTTACATCATCTATTTTGCAGATTTGTTTTTATATGAATATGCCTATAAAAGATATGAATATAGATTTTTTAAAGGAAAATTTCGATTCTTTTGCGCAGTTTTTACCTTCTTCTGATGTTCCATATTATAGAGGCGTTATTTTAAGAGGTGCTTCTGTTTATTTATGTGAGTTTTACATTGAACGCAGGAATAGAGAATTTGAAAGTCTTAATAAAGAGTTTGGCGAGACTGAAGGTAACGGAAGGTCTTTGGTAAAGTCTTCACCAAATAGAATTGATTTTGAAAATGATACTAATAATAGAATTAATGATATTATTTATAAACAAATTAATGGTTTAAGAGATGTTGCTTTTGCCAATTATATGCTTATTATAACTATAGTTTTATTTACGCTATTTGTTTTTGGAATGATAGGGTGGATTTTAAGTTTATTTTAGTTTGTTTTGTTGACATTTCTAGGTGTTTGTGCTATTTTATAGGTGTAAGCACTTGGAAGTGTTTTTATTTTGATAAAAATAAGGAATAGGTGAAGATATGGCTGAGGTTAGAAAAAAAATTATCGAAGACAAGTATAATACTGCAAGTATTAAAAAAGCTGATCAAAATGAAGAAAAAAAGAAGAAAGTAAAGAAGACTACTAAGAAGAAAGAAGTTAAGAAAGAAAAGAAGAGTTTATTTGAAAGATTTATGGTATTTTGCCATGGTGTTAAGTCTGAGTTCCATAAGGTTCATTGGACTAATAAAAAAGATATGATTAAGTATTCTATATCAACAGTTATATTTATTATATTTTGTTCTCTTTTCTTTTATTTAGTTGATTTTGTTTTTGCGTTAGTTCAATCTTTATTTAGTTAAAAGGAGTTAGATTTATGGATAAACAGTGGTATGTAGTTAATACTTATTCTGGTCATGAGAATAAGGTCAAGGAAAAATTAGAGATGAGAGCTGAGTCTATGGATATGCAAGATTATATTTATAGAGTTGTTATCCCTGAAGAAAAAGTTACTGAAGTTAAGAATGGTGTTACTAAGGAAAGAGTTAAGAAAATGTTTCCTGGATATATTCTTGTAGAAATGGTAATGAGTGATGAAGCTTGGTATGTTGTTAGAAATACTCCAGGTGTAACTGGATTTATTGGTTCAAGTGGAAAGGGTGCTAAACCTACACCTTTACAACCATATGAAGTTGATAAAATATTAGGAAATATGGGAATTAGTAGAATGAATGTTGAAACAGAACTTAAAGAAGGTTCTAAAGTTAAGATTGTTGATGGACCATTTAATGGAATGTATGGTAAGATTGATTCTGTTGATTTACCAAATCAAAAAGTTATGTTATTAGTTGACTTATTTGGTCAAGAAACTTCTGTGGAAGTTGAATTAAAACAAATAGAAAATGCTTAATTTTTTCTAAATATGTTTATTTTACTTGAAAAATAAAATATAGTGTGTTATTATTTAGGGGCTATATTTTATTTATATATAGTTATTAGTGGGAAGCATGGTTTGCATTTATAAAAGCGGTAATCAAGCTATTTGGACCACTCGCGAAAACTAAAAATTATAGGAGGTGTTTTTCGTGGCAAAGGAAGTAGTAAAAAAGATTAAATTACAAATAGCTGCAGGAAAAGCTACACCAGCTCCACCGGTTGGTACTGTATTAGGTCCTGCAGGAATTAACTTACAAGATTTCTGTACTAAGTATAATGATGCAACTAGAGAAAAAATGGGAGATATTTTACCAGTTGAAATATCAATCTATGATGATAGAAGTTTTGATTTTGTAGTTAAAACTCCACCAACAAGTTTCTTATTAAAGAAATATGCAAAAATTCAAAAGGGTTCTGTTAATGGTTCTAAACAAACTGTTGCAACTATTAGTACTGCAACACTTAAAGAAATCGCAGAAACTAAATTACCTGATTTAAATGCATATACTGTTGATGAAGCAATGAAAATTGTTGCTGGTACTGCAAAAAACATGGGTATTGAAATACAAGATTAATAATAAGTAATTAACCTTCAATATATAGGAATTACCTAGTGGAAGGAATAAAAATCCGCTTTAACCACACAAGGAGGAAAGAAAATGAAAAAGAGAAGTAAGAAATATACTGAAGTTTTATCTAAAATTGATAAGACTAAGGCATATACAAAAGAAGAAGCTGTTAAGTTAGTTAAAGAAACTTCTATTAGCTCTTTTGATGGCTCTATCGAAGTAGCTATGAGATTAAATCTAGATACTAAGAAAGCTGATCAACAATTAAGAGGTGCTATAGTTCTTCCAAAAGGAACTGGTAAGACTAAAAAGGTTTTAGTTATTGCTAGAGGACCTAAGGCACAAGAAGCTAAGGATGCAGGAGCAGATTATGTAGGAGATACTGATATGTTAGAAAAAATCGAAAAAGAAAATTGGTTCGATTTTGATACAATGATTGCAACTCCTGATATGATGCCATTACTTGGTAAATTAGGTAGAGTTTTAGGACCTAAAGGTTTAATGCCTAACCCAAAAACTGGAACAGTTACTATGGATGTAAAGAAAGCTGTTGAAGAAGTAAAAGCTGGACGTGTTGAATACAGAACTGATTCATTCGGTAATATTCATGGTATAATTGGTAAAGCTTCATTTAGTGAAGAAGATTTACTTGCTAACTTAGATGCATTTGTTGCTCAAATTATTAGAATTAAACCAGCAACTGTAAAAGGTGAATATGTTAAGAACATTTCTATATCATCAACTATGGGTCCTGGTATAAAAGTTGAAAATAATTTTGACAAATAAGATTTTATAGTTTATAATAAAGACAATTTGTAGGTGCCATAGACAGTAGGTGTAAAAATAAATCCTACCGAGGACTTTAATTAGTATATAAGGGTTCTTGGCATGTGTCTTAGAATCCTTTTATTATGGCATCCCTCAATAAATTAAGGAGGTGTATTATGGCAAGTGAGAAAATATTGATGCAAAAGAAAGCAGTTATTGATGAAATTAAAGATCGTGCTTCTAATGCTAAGTCTGTAGTTTTATTCGATTATCGTGGTATTACTGATAGTGAAGCTAAAGAATTACGTATCAAATTAAGAGAATCAAATTCTGATTATAAAGTATATAAAAATACTTTAATGACTAGAGCATTCAATGATTTAGGTATTGATCTTTCTGAAGGATTAAATGGTCCAAGTGCATTCGCTTATAGTGATGATCAAATAGCACCAATTAAGGTTATATCTGAATTTGCTAAAAATCACCCAGCATTAGTTTTAAAAGTAGGGATTGTAGATGGAGAAAAGGCTGATCAAGCTAAATTAGCAGAATATGCTACATTACCATCAAGAGACCAATTATTAACAATGCTTGCTGGTGGTATGATGGGTATCGCAAGAGACTTATCTATTTGCTTAGACTTATATAGTCAACAAAAAGAAGAAAATTAATAAAAAATTAAATATATAGGAGGAAATAAAATGGCTAAATTAACAAAAGAAGATTTTATCAGTAGTTTAAAAGAAATGAATTTATTAGAAATTAAAGAATTAGTAGATGCAATGAAGGAAGAATTTGGTGTTGATCCATCTGCTGTTGCTGTTGCTGCACCAGTTGCTGGAGCTGAAGCTGATGCTACTCCAAGTACAGTTACTGTATCAATCGCTGATGCTGGAGCTGCTAAAGTTGCTGTAATCAAAGTTGTTAAAGAAATTACTGGCTTAGGATTAAAAGAATCTAAAGATATCGTTGATAACAACGGTGCTGTAAAGGAAAATATTCCTGCAGCTGAAGCTGATGAAATCAAAGCTAAGCTTGAAGAAGCTGGAGCTACTGTAGAAGTTAAATAATTTAACTTCTTTTTTATTTGACTTAGAGAAATTTTGTGGTATACTAGTATTAACTTAGGAATACTAATATTGCTATGTGATAGATTGTAATGTGATAGATTGTAGAAATGTTATTTATTGTTTTTGCTTTTTATTTTAGTAGTGTTATGTAGTTGAAGTCACTTTTTGTGATATTCGACGATGCCTATAGGAATATCTAATGTTATTGGGCTCTAAGTTGATTGTAATTTGGGAGAGAGACAACTCTCTGTGATAAGTGATGATATAAGATTACTGATAATAATTTTATATTGTGAGAAACTCGATTGTAATAAGTTAAAAAGCTTATTACAATTTTTTTGTGAAAAAATTTATATTGACTTCTTTTGATTTATGTAATAAAATTAATTTATCAATAGTAGGATGCTTGGTTATCTGATATGAGAGTAGTATTTTATATGAAATATATGAGATAACGGTTTTATAGCAGAAATCTTATCACGGACTATTGATAGATTACAATTTTTAAAGAAGGAAACTTTATACAATAACAGCTGCAACTGGAATGAAGACAGTTTCTATTTAGCTAATAGATAGCAGTTTCTTAAACCAAGTATATTAGTGTATTATCAGTATGCTAATTGTAAAAAAACTATTTTTGATTATGTAGTTGTAATCAATTATATTCTTTTATCACAGATTTTTCATTGTCTGTGTTTTTTTTGTGTTTAAGTGACTTGTAAATGCGATTGATTATTGTTATACTTATAGTAGTTTAAGAATAAGGAGGAGTTGTTTGTGGGAAAATTTAGTTTAGGAAAAGCAGACGTTGTTGTTTCTAATTTGATTGATAATAAAGAACTTGATATTAATTGTGATTATGCCGATAACTTAACTAATGACATGATTTATCAATTGGATAATATATCTTCTTCTTTAAATAAAATATACAATTACTTAAATGCAGCTGTTACTAATAAATATGTAAGCGGTACTTATGCTGATGTTTTTAATGGTTGGAGTAATAAATGTAAAAATCAAGCTGTAAATGCAAAGAAAAGAAAAGATAGTTTAAAACTAAATTACAATGAAGATAAGAAAGATTTAATTATCAAAAGATTGTATGATAGATTAAATGTTTTAGAACAAAAAGTAAATAATATTGAAAATTTGCGAGGTGAAGAGTAATGATTGAAAAGAATGAAGAACTTGTTGCTCTTTCGGAAAATTTAGATCTTGAAATATCTAAATTAAAGTTAGCAATGGATAATTTTGAAAAAGATATGGTTGAATTACAAAATGGTGATGGAAACAAATCATATTGGTCTGGTGAAAAGGCTTATAAATCTTTAAAATCATGTCTTGGATATCTTGAACATGATAAATATTTATTAAATGAATTAAATAGATGTTCTGAATATTTAAATAATCTAGCTAATAAATAAAAATTATTAAAATTTTT
>CAVLBI010000045.1:0-2644 GCA_963661295.1 bacterium
CTTTATAAGTAAAACGACTATTTAGTTAAAGCTTCAACTAATTCTTGTTTTTTCATTGTAGAATAACCTTTTACTCCAGCTTCTTTTGCTTTATCTTTTAAAGCTGCTAAAGTTAATGTAGATAAATCTTCGCTTTCTTCTACTTTAGTTTCAACTTTTTCTTCACTTTTTACTTCTTGTGATTTAGTTGCTTCTTCTTTTCTAGCATTTTCTCTTTTTTGAGCTTTCTTTTCAGCTCTTGCTTTGTCATCTTCTGAAACAAAATCAACAACTTCATTACCATTAGCTTCAGCTATAGCGTTAGTAAGTACTCCAATTAATAATTTAACTGAACGAACAGCATCATCATTACCAGGAATTACATAATCTACCATATCTGGATCACAGTTAGTATCTACAATACCAAATACAGGGATTCCTAAAATTCTAGCTTCTTTAATAGCTATATCTTCTTTACGAGGATCAACAATTACCATAGCTTGAGGTAATCTCTTCATTTCACGAATTCCTCTTAAGTTTTTATTTAATTTTTCATATTCTTTTTTAATTTGGATAACTTCTTTTTTAGGTAATGCTTCAAAAGTACCATCAGTTTCCATTTTTTCAATTTCTTCCATTCTTCTAATTCTTGAACGGATTGTTTTAAAGTTAGTTAAAGTTCCACCTAACCATCTTTCATTTACAAAGTACATACCAGTTCTAGTAGCACATTCTTCAGCAGCTTCTTGAGCTTGTTTCTTAGTTCCAACATATAGAACTTTTCCACCATTAGCTGCGATTTCTTTCATAGCTTCATAAGCTTCTTCTAATTTCTTTACAGTTTTTTGTAAATCGATAATATAAATATCATCTCTTGTAGTAAAGATGTATTCCTTCATTTTTGGATTCCATCTTCTTTTTTGATGTCCGAATTGAACACCAGCTTCTAATAAATAATTCATTGATACAACAGTCATAATTAATTCTCCTTCGTTTTTTCTTCTTCTATTAGTTTCCAAAATTTATCACCATAATGGCACTAGATAAATAAATCCACTAATATGATTATTTTGTTAAAGCTTCTACTATATCAGCTTTTTTCATACCAGTAACATCGATATTCTTTTCAGCTGCGATTTCTTTTAATTCAGCAACTTTCATAGATGAATAATCAACATCTTCACTAGCAGTTTCTTTCTTTACTTCTTTTTTAGTTTCTTTTTTTGCAGTTTTTGAAGCTCCAACTGTTACTTCTGTTCCACTAACTTCAGTAGCAGGTTTAATCTTACCAGCTTTTCCATCTTTAGCAACTTTAACCAAATCAGTAAATGCTTTTGGATCATTGATAGCTATTTCAGATAACATTTTACGGTTAACTTCAACACCAGCTTTTGTTAATCCTTCAATAAATCTTGAATAAGAAATATCATTTTGTCTACAAGCAGCATTGATTCTTGTAATCCATAACTTTCTAAATTCTCTCTTCTTTTGTTTTCTGTCTCTAAATGCATATTGACCTGAATGCATTAATTGTTCTTTAGCTGTTTTATATAATCTATGTTTACTTCCAAAGTAACCTTTAGCTTGTTTTAATACTTTTTTGTGACGAGCCTTAGTAACTGCTCCATTTTTAACTCTTGCCATGTTTCTTCCTCCTTCTTAATATATAGATTAGATAATATTCTTTAATCTATTTTGATCTGCCTTACTAAGACTAGATCCCTTTCTACAACTTCTATTAAAGTTTGTACTTTTGCTACCAGTATTATGTCTACTTCCTGGTTTTCCAATTACGATATCATTCTTACGTTTTTTAACTACCTTAGCAGTTCCTTTATGTGTTTTAATTTTTGGCATAATTTTTTCCTCCTATTAATTATTTGTCTTTCTTTGGTACTAATAACATAGTCATTGTTCTACCATCTAACTTAGGTTTTTGATCTATATCTGCATAATCCTTAACTCTGTCGGCAAAACGCTCAAGAACTTCCTTACCTAATTCAGTATGCGCCATCTGACGACCCTTAAATCTTATAGTAAGTTTAATTCTATCCCCTTTTTCTAAATACTTAGTTGCATTTCTAAGTTTAGTTTCAAAATCTCCAACATCAATAACAGGTGATAAACGATACTCCTTAAGTTCAGACATATTAGCCTTTTGTTTCTTTAAAGCCTCTTTAGCTTTCTTCTGTTTCTCATAACGGAATTTATTATAATCCATTACTTTACAAACAGGTGGATTAGCATTTGGACTGATTAAAACTAAATCAAGTGCAGCATAACTAGCTAAAGTACGAGCATCCTGAATAGGTTTAACACCAACTTGTTCTCCATTTGGACCAATAACAAGAACTTCACGAGCTTTGATTTGATCATTAATCAACATGTTATCATTATTCTTTGCGATACCTAACACCTCCATAACATAAGAAAAGCAGATATAAAACTTATATCCGCTAAATACACACATAATATTATTATTAACTGTATATTGGCTTTTAACCTATCGCTATTCGCTGATCAGGTGGATATAAATCTCTTTCCTTTTTTTCTCGACTAGTAATATTATATGCATCTAGTCCTTATTTGTCAACATTTTTTTATAATTTACAGTAAAATAGAATAAATTTTTTTCGCAATCAACTTTGGTATAATAGTTATAATA
>CAVLBI010000046.1:0-4971 GCA_963661295.1 bacterium
ATATAAATGAATTAAAAAGCTTAGTACCAATATTAGAAGAATATAATTATCAAGAAGAAATAGAAACTATAAATTTAATTATAGAAAGTTATTACAAAGAAGTAGAAAATCTAAGAAAGAAAATCACAGAAGAATTAACAATCAAATTAAAAGAAAAATTAGTAGAAATAATATCGAAATTATTAGAAGAAGATAAAGAAGCACTTTTAGATCTAATAGAAAAAACAGAAAATAAAATAATTTCATTAATTTCAGAAATAGATACTCAAAATAAAACACTTACAAATATTGGTATAGAAAAAGAATATTGTGATTTAACAGATTTAACATTAAAAGAGTTACAAAATAAATCAAAACAAAATAAAAAATTGATTGCAGATAAAAAGCAAATTATTATAAATGAAAAGAAATCAAAATTAGAAAAGTGTATAGAAGAAATACTAGCTTTAGAAAATACTAGCGCTTTTGATTATGAAGAATTATTTAAAGTAATAAAAGAATCTACAAACAGTATTCCAAATAAAGCACAAAAACAAAAACGAAAGAAATAATAATAGTAGGGGGGAAAGCGTATGGAAACAAAAGATTTAATAGATTTGATAAACACTGCTTTGTCTGATCATGAATCAACAAATCCAAACGGACGTTTCTTTAAAATTACTAATAATGGAAAAATAGTTGCCTATAGTTGGGTTTGGAGATGTGGAGATGTACTTTGTTTCGATAATATTGAACTAACTACTGAGTCAAAAAACATAACAAATAGTGATAAAGTAATATATGAAATTTATAGTAAAGCAGCAGAAGAAATAGTAAAAGCAACAGCAAAAGAATCAAAAAAAGGTATAAAATTAGTCTTAATAGGAAGAAATCCAATAGATATAAAAAATAGATTTATAGACACATTACCTACAGTAAACGACTATACCGACACCTTGTTTAAACCATCAAGCAAAGAAGAGTTGTACTTAAAAGATTCAAGTGAAAAGCAAGTTATTCTCTATGGAAAATATAGTGAAGAACTTGATACAACCGATGTAGAACCAATTTACATGTATGAAAGAGAAAAAGTAGAGAAATTTAAAGACCTTGACATAGAATCTCTAAGTAAAAAATTAAATTCAATATACTATGAATATTGTCTTCAACATAGTAAGAAATATAAAGAAATGGACACTGACTATGAATCAGGCTTCATTGGAGAAGATTGGTTTATTGGAAACAAACAGGATGGAACTTATGATTTTTATTATAGTGAGAATGATAAGAGACTCTTTGTTGAAGCAAAGAAATATTTAAAAAGTATAAAAGACCCTAAATATATTATTTCAAAAATTTATATACCTAAGTATAAAATAGAAAACATTTTAAATATGAATAATCTTAATGTTAATATGAGTGAAATAAAAGATTATTTAGACTCCCTAAATACAAATGATTATAAAATAAGTAACACATACTTCTCACATACTACAAATTCTCTAAAAACGTTAAGCCAGGTATTTAGTGATGGAGCAATTACTTCATCAAATTATGGAAACCATTCTGGAGGAAAAGGAACAAACGGTGCACATTATATATGTATTGCAAAAGTTGGTTCCGATATACATGAATCATACAAAAAAACAGGCACAATAATAATTGATAATAATATGGAAATATTTGATGCAAAAAAAATTTATATTACCTGAAAGTATAAAGGAGGAATTTAAGTATACCGCTTATCCTATTAGAAATATAGTATCTGATGGAGAGTATCAAGTAAAGGACGTAATAATAAAAGATCATTTTGATAGTTTGCTAGCCACAAAAAATGCTCCAGTAGCATTAGCTCAGTTGATTTTGTTAAATGAAATTTACGATTTAAATCTTCCAATAATATTAGAATCAACTATGTCAAAAATAGATACAGAGTATATAAAAAGATATATATAAAGCTTAATAAATAGTTTTTTTATCTGAATAATTTCAACAATCATCTATTGAAACAAACAAATAAAAATGATAATCTATTAATATAAATAGAGAGGTATTTTAATATGATAGATGAAGAACAAAAACAAAAGAAATTATCAAATATAATTACAATTATCCTAATAGTACTAGGCATATTATTACTAATATTTTTAGTTTATCAGAATAATGAAGCTATAATCAATTTTATAAATCCTGTAGATAAGAATGATAAAAACCCACCAGAAGTTACATATGTAACTATAACAAGTGATAATGAAACAAACTCAAATTATGCAGAAGAAGGAAATACAATAACCATAAAGTTTAAATTTAATGAGCAATTAGGAACAAATCCTACAATAATAATAAATGAACAAGAAACAACTTTATATAAAAGAAATGGCTATTATATTGCATATTATCAAGTACTAAATCAACCAACAGAAAATAAACAAGTAACATTTAAAATAAAAGACTATAAAGATAGAAATAATAATCTTGGTAAAGAAATAACAGAAACAACTGATAAAACAACAGTAACAATAGTATCGTATGGTACTAAGATTACTAAAGAAGATTAAATAAATAATTAAATTTACATATTTCATTGACAATGAAGCCTTTATTTGTTATATATTTATATTAATAAAAAAGAGGTGAGATATATGTCTAAATTAAACACAATTAAAAGTTCATATATCAACCATGTCAAAATATAAACGATTCAATAAGTTATTTTGAGTTGTTTTTTTTATAAGGAGGGTTCACATGATAACGATAGAAAATATATTAGAAGAATTAAAAAAGAATAATGTAACAGAACAAGGACTAGAAGATGTAAGAAAGTCTTTTTCCCTTGCAAGTGAGATACATAAAAATCAGTTTAGACAAAGTGGAGAACCATATATTATTCATCCATTAAATGTTGCAAAAAACGTACTTGATATGGAAATATATGATACCGATACAATATGTGCTTGTCTTCTTCATGACACAATAGAAGATGGAGAAGACTTTTCAAAAGAAGATATCGCAAGAATAATTAATCCAACAGTTTCAGAATTAGTAGATGGTGTTACTAAAATGCGAAGAATGAACTTCTCAACAAAAGAAGAACAAGTACTAGCAAATACAAGAAAAATAACTAATGGTCTTTCCAAAGATGTAAGAATAATTTTAATAAAGTTAGCAGATCGTCTTCATAATATGGAAACGCTAGATTTTAAAAAGCCAGAAAAGCAAAGAGAAAATGCCGTTGAAACAATGGAAATATTTGTTCCACTTGCTTTATCAATAGGCGCATATAAAATAAAAAGCGACTTAGAAGACTTATCATTAAAGTATATTGAACCAGATGCTTATAAAGAAATATCATATCAAAAACAAAAACTACAAGAACAAAAAAGAGATTATCTACTAGAAATAAAATATAAAATATCAGAAATATTAAAAGCAAAAGAAATACCTAACCAAATTCTTTTAAGAACAAAAAATATCTGTACCACTTATAAAAAAATATTAGAAGGATATGAACTAGAAAATATCTATGACTTATTTTATTTAAAAATATTAGTAGAAGAAGTAGATGACTGTTATAGAACTTTAGGCCTTGTACATGGAGAATATCCTCATATCAATGGAAGACTAAAAGACTACATTTCAAATCCAAGAACAAATCTTTATCAATCACTACACACAACAGTATCTGCAAATAGTATTCCAACAAAAGTAAAAATAAGAACATATGATATGGACAAAGTAACAGCCTATGGAGTGTCAGCCTTATGGAATATTAGAAACGGTATAACAAAAGACCAAACTCAAGAATATATAAAGAACCATATACCATTTATAAAAGTATTAATGGAAATAGATGAAAACTCTAAAAATAATTATGACTTTATATCACAAGCAAATAAAAGACTATTCACAGAACATATCTATGTATATGATAAAGAAGAAACAGTAGAACTACCTAATGGTTCAACAACATTTGATTTTATATGTGCAAAATATCCAAAATTAATAGACAAACCAGTAGACATTATAGTAAACGGAAAAGTAGTAGGTTTAGATTATGTCTTAAATAATATTGATGGAGTAGAAATAATAAGAAAAGAAGTAGACAAAAAAGCATTCCTAGAAAAAGTCCTAAAGAAAAAAGACTAAAAAAATAGACAATATCAATTATTATCTTTATAATATAATAAAGAGGTAATGTATATGGATAGTGATAAAATTTTATTAAAAGTAGCAGGAGCATTAGACATATTATCTGCCATAATCTGGATATTAGCAGACAGTCTAATTATAGGAATAATTGCCCTAGTAATAGGAATAATTATCTTATCAATAAGTGAAACTAAAGGACTTGATTTAATAGACAATAAGAAAACGCTTATTCTAATGGGTATAATTAATATACCAATATATTTAATCCCTTCAATACTAATTTTTATATTTATTGGAAAATTAAGTAAATATGAACAAGCTGTAAATGCAATTAATGGTCCACCTAAAAAAGAAAATCAAGAATCAAGAAAAATAGATAATTTATTAAAATTAGGAGTATTAATGGTAGTAATATCAGGAATACTTTTCGCAACAACATCTTGGAGAATAATAACAGATAATATAAAAGTAAGCGCTCTAGTTTTATTTGCTTCTCTTTTCTTAATTCTATCAATATTTACAGAAAGAAAATTAAAATTATATAAAACTTCATTTATGTACTGGATACTAAGTATAACATTCTATACATTATCAATAATTGCTATACAGTACTTTGGTATATTCGGTTCGTTCCTAACATATAGCGGTTCAGGTTCAAAATTAGCTTATTTTATTACATATTTAATAATAGGATTATTTACTTATATAAGCTATATAAAATATAGTAAAAACTATCTAGCATATCTTTCATATATCGCAATAATATTCTCATTATATAACATCCTAACATATTTAAATCTAGAAGTAATGGGAGTAATTTCACTATTATCAGTAGTTATATTA
>CAVLBI010000047.1:0-19811 GCA_963661295.1 bacterium
ACATTCTTCTAATGTACAATCACTTTCTTTAGCTATTAGTTCTATGTCATCTTTGTTTTCATTAATTATTAAATTATATATTTTATTTACTTTTTCATCAAAGTTATTATCTGTTGGTTCAGTTAAATCATAGTATTTGGCATATTTTTTATATGATTCATCTGATATGTTTATTTTTTTAGTTGTTAGTAATTCTAGTAAATTCATGATATTTACTCTTTCTTAGATATTTATTCCTATTTATATTATACATTAAAATTATTGTAATTGGAGGTAAAAAAAAGTATCTAGATTTCTCTAAATACTTCTATTTTATATTTTAATATGGAACATACTTAAATGGATTAATTATATGTTTTATATATGTATAATATGATGAATTATAGTTCCATCCATAGTCTTCTGACATTTCTAAGTGTAAGTGACAACCAAATGAATATCCGGTATTTCCCATGTATCCTATTACTTGTCCCACACTTACATCTTGACCTGAACTTACTGCATAACCATTTAGGTGAGCATATTGTGAGAATACTAATCTACCATTTACGTTATGAACAATTATAATCATCTTAGCTCCATAGTTATCTAATGTATTTCCTACATAATAAACTCTACCTGAAGCTACTGCTTTGATTGGTGCATTACAAGATTTTCCAATATCTATACCTTTATGACCACTGTTTCCATAACTTTGTGAAATATGACCTCCACTTACTGGGAAAGTAAATCCATTGGCAGCTATTACATCTCCAGTCCCTGTATTTCCTCCAGGATTAACAGCTGGTTTTGGTTTATCACAATCTATACCAATTCTATCACTTGATTTACATCCCTTATTCTTATAATAAGTTACTCGTGCTTGAGCAGTCTTTAGGTCATTTTCAATATTAGGTAATGTTCCTTCAATACTCTTATTATCTGCCTCTATCTTTTTTTGTTCAGCTTCTTGCTCAGATTGAAGTTTCTTTAATTCCTCTTTCTTAGCTTTTAATTCTACTTGACTCTTTTTATTTTTTTCAATTAATGCATTTAATTCCTTCATAATTTTATCATTATAATCTGTTAATTGTTCTACTACAGACATACGATAAATCATATCAGTTATTGAACTCGCTCCAAAGATATATTCTAAGTAAGAATTATTTCCATTTGATATTTGATAATACTCAACTAATTTTTTTGATTCAGCAGTCTTCTTTTTTATCTTTGCATTAGAGTCATCAATCTCTTTTTGTAAGGTTTCTTGTTCTTCTTGATTTTTTTGTATTTGGTTTTGATAACTTTTTATTTTTGCCTGAACACTTGCGATTGTTTCATTGTTTTTTGCAAGTTGAGCTTTTTTCTCATTTATTTGTGATTGATATTTAGCAACTTCATTTTCATATTCTTGTAATGTTACAGCTTTTGTATTTATTGGTAGTGCTGCAATAGATACTATAATTATAGCTGTTAGTAATACTTTTTTTATTTTCATTATATCTTTAAGTATTTCCTTACAGCACTTGCACTACCTATCATACCTACTATTACTCCAATTACTATTACTATTAGTGATGTAGAATAAATAAATGGTTCAGGTTTAATTAATTTAATTAATTCTGAGAATAGGTATCCATTAAAGTGTTCATAGAAAGCTAAATAACCATATGTTGTTATTAATACTGGTACAATTGAACCGAATAGGCCTAAAATCATACCTTCTATGATAAATGGAATCTTTATTGATAAATTACTTGCTCCTACAACACGCATTATTTCTATTTCTCTATGTCTTGCAGAAATAGTTAATTTAATTGTATTAATAATTAAGAATATTGTTACTAAAACTAATGCTATAACTATTCCATAAGTTACTTTTTGAATTGATGAAAATGCAGTTATCATTTTATCAACATATCCTTCACCATATCTAACAACTGAAACATTATCCATATTTTTAATTGTATTCGCTGTTTTCTTAATTTTAGTGATATCTTTTACTTTAACTTGGAATGTATCTTTTAGTGGAGATTCGTTTTCATCCCATCCATCTAATACTGTTTTAAAGACATCTGATTCTTTTTGCATTTGTTCTTTTACTTCAACTTTAGATTGATATGTATATTTTTCAACATTTGATAATTTTTTTATTTCTGTTTCTGTAGTTTTTACGTCTTCTTCATCTGCATTATTATTTAAAAATACAACTATTGTCATGTCTCGCTCTATTTCTTTTGTAAAGTTTTCTACATTGAATGATGCGATAATGGCAATGGCAACTATTATTAGTGTGATTGTAATACAGGAAATTGATGCTAGGGATAAACTAAAATTTCTTATTACACTTTTGAAAGCATCCCTTATGCTTCTTCCTAACATTCTAAACAACTTCATCGCTATAAGTTCCTTTCTGTTTATAATGTACTAAATGTCCATCTTTTAGAGTAATTACTTGTTTTTTCATTTTATTTACTATGTCTTTATCATGAGTTGCCATTATAATTGTTGTTCCTCTATTTTTATTGATGTCATCTAATACTTTCATAATTTCCATACTTTTTTCTGGATCTAGGTTTCCTGTAGGTTCATCACATAATAATAATTTTGGGTTATTTACTATTGCTCTTGCGATTGCGACACGTTGTTGTTCTCCTCCTGATAATTGGTCAGGATAGTTATGAACTTTATTTTTTAATCCAACGTCTTCTAGAGCTTTTAAAACTTTTTTTCTAATTATATCTTTTTTCTCACCAATGCACTCTAAGGCAAAAGCTACATTTTCATAGACTGTTAATTTAGGTAATAGTCTATAATCTTGAAAAACTATTCCTAATTTTCTTCTCAGTTTATATACTTTTTTGTTTCTTAGTTTTGCAACATCTAGACCACCTACTACTACTTGACCTTTAGTTGGTCTTTCCTCTCTATATAACATTTTTATCAATGTTGATTTACCGCTTCCTGAGCCTCCTATTATGAAGACAAAAGAACCTTTTTCTATTGCTAAGTTTAAATCGTAGATGGCTGTTACTCCGTTTTTATATTTTTTTTCTACATTTTTAATTCGAATTAAATCCATCTATATTATCACCACCTTAGTTACTTCATTATAACATAGTTTTTGTCATAAAAAAAGAAAGGGACAATTTAGCCTTTAACTTTTAATTTTACTTGACGTTATTTTGCACCTTCTACTGTATATGAATCTGTTACTACGAAGAATGCATCTTTATCAATTTCTTTTATTCCTTCTGTAACTCTATAGTATTCTCTTGATGGGATTACTGTTAGAATTACTTTTCTATTTTTATCTAAAAAACCACCTTTTACTTCAAATGTTGTTACATTATGCTTTAGTGTTTTTATTATATATTCTTTTACTTTGCTTTCTTCTTCTGTAATGATATAGAATGCTTTATTATTAGATATTCCTAGTAGAACTTTATCTAGAACTATACTATTTATGTATAAGAATATAATTGCGTATAGGGCATTTGTTATTCCGAAGAAGTATGCTCCAACTAATACTATTGTTATGTTGATTACTAGGGATGATTTTCCGACTGGTATTTGTTTTTCTTCAAAAAGGATTTGACTTATTACTGGAAATCCTCCATTACTGTAACCTGTTTTATACATTAATCCATTGGCAATTCCACTTAATACACCAGCAAATAATACCATTAGGAGCATATCAGTGTTTGATTGTTGAATTAATGATGTTAAGGGAGATGTTAATTCTACCAATAACGGGTATACTACACTTGCAACTAGTGTTCCTGCAGTTCTTTTTGGTCCTAAATACATGAAACTTAATATTGCACAAGCAATTGATAATAATAAAAGCATTATTGCAGGATTTATTCCATATAAATAATGGGTAATTGTTGCGACACCATTTGTTCCACCTGTTACAAGACTTAAAGGTAGAAGAAATACATTATAAAGAATTGCAGTTACAAATAATGATGCTCCCATTAGTAAAACTCTATATAATTTCTTCTTTTTTCTAATTACTTCTAATATATTTTCCATACTACTCTCCTCCAAATACTTCATAGGAGTCTGTTACAATAAAGAATGCATCTTTATCGATTTCATTAATCCCTTCTTTTAATCTGTAATAGTCTTTTGTTGGTAATACTGCCATTAGCACGTTTTCTTCTTTTCTGTCATATCCACCTTTTCCTTTAAAGATAGTTACTCCATGATGAAGATATTTTAAAATAAATTCTCTTACTTCTTCATCTTTTTTTGTTACTATATAAAACATTTTATTACCAGATATTCCTAGTACTACTCTATCTGACATTAAACTTATTATATATAAAATAATTATTGAATATAGCATACTGTTTATTCCGAAGAATAATCCTGAGCATAAAACAATTAGTCCGTCGCTAAATAACATACTTTTTCCCATACTCATTTTAAAATACTTTGAAAATATTTGATTTATTATATCTGTTCCACCTGTTGTGAATCCTGCTTTAAAGACTAGTCCGGCTCCAAAGCCATATAACATTCCTCCAAATATTGCATTTAATAATAGTTTTGATGTGTCTATTTGAAGATAAACATGTAGGTATTGAGTTAGACTAATAAATAAAGGAAAAAGAATAGATCCTAAAAGAGATGCTTTTGTTTTTTCCTTATCTAGTAAAAAGTAACTAGCAATTAATAAAAATATATTTAGTACAAAGACTGATAAGGCATTATTAAAACCAAATAAGTTATCTAATATAATTGCAATTCCTCCTACACCGCCTGGTACTAAGTCATTTGGTGCGATAAAAAGATTATAGGCAAGTGATATTATTAGGCAACCTACTATAAACTGAATAAGTCTTTTTTTATATGATTTTTTATTTATATATTCAACAAAGTCTGTTTTGTTTTTAGAAAATAGATTCATATTATAAGCCCCTTTTTAAATTATCTTCTATAAATTCATCTATATCTCCATCAAGTACTTTTGTCACATTGCTTGTTTCTGTGTTTGTTCTGTGATCTTTTACCATGGAATATGGATGCATGACATAACTTCTAATTTGAGATCCAAAATTAATATTCATTTGGTCTCCTTTTATTTTATTAAGTTCTTGTTCTTGACGCTCAATTTCCATCAGTAATAATTTATTTTTTAAAACGCGTAGTGCTTGTTCTTTATTTTGAATCTGACTTCTTTCATTTTGACATGTGACTACTGTCTTTGTAGGTAAATGAGTAATTCTTACCGCTGAATCTGTTGTATTTACTCCTTGACCTCCAGCACCACTTGAACGATAAACATCTATTTTTAAGTCTTTATCATCTATTTGAATATCTACATCTTTGTCAATATCTGGTGTTACTTCTACGGATGCGAATGATGTATGACGTCTATTGTTTGAATCAAATGGAGATAGTCTTACTAATCTGTGAATTCCTTTTTCATTTTTTAAATAACCATAAGCATTAGTTCCTTTTATTAAGATTGAGACACTTTTTATTCCAGCTTCATCACCATCTTGATAATCTAGAACTGTTACTTTAAAAGATTTTTTTTCACAATATCTTAAATACATTCTATATAACATACTTGCCCAGTCACAGGACTCTGTTCCTCCAGCACCAGGATGAATTTCAAGGATACAATCATATTTATCATATGGTCCATTTAAAAGTAGTAGTTTGTTTAATTTTTCTGTTTCTTCTTGTAATTTTTTTGTTGATGTTTCTAGATCTTTTAATAAATCATCATCTGATTCAACTTCTAAAAGATTAACCATTTCTAAATTAGTATCAATATTATCTTTTAAACTAACTATTTGATTAACAGTATCTTTTAATTCATTTAATTCTTTTAAAGTTTTTTCTGCATTTTCTCTATCATTCCAGAAATTTTCTTTTTCTGTTTCTTGTTGGAGTTCTTTTATTTTAGTTTGTTTATTTTCAATGTCAAAGTGACCTCCATAAATTGTTTATTGTATTTAAATCTGACTCTAATGAATTTTTTATTTCTCTAAGTTCCATAAGACATCTCCTTCTACTTTATTACTTATAGTGTAGCATATTTTATTATTTTTATTCAACTTAAGAATTTATTGGTATTATTTTTTTAATTTATCATATATTATTATTGAGGAAGGTTCACTATGTAGTGTGAAGATCCTCTGTATATAGATTAAGGAGCTTAAGTTTTGGCTCCTTTTTTATTTGTCATATTTATCTAAAAATGAATGGTATTCTCTATTTTCTTTATATCCTAATATACAGTCCATATTAATGTTATCAAGTGATTTAAAAATATGTTCATCTATATTTGGGTTAGTTTTCTTTAATTTCTTTATTAAATCTTTTACAACCTTTCTTTTACTTGAACCATCATTTATTAATGAACATCCTTCAGTAAAGCGACATGCACAATTTATAAATGTTAAGTCGTGATGATCTCGCCAAGTAATTATTGATTGTTCTTTTACTAGATATAATGGTCTAATTAGTTCAATTCCTTCAAAATTATCAGAATGAAGTTTAGGAAGCATAGTTTTTATTTCTGATGAATAAAACATTGATAATAGAGTTGTTTCTATTACATCATCAAAGTGATGTCCTAGGGCTATTTTATTACAACCTAAATCTTTTGCTTTTTTATATAAAAATCCTCTACGCATTCTAGCACACATGTAACATGCACTTTTTGAATCCATTTTTTCTACTACATCAAAGATATCACTATCAAAGAATTCAACTGGTATGTTTAAAATTTTGGCATTATCTTCGATAAATGATCTGTTATATTCATTATATCCTGGGTCCATTACTATGTAGTGGGCATTAAACTTATATTTACCATGGCGTTGTAGTTCTTGAATACATTTAGCAAGTAGAAATGAGTCTTTTCCACCGCTTATACAAACCATGATGTTGTCTCCTTCTTTGATTAATTCGTAATCAATTACTGCTTTTATGAATCTAGACCAAATATCTTTTCGATAAGTTTTAATTATACTTCTTTCAATTTCTTTATATTTTTCCATTGGCTAACTCCTTTTGAATTTTTTCTAATACTTTTAAGAAGCTTTCTACTTCTTCTTGTGTTGTTAAGTGTGAAAGTGAAATTCTAACAGATGTTGATGATAAATTTTTATCTTTTGTTTTAGCATAAACCAATTTAGATGGGGCATCTATTGGACAACAAGACGTTTTTCCAGAGATACAAATATTATTCTTTCCCATATAATCCACAAATTCTGTGGATTTAATTCCTTTGATACTAAAATTTATTATATTTTTAACTGAATTTTCATTTGAATTTATATAAATATTATTATATTGTTTTAACTTTGTGATGATTTGCTCATTTAACTTTTCCACAGTTTTTGTTCGTAAGTCTATATTTTCAAGTGCTAGTTCTAATGCTTTATCAAGAGCAGATGCTTCTGCAATAACTGGTGTTCCACTCCTATAAGGAGTAGTAGATCTACCACCTTCAATTATAGGGGACAATTCAACACCTTTTTTCTTAATTAATATTCCGGTTCCGTTTAAACCATAAAATTTATGAGGAGCTATAGTTACTAAATCTATTCCTGTAAAATCTATATTTATTTTTCCAATCGCTTGAGAAGCATCTGTATGAAACTTACAATTCTTATATTCTTTTAATAGTTCTTTAATCTCATTTATTGGTTGTATGATTCCCAACTCCGAGTCCACTGAAGTTACGCTAACTAATATTGTATCATCTCTAATCATATCTTTTAGTTCTTCTAAGTCTACAATACCATTTTTGTCTACTGGAATCAGTTCAACTTCAAAGCCTTCTTTTTCTAGAGATGTTGCAGGAGTTATTAAAGATTGATGTTCTAATGAACTTAATAAAATATGTTTTCCATAATTTTTATATCTTTTAGCAATTCCCTTTATAACTAAATTATTTGATTCAGTTGCTCCACTTGTGTATATTATTTCTTCTTTATTAATATCCAATCTATTTGCAATACTATTTGTATAATAATCTAATTTGGCTTTTGCCTGTAATCCTAGAGGATGAATTGAATTTGGATTAGCAAAAAATAAGTTATTTGTTTCATTATATATTTTTAAGACTTCTTTATCAACAGGTGTTGCGGATGCATAATCTAAATATATCATTACTACCACTCCTTTTTTCTTTGTATATTATAGTACTTTTTTTATTTGTCCGCAAATATGTTTTTCCACAAAAAATGTGGATTATTTCAGTTCTTCTTTTTCCACAGTTTTTGTGAAAAAAAGAAATACTATTTTTGTATTTCTTTATCATCTTGGATTTCTTTAACTGCAATATCTTGCAAGCTTATACCTTGATATGTATAATCTCCATCTTCAGTTCCAGCTAGTACTGGATTTAATATATTATAAAGGTTGTATTTGTCGCCAATTTTCTTTCCATCTATTAACATCATCATTAATATTAAATATTTACTTATTTTTTTATTTTCCGTAAACATACTAAAGTTATATAACTTTTTAATCTTTGAATCTAATTTTTTATCTAATTCTTTTGCTTTTTTTATTGCATGAATTATATCATCAATTATAGAAGCTTTTATTTTTAAATTTGAAGTCATAAATAAATTTAGTTCTTCTTCAGTGAATTTTACATTTTTAAAATTGGAAATAATTGATTTTTTTACATAACACCTGCAAGAAAAACTTACCTTGTTATAATTTGAATATAGTATTTAACCATTAACTTGTAAATCTTTCTTCGCTAAATTTATATTTCTTTACATTTATTTATTATGTTTTCTGCGACTTTTTTACCTGCTTCCATAGCAAGTATTACAGTAGCCGCTCCTGTTACGGCATCCCCTCCTGCATATATATCATTTTCTGTTGTTTCATAATCATTAACTATAATTAGTCCTTTGTTATCTAATTTAATATTAGATTCTTTTAATGCTTCATGATTTTGAGATGTACCTAGTGCCATAATTACCATATCGCATTTTACCTTTTTATTTGAATTTTCTATTTCTGTTACTTTTCTTCTTCCATCTTCTCCTGGTTCTCCTAATTCCATATCAACATACTCAATTCCTGTTACACTATTGTTTTCATCTTTAATAATTCTTTTTGGATTTTTTAATATATCAAAAATAATACCTTCTTCTTTAGCGTGGCGTACTTCAGTTTTTCTAGCAGGTAATTCTTCTTCACTTCTTCTATACATTAAGTGAGTTTCTATTCCAAGTCTTTTTAGGGATCTTGCGGCATCCATTGCGACATTACCTCCACCTATTACATAAGCAACACCTGACTTTTTAATTGGAGTTTTTGAATTATCTTTATAACTTTTCATAAGATTTATTCTAGTTAATATTTCATTTGCAGAAAATACTTCATTTGCATCTTCTCCATCTATTCCCATAAATTTAGGAATACCAGCTCCTGTTCCAATAAATATTGCGTCATATTCTTTTTTTAATTCATTTATAGTAATTGCATTTCCTACTGGTATATTTAATTTTATTTTTACACCTAATTTTTTTAAGTTATCAATTTGTTTATTTACTATTTCTTTTGGCATTCTAAATTCTGGAATACCATAAGTTAATACTCCTCCAGCTTTATGAAGAGATTCATATATAACAACATTAAAACCATGTCTTATTAATTCTGATGCACAAGCTAAACCTGCAGGGCCACTTCCTACGATTGCGACTTTTTTATTATTTTTTTCTTTTATAAATTCACTTTGCATATTATCAATTAGTGCTTTATCAGATACATACCTTTCTAGAGCACCTATTGCTATTGCATCTCCTTTTATTCCTCTAACACATTTTCCTTCACATTGTTTTTCTTGAGGACATACTCTTCCACAGATTGCTGATAACGAAGAGGATTCACTTATTATTTTATAGGCCTTTTCTATATTCTGTTCTTTTATTGCACTTATAAATTCTGGTATTTTAATGTTTATTGGACACCCTTGTACACATCTTGGAATCTTACAATTTAGACATCTACCTGCTTCTTTTAGTGCTTCTTCATCATTATATCCAAGTTCTACTTCTTCAAAGTTTTTATTTCTTATGTCAGGTTCTTGTGTTCTCATTGGTACTTTTTCTAAATCAATCACTATTCTTTTCCCCTTTACTTTTTAATTCTTCCTCTTCTTTTTTATAAATATTCATTCTCTTAAGTGCAATATCAAAATTTATTTTATGGCCATCAAATTCTGGTCCATCAATACAAGCAAATTTAGGTTTACCTTCTACTTCACAACGACAAGCTCCACACATTCCTGTTCCATCTACCATTATTGGATTCATACTAACTATAGTTTTTAAGTTATATTTTTTGGTTAGTTCTGACACATTTTTCATCATTATTACTGGGCCTATAGCAACACAAACATCATATTCGTTAATATGTTCTTTTAAAATGTCTGTAACAAATCCTTTTTCTCCATAGGATCCATCATCTGTTGCATAATAAACTTTACTTGTTACTTTTTCTATTTTTTCTTTTATAAGTAATAAGTCTTTACTTCTGGCACCATAAATAATATCAATTTTAAAACCTTTTTCTTTTAAATATTTTACCTGTGGATATACTGGAGCAATTCCTACTCCACCAGCTACATAAACTATTCTTTTATTTTTATAATCATCTGGATTTTTGCATATTTCATTTGGGTTACCTAATGGTCCGGTTACCGCAAATACTTCTTCTTTATTTTCTGATAACTCTTTAGTTGATGCTCCTACTATTTGATATATTAGATGTAAAATACCTTTCTCTAAATCAAAATCATATATTGTTAACGGTATTCTTTCACTATCTTCTTTTGACATTATAATTACAAATTGCCCAGGCATAGCTTTTTTTATAACTATTGGACATTTTATACTTAGTAAATAACTGTTTTCACTAATTTTTTCATTTTTTAATATCTTATACATATGATCCTCCTATAATTTATAGTATATCATGTTATTAAATCTACTATGTAAACTATTTTTGTATAAATATAATAAAAAACTAGCAGTATTTATATGCTTACTAGTGTTTTTATTTTAATTCAAATTTTATTTTTCCTTTATTATTTTTTACTGAAATAGTTGCGATACTACCATTAATAATTGTTAAACTTGGAGATTTATGAGTAATATCAGCATCATAAATTATAGGAATATTTAATTCACTTAGTATACTATCTTCTAAACATGTTTTTGTTGTATATCCATAAAAACTTTGTTCACTACCAAATCTTCCAAATATAATTGCTTTTGTATACTTAAAATATCCTAGTTCATTTAATTTCCATAGAACTCTTATTGTTGCATCACAACTTAATTCACAATTATCAAAGTACCAAATAATTCCATCTTCTTTATATTTTTCTATAAAATCATTTGTTCCATCATATTTAGTACCAGATAATTCACTTATTATATCTAGGCAACCGCCTATAATTCTTCCTTTTACTAATACATCTTTATTATCAAGTGTTTTCCAAAGTACTTTTTTATCTAAATTATAATACTCTAATCCAGTTACTGATTCTTGATAGCCATCTTCATATAATTCATAACTTTCTTCTTCTAAGTTTTCTCCTGTAATAATATTTAAAAAATCTTCTTGGGACTTATGTAATTTTTCCATTCCAAAAGGGCTGAAGTTTTGTCCATAGATTGTTGCGACATCATATTTTGTAGTTAATGGAAATAAAATACATGTTGGATCAGAAAATCCTGCGACAAATTTATTACAATTACTTAAGTCTTCAAAATTTATATATGGAAGAGTTTCTATACAGAAATCTCCTCCTGTTGCGGATAAAATTAAATCTATCTTATTATTCTTTGAAATATCATTTATCTCTTTTGCCCTATTAAATTTAGTTGTACTTCTTCCTTTTTCATCATTATATAAATAATTAGATTCTTCTACTTTAAAGCCTTTTTCTTCTAAATTTTTCTTGGCATTTATAAATTTATTTTTCTTTTGATCAGAATATGCTCCTGCAGAAGGCGTAATAATTCCTATTACATCTCCTTTATTTATAAATTTTGGGTATTTCATATTACCTCCTTATAGTTTATTGTGTAATTTTAAGATTTCTATTAACATCTTGTCTCTATATTCTGCAAGTGATTCATCTGTGTTACCAATTTCTGGATTTCTATTTTTTAATGCTTCTTCTACACCTTGACGAGCGATTTCTGGGAAGTTTTCTGGGAATTCTTTCCAGTCTGCCATATCATTTAACCATAGATTTATAGATTCATTTAAATGTTTCATTAAACCATCAATGTGTACTTTTCCTCCTCCTAGTTCAAATACTAAACTAGGTCCCATAATTGCCCATCTAATTCCTGGACCATATGTTACAGCTTTATCGGCATCTTCAATTGTACATACACCTCTCATAACAAGGTCACATACTTCTCTATAAACTGCCATTTGAATTCTATTACAAATAAATCCTAGAGCTTCTTTTTGTAATACTACTGGTTCTTTCTTAATAGACTTATATAAATCATAAGCTAATTTTACATTTTCTTCTTTAGTCTTTTCTCCTTTAGTTATTTCTACTAGAGGTATTAAATGTGGTGGATTATATGGATGAGCTCCAATGAATCTTTCTGGATGTTTTGCATTTTTAGCAATTTCTGTTATTAAAAGTCCTGATGTTGATGAAGCAACAATTGCATCTTCTCCTGCATACTTTTCTATTTCTTCAACAATTGACCATTTAACTTCATATTTTTCTGGTCCTGATTCTACAATAAATTTAGAATTTTTAACTGTCTTTTCAATTGATGTTGAATAATCAATTCTATTTTCTATTTTTTCTATCTTATTTGGATTTATAACTTTATTTCGCGCAAGGTTTTCAAGGGACTCATGAATTCTTTCTTTAGCTAGTTTAAGGGATTCATCATTTATATCATAAACATGTACTTGATGTCCATTCATAGCAAATGAAAGTGCCCATGAATATCCTATTACACCAGAACCTACTATAGCTATATCCTTTATATCGTTTAATTTCAAATTTACCATCTCCTATTCTTATATTATCACTTTCTTAAATTAATTGATGAATTAAATTTAGGTGATTTACAATTTTATTACATTTTTGTGTTATTATAACATAAATTAGTTTAGGAGGAATTTTATGGATGATAGTACTTTTATAATTTTATGCTTAGCTTTTATTACTTTTGCAGTTGCTTTTATTTTTTATATTAAATGGAAGAGAAACATGGATGTCGATAAGTGGCTTGTAGAAAATAAGTATGCTAGAAAAGTATATTTAGAGACAGTTGTTGGAGTTAATTCAAGAATAATTCAAGTACAAAATGTAAATGGTGAGAAGCCTATGATAAAGAGTTTAAAGGGACAAAATATTTTATATTTAAATCCTGGTAGAAACACTATTAAACTTACTTGTTCTTGTACTAAACCTGATGTATTAAGAAAGAGTGTTACAACTATATATGGACCAATAGAAATGGATCTGGATATTGAACATTATGTTGATTATAAAATAACTTTTGATAAAAAGAATAATAAATTTATTATTGGCGAAAATCGTGAAAATAAATAATTAGCTGTAGATATGGATATAAAAAAGATTACTATTAGTAAATAATCGTTATATTTACTTTAGTAATCTTATTTTTTTATTTATTTTAGTCATTCATTTTAATTACATATTTTATAGGAGATTCAATTCCTTTTTCTAGTTTTTCTAGAGATGATTGTACTTCTTCCATTTCTATTAATTTAGAATATGGCTCTAAGTTTAATTTTCCTTCACTCATTAATTTTATAACTTCTTCAAATTCACTTGTTTTGAAGAATAGACTTCCTGATAAGTGGAATTCACTATTTACAAAATTAAATACATTTATTTCAGGAGCTTCTCCATAGGCAATAAGAACCATTTCTCCACCTTTTTTCAAATGATTAAGACCTGTAGTACTAGCTGTTTTATTTCCAGAGCACTCAATTACAGCGTCAAATCCATTAGGGGCAACAGCTGATAACTTTTCATCTAATTGTTCATCTCTTGCATTAAATGCTTCTTTTACAAATCCTGAGTTTTTAGCCATTTCAACTCTGTCTATATTAGCTTCTGTTATATATACATCTTTTATTCCAAGCGCATGTGCATCTGCTGCGGAAAACATTCCTATTGCTCCACAGCCAGTAATTAAAACTTTACTATTTTCATTAACTTTAGCTAGCTTTAATCCATGCATAGAAATTGATGCTGGTTCAACCATAGCACCTGATATAAAACTAACATTATCAGGTAAGTGTCTTACCATATCTTCTCTTACTGCAACATATTGTCCGTATCCTCCATCTGTTCCAATACCTGGTCCACCTTCTAATACGTGATCACAAATATTTTCCCTTCCTGTACCACAGAATTCACAGTCATCTTTTAAACATGAATCTATTTCCATAGCTACAACTCTATCCCCGACATTAAATTCACTACTATTTCCAGCGTCATAAATCACACCAGAAAACTCATGTCCAATTACAAAATTAGTTCCAGCATTATATCCTGTTGCCCAAATCATATGAATATCAGAACCACAAATACCTGTATTCATTACTTTAATAACTACTTTGTTACCTTCTGCTTTTGGAATCTCCTTTTCAATTAATTCAAATTTCTTTGTTTCTACTAATGTAAGTGCTTTCATTTACATCCTCCTATCTTTATGTTTTTATTATATCAAATAAAAAAACAAATAAACTGTTTATTGTGATTTATTTGTTTTTTGTACGTAAACTTTCTTATATTTATATTAATCTACAGATTTTAATGCTTCTATCATATCAACATTAATTAACTTTTTATTAATATAATATTTTAATATAAATGTGACTATATTAATTACTACAAACGAAATAATATAAGCACCAATCCAAACACTTGGATCAAACATTACTTCATCTGGTGGAACTACTGTTAAAATATAATTATGAAGAATAATTCCAAATAGCCATCCTATTATAATTCCTATTTCTGATAAAATTATTGTTTCTCTATAAATATACATTGTTACTTCATTATCTCTAAATCCTAAGACTTTAATTGTTGATAATTCTCTTATTCTTTCTTCAACATTTATATTTGTTAAATTAAATAATATTACTACTGTTAAAAGAGCTGCTAATACTATTAAAACAATCATTATTTTATTTAGTGAATTTACTATAGTATTAACCATATTATACATAGTAGTATTTTGAACTACTCCTTTTGTTATATTTAAATTCATAAACTCTGCACTTACTTTTTTCGTATTTTCTATAGTTGAGTTTTTTAATTTAAACATATATGCATTAGTTGTATATTTAGTATTATATGTTTTTTCATAGTATTCTTTATTCATAAAAATAAAGTGACCAGCATACATTTCACAAATATCTGTGACTTTTAGTGTGTGTTTATTACCTTTACTATCTTCTATTGTAAATTTATCACCTATTTTTACATTTAATGCTTTAGCAAACCTTTCTGATATTACAACTCCATCTTTTGAAAGACTAATATTATTTTTAGTTTTTCTGATACGTAAATCAATATATCCATTTAAATTATTGTCTTCTGGAACAATTACTTTAATTTCTTGTTTATCATTATTTTTACCAGTCTTTTTTGTTGCTACATCATAGTAAACTTTTGAATAACTTTTAATATTATTTTTTTCTATTAATTTATTAAAATTATTTAAGTCTTTGTTATTTTTTGTATCATTTAAAGCAACAATCATATCATATTTTATTATTTCTTTAAACTGTTTATCATTTATTGTTGAGACAGATTTCTGTACTGAAAAGCCAGTAAACAAAATAGCACTTGCTCCTGCTACTCCAAATATTGTCATAAGCATTCTTTTTTTGTATCTAAATATGTTTCTTGCTGTTACTTTATGGGTAAAATTTAATTTATTCCAAATTGGTTTTATTCTTTCTAATAATATTTTAGAACCACTTACTGGAGCTTTTGGTAATAATAGGTCTGCTGGTTTTTCTTTTAAATTATTTTTCGCAACTATATATGCTGGTAAAACACTACATAATAGTGAGAGTACGCAAGCTAAGATTGTCTCTTTTAAATAAAAATGCAATTCTATTTTTGGAAATGTAAATCCATGTCCATATGCATTATAAACAATATATGGTATTAAGATATGTCCTAGAGTTACCCCTAGTATTGTACCTACTGATGCTGATATAAAGCCATATACTACAAACTTTTTAATAATATCTTTATCACTATATCCTAAAGATGTTAGTGTACCCATGTTTATTCTTTCTTCATCAACAAATCTTGTCATTGTTGTTAGGGTTACTAAGGCTGCAACAAAGTACATAAACCATGGAAATATATCTGCTAATGAGTCAATTATATTTGAGACTGTTTCATATATCTTATATCCTTCTCCACCTGGAGTTTCTCGTCTATTGTCTACTTCATATACTGGACTTTCCAAGTTATTATATTTTTCTTGTTCTTCATTTAGTTTCTCTTCGCCATCTGATATTTCGTTTTCTACATCAATACTTTTTTCATTATATTCTTCTAGTTTTTCATAGTATTCGACCTCTTTACTTTCTAACTCTTTTTTTGCATTATTATATTCTAAAACTTTTTGATTGTATTCTTCTTTTGCAAGATCTAACTCATTTTTAGAATTACTATATTCTTCTTTTTTTAAATTTAATTCTTGTTTTGATTTTTCGATTTCTTTTAAATTTTCTTCTATTAAAACTTTGTTATTTTGAATTTCTTTTTCTTGTTCTTCAATACTTTTTAAATTCTTTTCGATTTCTGTAGTATTTGGATTGTAGATATTTTCTATATAAGAATTGTATTCGTTTTTTGTAGTTTCTAAATTGCTTTTTAAGTTGTTTAATTGTTTTTCATATTCTTCTTTTTCTGTATCAGTTAAATTATTATCTTTTAATTTATTTTCTAATTCATTTATATTACTATTTAATCCATTGATTGCTTTTTCATATGAAGTTTTATTATTATCAAGTTCTTTTTGAGTTGCTTCTAATTCATTTTTGTTTTCATTTAATACCTGTTCTGCATTATCTAATTCTTGTTTTTTAGTATTTAGAATTTGTTCTTTTTCATTTATTAAATTTTCTGTTTCATCTAATTGTTTTTTTGCAAGTTTTAATCTTTCATCAGATGATTCAATATTATTTTGAGCAGTATTTAATTGTTTTTTAGATGCTTGTAATTTTCTTTTGTTATTACTTAATTCAATTTTATTTTTTGCAGTTTCTAATAAATTTTTAGCATTTTCTAGTTCTTTTTTTGCGTCAACTAATTTATTATTAGCAGAGTCTAATTTTTCTTTATATTCACTTTTTATTAAATCAAATCTTATGGACTTGTTATCTTCTAGAATATTTTCTAATTCTTTTTTATGCTTTATTATTTTTTTATTATATGTTGATGTGTATGGATCTATATTTTTAGTATCTTTAAAATTTAATTTTGCCATCATATATACACTTGACGAGAAAGCTTTTTTATCAACTACTGCGTAGCAATCTAGTGAACCTGTTCCTGTTGTTGTTTGACCACGATTTAGGGTTGATAGTATTTCTGTGGATTTAATAAAACCTGTTATTTTGAAAGTTGTTCTTTTTAATACTTTTTCTCCATATTCATTTTCTTTTTCAACGAATGATATAGTATCTCCAATTTTATATTTTGATTCATTAGATGTATCTAGAGCAATTTCATTTTCTTTTGTTGGAATTTTCCCTTTAACAAGTTCGTATGTTGAGATACTTTCTGTATTTGAAAATATTCTATAGCTTTTTGTACTATTTTTTAAAGTTACATCTTTTAGGTAAATGTATTCTATTTCTCTTAAATTGCTTACTTTTTTTATTGAATTCATCTCTGTTGTTGTAATTCCATAGTCGCTCATTATAGTGATGTCAGCTGTGTTATATTTATTAAAATAATTTATTCCTGTTTTTCGCATGTCAGGTCCTGATACTGATAGGCCAATTAAAGCAAATGATCCAAGAGCCATTAAGAGCATTATTGACATAAATCTACCGAATGAGTTGGTTATTGATTTTTTAATATCTTTATTTAATGTTTTATTTTTCATAACTAACACCTACCACTCTATTTCTTCTACTGGTGTTGGATTTTCATTTATTTTAATTGACTCTGCTGTTCCATTCTTAAAATGTATTATCTTATCGGCCATTGGAGCTATTGCGGCATTATGAGTGATTATTATTACGGTCATTTTCTCTTTTCGACATGTGTCTTGAAGCAATTTTAATATTTGTTTTCCTGTTTTATAGTCAAGAGCTCCTGTTGGTTCATCACATAAAAGAATTTTTGGATTTTTGGCGATTGCTCTTGCTATTGCAACACGTTGTTGTTCTCCACCTGATAATTGTGATGGAAAGTTATTTTTTCTTTCTTTTAGTCCAACACTATCTAGTACTTTATCAACATCTAATGGATTCTTAGATATTTGTACTGCTAGTTCCACATTCTCTTTAGCTGTTAAGTTTTGCACTAGATTATAAAATTGAAAAACAAAACCAATATCATCACGTCGATATTCTGTTAACTCTTGTCTTTTATAATTACTTATGTTTTCATTATCTATTAAAACAGTTCCACGAGTTACAGAATCCATTCCGCCTAAAATATTAAGAGCTGTTGTTTTTCCAGCACCACTTGGTCCTACAATAACTACAAGTTCTCCTTTTTCTATATTAAAACTTGTATTATTTAGGGCTTTTATTGTTACATCTCCCGTTTTATATTCTTTAGTTACTTTATTAAATTCTATGTATGACATTTTCACTCCTCCTTAATACAAAATTCATTGTTAATTCTATAATATTAAAGAAATAATTAGAACAACATCAATATGTATACTGTTAAAATTTCAACAATTAATGTTTATATGTTGAAATTTATTTATATTTTTTTGTAATAAAAAAGAGATATTGTATAATAAGGCTAGAGGTGGAATAAATGAAAGTAAAAGGTTTAAATCATTCATCTATAAAAACAAGAAATTTAATTCGTAGTGAATTTGCAAATATGATAAGTGAAAAAAAAGAACTGTCTAAAATAACAGTTACTGAACTTGTTAATAATATTGATATAAATCGTGGAACTTTCTATTCTCACTATAGTAATATATATGAGATTGCTAAAGAATTTCAAGATGAAGCTCTTGATCTTTTTAATGATGATATTACTTCTTTAAATGATGTTAATGACTTTATTGATAATATTAATGATTTCTTAAAAACAAATTGTAATTTATACCAAGCTATTTTGAAAGCTAATGACCCGATGATATTTATGGAACGACTAAATAGAATGGCTAATAAAAAGTTAAATGATATTCTAAAAAGCAAAACAAATGATAAATATTTAGAATTAAATATATCAGTATTTGTTGATGGCCTTATTAATTTGTATATTAAATATTTTAGAGATGAGATAAGCTTTTCTCTTGAAGAAATAAACGATTATTCTAAAAAGTTATTCAATGTGATGTTTATAAGCAGTGAGTCTGTATTCTTTTCTTCCTGATTTAGTTATTTGTTTTCTTTTTCCATTCACCTTTCCCACTTCAAAGCAATATTGATATACTTTACCCCTTTTTCTAATATTGATCATCTTATCATCTCTCTTTCTTTTGATTATTATAATTTTACATCAAAAAAGTATCAACGAATATGCTGATACTTTTTAATTAGTTATTAAATTATTTTCTTCATTAACTTGTTTTTGTAATAACTCT
>CAVLBI010000048.1:0-13380 GCA_963661295.1 bacterium
GTGCAAGTAGAGTTTCAATGCCAAATGGTGAGAATTACTGGGGAAACGTAACTTCTCAATTATCTGATTGTGAAGACAAAATTAACAAATATATTAATTGGATAAATGACCTAAAAAATAAAGTATCAAGCGGCATGAATAATGGAGTGGATAACATAAACAAATTAGTTGTAGATAAGGTAAATACATCAGATATAACTGTAAAGTAATGTAAAAAAATGATAAAAAGCTTTAATTATTAAAATTTATAATATAAAATAAAACTAGATATTATGGTAGGAGTGAGAATATGGCAGTAGGCATCAATGAAGATAAGATGAACAATTTCAAGATTGAGTTAATGGATTATATTCAAAAAATAAATCTGTTAAGAAATCGTTTAGATAATTGTAAAAGCAACTTATCATCAAATATAAATGGTTATGGAAAACAGGAAATGTTAAACAAATTTGATAATATTTTAAATGAATTTTCAAAAGTAAATCAAAATATAAACAATTATATTAGTGTAATGGGAAAAGTAACATCTGTTTTTCAAGAACAAGACTCTGAGATATCATCACAAATATCTAGAGATATCAGTAAAATTGAAAGGCTAAAGGAGGATTAAATATGCCAGCAATTGGAGATTTTGCATATGGATATGATCAAGCAGGATTAGAAGAATACATAAACACTATAAAAACAGAAGCATTACAGCATGCTGTAGATGCTGTTAACGAAACAGATAAGATTGTTAGTGCTTGTGAAAATGAATGGGAAGGTAAAGCTAGAGAAAATTTTGTAGAAAATTTAACAAAAGATGCAGCTCATGTTGCAGAACAATTTGAAGCTTTATTTAACATTTTAGAACAAGAAGTTAATTCAGCTCAAGCTGCAATGGCAAACAAAGATGAGGAACTTATAAAATTAGATTAGGAGGAAAATGAATATGTCAATTACACAGAGTGGAGCAACAGTAGATACTACAGAAAGAGATGCATTATTATCTAGTACAGTAGATGCTGGAGTAACAAGTGGGGGTGCAACACTAAATACTGGAGGTGTTTTAGGACTTGGTGGAACAACTGGAGCAAATTTAGCCGGAGTAACTGCATCTTTTGCAAGTAACGTTTCAACTGCAATAGATGAGTATTGCGCAGAAATTGATGCTAAAATAGAAGAGCTTTCACAAGTGGAAGTAAATACAGCATTTAAAGGTTCTGCTATAGAATCAGCATTAAATAATTTTATTGAATCAGTAAAAACAACAGCTAAAAGTTATACTAACAAACTTAAAGAAGCCGAAACACAAATTGTTAATAGCGTAGCTAAGGCTTATGAAACTCAAGATACAGATATTTCTGGAAACTTAGCTTCAGATGGTTCTACATTAGAATCAAATATTATTTCATAAATAATATAGAATAAAGATGAAAGCATTGTTGCTTTCTTTTTTATTTTTTTTAAGGTTTCAAGAAAAAATAATTGTTTTTTTTAATTTTTAGTGTTATAATATGTGCCGTTAACAAAGGGGATGGCAATATGGTGAAAATAAATATAAATAAAAAAAATATAAAAAAATTAATTATTGCACTAAGCACAGGAGCAATTATAACGTATGGCTCAATCACAACAGGAGCACATATAGATAAAAATACACATCTTCCTGATTTTTATTACATTAATATAGATAATTCAAAATTAAGTAATGAAGAATTTCTAAAAGAGTTTAATGATATAATTAATTCCAGAAGTGACTTAAAAGAAAATTGGTCGGAAATAAGAGAAGAATTAAACGAATTTATTTATAATCACGCCGGAGAAATAAATCAAGAAAGAATATTAAAAATGATTAGAAACCTAAAAATAAAATATGATGATAATGATTTTAGTGATATAGTCGCCACAACAACATTTTATAATGATACGATAACTTATAATGGTAGATTTAAATTAAAAAAATCAGATGAACAAAAAGAAATTAAATTACACGAGGCCTTCCATGCTTTATTTGGGAAAGGTTTTTATGGAACAACATTCAATTTTACTGAAATTGGAAAAAGTCTTGATGAAGGAACAGCACAATTATTAACTGAAGAAAGTAACGCATATGCTAATGCTACATTATATTCTAAGCCAACGGTTTATGTAAAAGCAATTTGTGAATTGATTGGAACAGATAAATATTTAGAGGCACTAGATTCAAATGATATATGGAAACTTATCGATTATTTAAATGAATATGGGAATTTATTTGATTCGATAAAATTATTAAGTTTGATAGATAAATCATATATTTATTATAGTTCAACTACTGATGCAGATGAAGAAGCATGGAAAATAATAGATAAAATGTATGAGAAAAAAAATGGTGTTTCTATAGGTCAAAGCAATGATGAAGTAATGAAAATATATAGTAATAAATATGGAAGAACTTCATATAAAATTACATCTTCAGATTCTGTAACAGGTAACACTGTAGAAAAAAATTATTTTATTAATATAGAAGAACAACCTAAAATACATTTATCAAATTCAGCAGGAACATTATATTTAGATGAGAATAATAGTGTATATGATCAGAACAATGAATTTGATAACCCATTATCAAAATAATAAAAAATAAAGGTATATAATAAAAAGGTATATCTTTATTTTTTATATAAACAGTTGTGTCAATCAAAAAAATAAATCCTCCAAAAAAATACTAAATTAAAAATTTCATGATATACTATGACTAGATAGGAGTGATGATAAATGATAGGCTTTGATATGACATCGATTTTATTCTTTTTAGCAGCACTCCCAGTAGTAATAATACTTATGATTGTCTACAATAAAGACAAAAAAAAAGAACCGTTCACATTATTAATACAGTTCTTTCTCTTAGGAATAATTTCGTGTTTCCTAGTACTTGGAGTATCAGATATATTAGGAGTATTTCTTCCATTTATGGAGCTTACAAAATCGAGTACATTCCTAGACATACTACTATATTCATTTATAGGAGTTGCCTTAGTAGAAGAATTATGTAAATGGATTATGGTATATTATAGAGGATACAACAATAAAGAGTTTGATGAAATATACGATATAATGGTCTACTCAGTATTTGTATCATTAGGATTTGCTTTCTTTGAAAATATAATTTATGTATTTGGAACCAAAAACTTTTTAACAGCATTAATGAGAGCTTTATCCGCCATACCAGGTCACGCTTGTGATGCAATATTTATGGGTTATCACTTATGTTTAGCAAAAGAATTTCAACTAAAAGGAAATAAGCAATTAGAAAAGAGAAATATAGCCTTAAGTATTTTAGTTCCAGCAATCCTACACGGTATATATGATTTCTGTCTAATGTCTAATATAGATGCCTTAGTATATGTATTTATAATATTTATAATAGTCTTGTATACAATATCAATTAGAAAGTTAAACGAAATATCATCAACAAACTTCAGCCTTAGAAAGAAAAATAACTTTTGTCCTAATTGTGGAGCTAAAGTAGATGGACACTTTTGCCCAAGGTGTGGAGCACTACAAGACTAAGAACAAGCAAGACTTGTTTTTTTTTACTCACTAATATATAATGAAGAAAGAAAAGATGGAGATGAAATTATGAAAGTATGCCTATATACAGAAGGAGAAAAACTATTTTCTAAAAGTGGGTTAGGAAAAGCAATAATACATCAAGAAAAAGCACTTGAAAGTGTAGGAGTACCATACACTACAAGTATAAAAGATGAATATGACATACTACATGTAAATTTTTATGGACCAAATTCATATGCCCTTGCAAAAATTGCCAAAAAGCAAGGTAAAAAAATAGTTTATCATGCCCATTCAACAGAAGAGGATTTTAAGAATGGATTTATCTTCTGTAAACAAATATCACCAGCATTTAAAAAATGGCTAATTAAATGTTATAACTTAGGAGATGTTATAATAACACCAACACCATATTCAAAAAGATTATTAGAAGGATATGGAATAAAGAAAAAAATATATGCGATTTCTAATGGAATAGAATTAGAAAAATTTAAATGTGATAAATCCCTAAGAAAAACATTTAGAGAAAGATATAATCTAAAAGAAGAAGATAAAGTAATTATAGGTATTGGTTTATATATAGAAAGAAAAGGAATAGTAGACTTTGTAGAACTAGCTAAAAGACTTCCTGAATATAAGTTTATTTGGTTTGGCTATAGTCCACTAAGTGCCGCAACAAAAGATGTAAGAGATGCCATTAATACAAAATTAAACAACATACATTTTGCAGGTTATGTAGAACAGAACTTAATTATAGAAGCAATGAATGGTTGTGATTTATATATATTTCCAACATATGAAGAAACAGAAGGAATACCAATCATTGAAGCGTGTGCTTGTAAAACAAAAGCTTTAATTAGAGATATCCCGATATTTGAAGATTGGTTAGAAGACGGAGTAAATGTTTATAAAGCAAAAGATATAGATGAATTTGAAGAAAAAATAAAAAAGATAGTAACTAATGAACTACCAGATCTTACAGAAGAAGCTTATAAAGTTGCAAAAGAACGCGACATAAAAACAATAGGGGAAAAACTAAAAGAAGTATATGAATCAGTTCTAAAAGAAGATTAATAACAAAAAAATTACGTCACAAAACGTAATTTTTTATTTTACCTATACTTATAATTAGTAGCCCTCTTAAGTGAAATATTAAGTAATACTCCAACAATCAACATATATGATAGTAAACTAGATCCTCCATATGAAACAAAAGGTAAAGTAATACCAGTAATTGGAAGTAAACCAATAGTCATACCAATATTTTGAATCTGTTGAAATAAAAGCATACCAATAATTCCTGCGATAATAAACTTATCAGTATCATGTATCTTTCTTCTAGTAAGCATTATTATATTTACATCTAAAGTAATTATAATTCCCATTAAAATAATAACTCCAAATAAACCAAAATTAGATGCAAAAACCGCAAATATAAAATCAGTAGAAGACTCTGGAAAATATATTGGAGTATGATTAAATCCATGTCCAAAAAATCCTGCAGACCCAATGGCTGCTAATGCATTCTCTAACTGCATTCCAGACCCATCTTGCCAATTAATAACACGTTCTAATCTATAATACATTGAACTACCAAATAACTTAATAAATAAATCTTCCTTAAAGAAATATATGGCAGAAAAAGTACCACCCAATATAAATACAATTAAGAAACCTATTAAAAACCATCTCATTCTAATACCACTAACAAACATCATGGAAAAATAAATTACCAAATACATTAATACGCATCCAGTATCAGGTTGTAAAAAAGTAAGAATAGATGGAATAAGTACAATACCAAAACTCTTCAAAATAAACTTAAACTCATCTAACATAGTAGGATTATCAAAATCACTTCTAAAATTATGAATCATAGTAGCTAAAGTAAGCATTAAAAATATCTTCATAAACTCACTAGGTTGAATACTACCAATACCAGGTATAGTATACCAACATCTACTATTATTAATAGGATCTGCAAATAAAAGTAATCCAAGTAATAATAAATTCCCAAATATATATAAAAACCAAGTATGTTGATACAAGTATTCATTCTTTAACTTTAATAAAATAAATACAAGAATCCATCCAATAACATACCACATACCTTGTTTTAAAGCTAAATTACCAACAGTAGATGATGTATAAGTCAAAGCACTATATATAGTAATAATACTAATTATAGATAAAAGAATAATTGGTACTAATATCCCATAATTAATTTTATATTTTATACTAATTACCTCCTTCTCTAATATTATATCAAAACATTAGTATTTTTATTAACAAAATTCATAAAATATATAAAGGAGAATGTCTATGAAAAAATTACCTAAAATATATAAAAATAATATTAATAAACAAATAAATAATAATAAAAATTATTGTTATATAAATAAAGATAATGTAAATAAATCTGTAGAAATAAAAACACCTAGTAATATAGAAGAAACACTATCATCGATATTTAAAAGTACAGGTTATCCCTATAATATAAAAGTATATATAAAAACAAACAATAAAGAATACTATACATATTTAGTGTCAAGAACTAATAAAACAATTACTACTTTAGATAATGATTTAATAAAAATAAATGAAATAATAGAACTAAAAAAAATATCCAATTAGGATATCTTTTTTATATTAAGCACATAAGTCAACATAAGTATCACTTAAACATTTAATTGCCCCACAACAACTTAAATCTATTGTTACAAACTCATTGGTACTAGTATATTGACTGGTAGTAGAATTGTAAGTAAGTAATCTACATGTACAACAACAATCATCACAATTTTCTACTCTAAATATATTACTAGTAACAGATTCATTGTTTACAGTAGCAGTAAAACTCCAAGGATTACCAGTGCAACAATTATATAACATTATTGGTCTAGTATTATAACAAACAGAAGTAGTAATAGGACCTAAGTATGGTTTATCACAACCGATATAGTTGTCATTGTCAAAATCTTGTTTTTGCAGTAATAATATTTTCTTCAAAATATCATAGATGCAACTGTTACAAGTTTCATTAGAATTACAACTCATTTTATCCCTCCTTTCTAAATTCCAGTAATAGATATATCTTCAACACAACGAACACAACCTATACAATTACAATCAATAGTAATATATTCACCTGAAGAACTATATGAAGAAGAATTATTATTAAGTAAAAGTAAAGTACAACAATTATCACATACCTTCATAATTCTAAAATAACTAGAAGAATTAATACTTAGTAAATCACCATTTCTTTTATATAACTGTACAACACGGGTATTATAATTATTAGAACATAAACTATTACAACTCTTACTAGAATTATCTTGGAGTAGTGCGATATATTTAAGTAAATTTCTAATGCAATTATTATTGTTCATAACATCAACCCCTTATCCATATCTAATATAAAATATGCTTAATTAATAAATATGTGTAAAAAACTGCTAATATGAAAATATTATTATTTGTCATAAAAAATGTATATATTAAGACAAAATACTTGATTAAAAAGGAAAAAAACATTAAAATAAATTTATAGGATATGGGTTCGGTCTTGATTGAAACATATTCTAATAAACAATAGGAGGTGAAAAGAATATGTCAGTAATTCACGTAGATGAAACAGCATTAAATCAATTAAAAAATGCATTAGAAACAGCTGGTCAAGAATACAAATCAAATCTAGCAAGATTAACAAGTTTAATCGAAGAAATTACTAGTGGAGATATTCAAGGAGATCCAGCAAACGATTTATTAGCTAAATTCCAAGCTAAACAAGATACTTTAAACAAACTTACACAAACAATTGAAGAAGCAGAAGGATATATGGGTCTACAAACTACTAAGTTTGGTACTATGATTGGAGATCTTAAATCTGGAATGCATTAATAGTATAAAATATAGAAAGGAGATTATGTATATATGAATATTACAATTAATCCAGGAGCAGCAACAGATGATGCAACACAAATCGACAGCATTGTATCAACAATGGAAGAAAATATGCAAACATTAGATGCTGCAATCAAATCAACAATTCCTGATGGAATTCAAACAACATGGTCAGATACAGTTAGATCTAACTGGGAAAGTTATTATAGTGCTGATGTTCCAGCAGCTATGGAAGATATGAAATTATCAGCAGCAAACTTAAGATTAGCTGTTGAACAAGCATTATCTTATGATCAAGAACAATAAAAATAAATACATTGCAATATGCAATGTATAGGAAGAAGAGAAATACCTATTTCTCTGTTTCTTATGCATTGCATAAGAATTAAAGGGAGAGTGAAAAAATGGTAGCACCAAAAACATACACTGGATATGATAAAGATGGAAAAGCTGTTGCACATGCAACAGGAGTTGATGCTAACGAATACATTAATCCAGACGAAGTACAAACTGCTATTGATAAAGTTGGCACTGTTGCAGAAGAACAAATGAAGACAATATCATCTGCATTAAATGGGATATCAGGAGAGGCTGCAGATGCGGTAATTGTTCAAGGAACAAAAATGGATACAGTAATAGAAGAAGTATCAAAAGCACTTGACTCTGTTGCTGGCTCAATAAAAGATAGTTTAAGTGATATGTATACTCAAGCTGTAAAAGCACATGATACTCTTCAAAACCAAGCAAACGATGAGGCATACAATGCTGTAGCATCAGCATCAGGTGTCGTAAGTGTAAGTTAGAAAGGAGTAATAATATGGGTTTTTTTAGTTGGTTAACAGGTAGAGATGAAAAAGAGTCAGATGTTTATGCAAATTATGATAAAGTTGACTCAGTAGTTCAAGAAATAAATTCCATAGGAACAAATCAAGTTGAAACAGCAAGAACTGAAATTAATGCAGCAATTACAGAACTTAATAATGTAAATGGAGTTGCACAATATGTTGGACAAGTTAATGCTGGTGGATATGATTCAGTATTTGAAAGTATTGCATCATCAATTTCTCAAATTGGTGAACAATTACAAAATAAAGCTGATAGTATCAAAGAATATGAAAAATCATCTTGGTATGAAAAACTAGGAAGTACATTTGCCATGGCAGGAGCAAAGCTAGGTGAAGGACTTTTAAGTGTAGTAGAAGATATCGGAGATGGTGCAGTATCAATCGTAGGTTGGGTTGCACCAAAAGATAGTGATTTAGAAAAATTTTGTGAAAGTTCTGTAAAAAAGAATTGGTCACATGATGCATTTAATTTTTATTACAATAGTGATTTTGCTAAAAAATCTGCATTTACAGAAGACAGTGCAATTGCTGGAGGATTAAAACTTGTAGGAAGTACAGCAGGTTACCTAGCAATAGGTGGAGCAGTAGCAGGAGCAGGTTCTTCAGTAGCAGGAAAAGCAGCTGGCACTATTGGAAAAATAGCAGATGGCGGAGGAAAAGCAGCAAAAGTAGCATCACAAGTTTTAAAAGGTGGTTCAAAAATTGCTGGTCTTGCTTCATCAACAACATGGGGTGCAACAGCAGTTGCTGGTCTTGCAGGAATGGGTTCTGGAACAGAAGCAGGACTAAATTCAGGTTTATCAATGGATGAAGCTGCAAAAGGTGGAGCAAAACAAGCTGCAAAACAGGTAAGCGTAGCATTAATTGCTGGTAAGTTAGGTGAAAAACTATCGAAGAATGCCGCCGTAAAAGATGCTGAAGGAAAAGTAAGTGATGCTAAAAGTGTAGCAGAAAAGGCATCCGGTAATGTAGATGAGGCAACAGCAGCAGCAGACAAAGCTGAAAAAACATTTAGAGAGGCAACTGAAAAAGTTCAACAAGCTAAAAAAGATGTGTCATCATTGGATAAAGCTAGTGTACAAGGTAGTAAAGAAGCCGAAAATTTATCAAATGCAAGAAAAGCACTTACACAAGCTGAAGATGATTTAACTGCAGCAAACAAAAAATTATTCGATGAAAAAGTTGCATTAAGACAAGCAAATAAAACAGTAACTAATGCAGAAAAAACTTTGGAGACTGTTGAAAAATCAAAATGGAGTTCTTACCAAGGCTATTCAGATTCAATTACGAAAAAAGGATATGACGTTGGAAAACAGGCAGCAGATAATGTATTAGAAAAAGGTATTATAAAGGGTACTGCTACTAATATAGCCCAAGGAGCAAAAGGATTGGCACAAGGAACAGTAAGTGGTGCTAAAACAGTAGCTGGAGCTGTAACACACCCAGTTTCAACTTTAAAATCTGCAGCATCAAGTGTTGGAAGTGCAGTTACACATCCAGTTTCAACACTTAAGAGTGTTGCTACAAATGCAGCAACACCAGGAGTAGTAGGTGCAGGTGTTAATTCAGCAATTTCAACAACAGTAAAAGGAAATGCAGCAACACAATTTAAGCAAACAGAAGCTGCAAGAACAATAAACGGAACGCCGGGAGAAGATACATTAACAATTTCAACTGAAGATCCAACTCCTATTGGAAAGCAACCTACAGTTACTAGGGACGATACTAGTGGAGGAACACCAAGCGGAAGCTCAGGCGGTGGTGGAGGAACACCAAGTGGTGGTTCAGATGGTAGTGGAGGCAACTATAGTGATAGTACAGCACAATTCAGAACAACAGATCCAACTTCTGCTCCAACAACAGCACCAACAACAAGTGCAACACCAACGACATCGCCAACAACAAGTGCAACACCAACAACAACTCCATCAACGAGCGCAACACCAACGACAGCACCAACAACAAGTGCAACACCAACTTCTGCTCCAACAACAGTAACAACACCACCATCAAATGGAAATGATACAAGTACAGGTACAACAACTACAATCCACACTGGTGGAGGCTATTCAGGATCAAGCGGATATACATCAAATTCAGGTGTAACAGCCGGCGATGTCTTAGATGGACCAACAGGAACTGATTCAAGTATTACAGGAGCAATAACAGAAGGAACAACATCAATAGAAGATGTTATTAAAGGAAGTAAAGTTACTAAGATTCCAACATCACCATCACCAGTTACAACTACATCAAGTAGTAGTGGTTCAAGTGCAGTTATACCAATAGCTGCAGGATTAAGTGCCGCAGCAGCAGCAGGAATAGGTGCAAAAGCATATATGGATAGAAAACACAATAACGATAACGGTGAAGATGATGAAGATGAATTCGACACAGATGAATGGTCTGGTGATGATTCAGTAGATATACAATATGATGAAGATACAGCAAATGGAGAAAACTATTTAGATGACGATGATGACTATAGTTATCAAGCAACATCTAATAATGAAGAAAAATATGATGCAAGATCTAGCGAAGAACTCGCTGACTTACAATAAAAAGGGAGGAGTAAAAATGGAAAAAGAAGAAAAGTTTTTACCAATAGGAACAGTAGTTTTATTAAAAGGCGGAAAAAGAGAGCTAATGATTAACAGTTATTGTATAATGCCAGCAGGAGAAGCATATGACAAAAATGGAAAAGTAGATGTTGCAGGACAATTTTTCGATTATGGAGCATGTTTTTATCCTGAAGGAATGGTAAAAAGTGATCAATTATTTGCCTTCAATCACGAACAAATAGATAGAATTTGTTTTAAAGGTTATGAAACAGATAATCAAAAAGAATTATCAAAAGTTCTAAATGGTGGACTTGAAGAATTAAGAAAACAAAAGAAGGAAAGCGAAGCACAAGCTTAAGCTTTCTTTTTTGTTTGACTTAATGTCTATATTTTTCTATAATTAATATAGAATAAAGGTAGGGTGTTAATATGTCAAAAGTAGATTGGATAACATGGAAAACTGACTCATCAGAAATCATTAATCCAGCTAAATTAACTGATAAAATAAATGATTTATATACTGATTTTAATTCATACATGAATCCAGTAATATATGAAAATATAAAATATGAAACAATCAATGGAGGACTTGATAAATCATCAATAAATATTATGGGTTCCACTCCTGCAAATGAAATGGCAATAAATATATTAAACAATATTGATGAAATGAAAAGTACTCTTGAAAATATAAAACTACACGTAGAAAATTTAGCATCTGAACAAAAAGGAATTGAAAAAAATCAGCTAATTAATGCAATAGAGGAAAAAATTGAAGAAGAAAAGTCTTCGTCAAAAGAAACAACAAATAGAAGAATAAAAAGTCTAGAAGCAAGATTAGAACTTGCTAAGACATTATAGGAGATAAATATGGCACAAGGATATACTGGTTGCATTGACTTAGAAAGAATATCAAATTCACTAGATACTCTAACATCAGTCGAAAATTGCATTAATAATACAGACTTAACAACTTACTTTGAAGATATAGAAAATCTAATTACCACAACTAACTTAGAACATGGTAATTGTATAACTTCCTACAAAGATTCTATTAATAAATTATATGAAAAATTAGAAATAACTAAGAAAGAAATAACTAATCTAAAAGATGCTCTTAATAGTATATTAGAAAGATTTTCTAATGTTGAAGAAATCTCTTCTAATGATATAAAAGATTTATCAACAATCTATAAAGGTACTAATTCTAGTAATAAGATAAATACTTTGTTATCTAAAAACAATACTATTAATATTTCAAACAATATAAATGACTTTAATAACAATATTGATGATTCAATAAAAGACTACATGGTTAGTAATACTACAAATGAATATCCAACTAATTATTCATCACAAGATGAATGGAAAAGTACTTTATTAAAGAAATATGATAATTTAAATTTAACTAATACAGAAAAAGAAAATTTAGTATCTAGAGATATGTCAGTATGGAGACAAGAACAAACAGGTTCTAAAGTATCATCTCTTGCTTCATCTAACGTAGAAAAAGTACAAAACTTATCAGATAGATACATGGCAAGATATAATATGAATAGGGAAGATGCTAATACTGTTGCGTCTCTACGCGAAGAGTTAAATGCAGTAAAAGAAAGTAATGTTGGACAAAATGCAATGAATTCAATTTCTGATAGATTAAGTGTAATTGAAAATAAATATAATATTAATTTAAGAAAAAGTATTGCTCAAAGCATGAGTAGTTCAACAGTACCTCCAGTAACACAACAACCTACAGAAACTACATCTAGTTCATATAATACAGTACCAATTGGTTTAGGAATAGCAGCTGCAGGTATAACTGGTGCTCTAGGCGCAGTAATTATTGATGACAAGAAGTATAAAGAAAATAAAAAAAGAAAGATGTACTATGATGATAGAAACAGCGATGATGACATACAACTTGAAGGAACATATGATACCTCAAATAATATTAATCAAAGGGAATCATTCGCATCAGAAACCTCAATTATTGATAAACAAAATTTGAAGGAGATAGAAGACAATACTCCATATCATGCATCTCGTGATAGAAATAGTATAAATAAGTTCTATGATGAAGAAGATGATTTCTTCTACAGGAGTGATGATGATGAATAAAGAATTATTACCACTAGGAAGTATAGTACTTCTAAATGGTGAAAAAAGAAATTAATGATAATAGGTTACTTAGTAAGTACTAATGACTATCCAGATCATATATTTGATTATTGTGCTTGTATGTATCCAGAAGGAATATTAAGATCAGATACAATCTGTGTCTTTAATCATTCTGAAATAAATAAAATTATATTTAAAGGCTACATGGATAATGAAGAAAAAGAATATCTAAATAATATAAAAAAGAATTCTAGAAAATAAAATGATTATAAAAAATTAAATTGACAAAAACAAATTAAATTTATATAATTTAAGTATAAGCTAGAAAAGTATTAATTGAAGATATGTTGATATGCTTTTACAATTACAACTTATTATGAAGATATGCTTATATGATGAATTGTTGCTATTTTAGA
>CAVLBI010000049.1:0-5743 GCA_963661295.1 bacterium
ATATAATGGTGCTATAATTAAATGTGCAAAGTAAAGTGAGGTAATTTATGAAAAGAATTAAAATCGCTATAAAAAAAGGAAAAGATAATTTAATTAAACAATTAAAAAGAGTAAAAAATGAACATTTAATTAAAGAATATTTTAAAAATAATGCTTTATTTGTAACTTTTGTAATAACAGGAGTTCTAAGCTCTACGATATTAAGATTTTTCTGTATGCATACATTAGAAAACTTTTTATCAGTAAAAGCAATCATGGCCGATTTAGTTGTCGTAAGTGCCATAGGAGCATTTGGTTATTTATTAAAACCCAAAAACAGGTTTGCCTATTATCTAGGCTTTAATATATTTTTAACCGCAATTTGTATGATAAACTCAGTATATTATACATTTTACACATCATTCGCATCAGTATCAATGTTATCACTAACACAATATATTGGTGATGTAGGAGATGCAGTTGTAGAAAACGTACTTCAATTAAAAGATTTAATATACTTATTATCACCGATTGCTTTAATTACTGTTCATCTAAAATTAAAAAAGAAAAATTATTATAAAAAATTTGAACTAAAATCAGAAAGAAAAAAGAAGACATTAAAAACACTAGCTTTTTCAGGTGTATTATTATTTATTTTCTTAATCACAATGTCTTCCCTTGATATATCAAGATTTTATAAACAATGGAACAAAGAATATATAGTAATGCGTTTTGGTATTTATATTTATCAAGCAAATGACTTAGTAGTATCAATACAACCAAAAATAAACTCAATGTTTGGTTATGAAAAAGCAAAGAATAATTTTGATGAATATTTTAAAGATTCAAATAGTGTTGAAACTAATGAATATACTAATATTTTTGAAGGGAAAAATGTAATTGTTATTCATGCAGAAAGTATGATGAGAAATGCCATGGACTTAAGTTTTAATGGTCAAGAAGTAACACCAAACTTAAATAAATTGGCTAGCGAAGGATTATTCTTCTCAAACTTCTATTCACAAGTAAGTGTTGGAACAAGCAGTGATTCAGAATTAACATTTAATACATCATTAATGCCTACAAAGAGTGGAACAGCATTCGTTTCATACTCAGATAGAACTTATATTTCAACACCAAAATTATTAAAAGAAAAAGGATATTATACATTTAGTATGCATGCAAATAATGCTGATTTCTGGAATAGAAGAGCAATGCATAATAGCTTAGGATATGAAAAGTTCTATAGTAAAGCAGATTATAAAGTAACAAAAGAAAACACAATAGGATTAGGATTATCAGATAAAGAATTCTTTAAACAATCAATACCAAAGATTAAAAAGATATCAGAAAAACATGATAAATGGTATGGAATATCAATAATGTTATCAAATCATACTCCTTTCTCAGATGTAGAAAAATATGGAGAATTTAATGTAGATATAACAAGTACAGTAACAAATGAAGATGGTACACAAGAAGAAGTAACATATCCATACATGGAAGGAACTAAGTTAGGAAATTACTTCAAGTCAATTCACTATGCAGATAGCGCATTAGGAGAATATATAAATGAATTAGATGAAGCTGGATTATTAGATAATACAGTAATAGTCCTATATGGAGATCACGATGCAAGATTACCTAGAAGTGAATATAATAAATTATATAATTATAATATGGAAACACATGAGTTCCTAACAGAAGATGATCCAAATTATAAAGAATACGATTCATTCCAATATGAAGTAGGAAGAAGAGTACCATTTATTATCTGGACAAAAGATTCAAAAGATAACGAAAAATTAAATAAAGAAATAACAGATGTTATGGGAATGTATGATGTAATGCCAACTCTTGGAAATATGTTAGGGTTCTCAAACAAATATGCACTAGGACATGATATATTTAACATTAAAAATAATAATATAGTAGTATTCCCTAATGGAAACTGGGTTACAAATAAAATGTATTATAATAGCCAAAAAGAAGCATATTTGTCATTATCAGATGAACCAATAACAGAAGAAGAAATAACAAAAAATTCAGAATATGCAAATAAGTTACTTGATGTATCAAATGACATAATTGTATTTGACCTATTAAACGAAAAAAAATCTAAAGAAATATCAGGAGAGTAGAAAGGAGTAAATATGAAATTAAAAAAGAAAGCAAAAATAATACTTACTATCTTATTAATTATTGTAGTACTAGTAGTTGGATTTGTAATTTATAAGCAAGTATCAAAAACTACAGAAACAAAAGAAGTAAAAATTCTAAGTGAAATAAAAGATTATGGGTATAAATTAAAAGAAAGTAAACCAAAAGCTTACAAAGATATGTTTTATGAATTAAAAGACATATTAGAAGCTAAAAAAGTTGATGAGGAAGCTTATCTAAAACAAATATCTAAAATGTACATTTATGATTTCTACTCATTAAAAGACAAAGCTGCAAAAACAGATGTAGGTGGAGTTGACTTTATATATAGTGAAGTTTTAGAAAATTATTTACTAAATGCAGAAGATACATATTATAAATATGTAGAAAGTAATATATATAATAATAGAAAACAAGACTTACCAGTAGTTGATGTTGACTCTATTAAAATAGAAGATGTTAAACAAGAAGAATATGCATATGGAGAAAAAACAGATGAATCTGCATATACAGTAAAAGTATCATGGAAATATACAGATGACTCATATTCTGACTATCAAAAAGAAGCCACAATGATATTTATCCATGATGGAAATAAATTATGTTTAGTAGAACTACAATAGTAGTTCTTTTTTATAATCTTTTTGAGGTGAAATAATGAAAATATTATTAATAAGTCATATTGCAGACCCAGATGGAGTAACTAATGCAGTATTAGGAAAAATAGTATTTAAGGATATTGATATAAAACTTACAGAATTAAATGATGTAGATAAACTATTAAAAGAAGGAATAGAATCTAATCAATATGATAAAATTTATATAACAGATTTAAATATGACAGAAGAGATGGCAAAATATATTGATAAAGACGAAGAGTTAAAGAAAAAAATTCATGTATTTGACCATCATATAAGTCAGATACACTTAAACAAGTATTCATTTATAGATGTAATAGTAGAAAAAAATAATAGAAAAGAATGTGGAACAAGCTTATTTTATGACCATCTGCTAAATATAAGTGACAATGAAATATTAAGAAAAAATTCAACAAAAAAAATAGTTAACTTAGTTCGCTCCATAGATACATTTGATTTTCAAGAAATTTCTAAAGATAAAGCATTTACTATCCAAAAATTATTCAGTATATTTGGTAGAGATAAGTATATCGACTATTTAATAAACTACGTAAAAAATAATGATGAGTTCGTATTAGATGGTTCATTAAAATTAATAATTGATATAGAAAATGATAGGGTAAAAAGATATATAGACCAAAAAGAACAAGAAATGTTCAAAGTAAAACTTGATGGATATAATGCAGGACTTGTATATGCAGAAGACTATAGAACGGAGTTAGGAGACTATCTAAATACAAAGTATAAGGAATTATTAGATTTTATAATAATAATCAATGTATCAAGGTCAATAAGTCTAAGAGGTCAGGGCAAAGTAGACCTAAGTATTCTTTCAACAAAATATGGTGGAGGAGGTCATAAAAATGCCGCAGGAATAAAATTACCTAAAGACTTCTTAAAAAATATTACTAACATAATCTTTAAAGAAATAGAGTTTTATGACAAATAAAAAAGACAGTTCAGTTGAATTGCCTTTTTTTAATATATAATTGCATTACTCTGTTGGTGCATTATCAGAACTACTACCAGAGTTATCATTATCAGAGCCTCCACCATTATCTGGCTCAACAGGATCTTTATTTGTAATTTCATCTTTTTTGTTATCGATATCTGTTTTATTATCTTTCGAAGTATCTGATGAATTATCTTTCTTAGTAGTAGTCTTATCATCAGTATCTTTCTTTGTACTACCACCAGATAATGTAAGCGTAACACTTCCAGATATCAAATCTACACGTTTATTCGCTGGATAGTTTTGTGAAACAACATATCCACCAGTTCCTTTAAATACAACTGATATTCCAAGTCTAGAAGCAGTTGCTCTAGCTTGAGCTTCAGAGTCACCAACAAAGCTTGGTAACAACGTATAAGCATGATTTGAATTATAAGGGCCTTCACCAATAACTTCAACTTCATATGGTTCATTTATTGAGAACGAGAACTTCTTAATTGTTTTATGTTCAGCTAACTCTAAGTTTTCCTTCATAGCTTGAATTATATCTTTACGACTACTCTTATTAGGAACATAATCCCAAAGAACCATTTTAGCACGTTCATCATAAATCATTTGACCAGTACCTTGTAAATATAATCTTTGAATACTAACAATATCAGATTCATCAGAACTTAAACTCTTCTTCAATATATCTTTACCAACATTATAGAAAGAAAGAATTTGTTTTGTAGTAAGATTTGTATCCATACTATTAGATACTGTATTTAAAATATTCATAAATGTAGATACATCATCAATAGTCTTAATTTTATTAATTAAAGCTTTTATTATTTCTTGTTGATGTTCAGCTCTACCAAAATCACCATTTGCAAGTTGTTTTCTGTTTCTTGCATAAACTAAAGCTTGTTCACCATTTAATACTTGTTGACCAGGTTGAATACATATTTGACTACCACGAGAAGAATCATCAGTACATAATTCCTTTTCAACATTCATCTCAACTCCACCAACTGCATCAACCAATTTAACTAATCCTTTAAAGTTTATTTTTGCATAATAATCAATATTAACATCAAAATAATCTTCTATTGTATTAATCATACAATCATTACCATAAGCAGCAGCATGAGTTATTTTATTCTCAGGCTTACCACTCCAACAAGATATTGGTACATAACTATCTCTTGGAATAGAAAACATAGTTGCATTAAGTGTCTTAGGATTAAAAGTAACAAGAATCAATGTATCACCATTCGCAATAGCATTCTCACTTAATACTTCATCTGTAGAATCAATACCCATAAGAAGAATAGTAAATGGTTCAGTAATACTCTTACCAGAAGAAGCAGTCTCAACTGAAGAACTACTAGCTTTCTTCATCTTTTTACTTTTACTAGCTATAACTTTTGTATCAGATTCAATATTCTCATATCCAGTGATTCCAGAAAACATAGTTGCATAGTGACTTGAAACAAACATTCCATCGATTTCACCTGAATATAAATCAACAAGCATACTTGTATAATCATCATACTTAGTTATTTTATTTTCATCATTTAATTTATTTTCTTTTATTATTTCTTGAGGAATAATATATCCTTCAGGACTAGTCTTATCAGATAAAATACCAATAGTCATATCTGATAAGTCTTTAACATCATTTACCTTACTATTACTCATTACAATTAAATCACTTTTATAAGTAACATAAGTCTTATTTAATCCACTTATTTTCCCATATACATAAAATATAGCCCCACCAACAAGTAAACAAATAATCATATATAGAATAACAAGTGTTAAAAAAGTTTTTTTCTTAGTTTTCTTATTTCCTTTATTTTTTAAATACTTTCTACATTTTAATAATATAAAAATATCAATTAAAATTAATATACCTATTACAATATATCTAATCAATGTTTCAATAGAACTAAGTAATAACAATTCATAAATCGCGAAAATACTACTTAAAATTGCAATAATTCCAAAGAAACAAACGATTTTATTAAAT
>CAVLBI010000050.1:0-9847 GCA_963661295.1 bacterium
TAAAAGGATTGGAAGAGAACGTGATACTGAATTATCAGAGAAAATTATACAGTTTTCTAATTCGTCTCCGACTGACTTCTCACAGCCTTTAATAAAATCAATACTTCCTCTAAATGTCTTTTTAGAATAATCATTTAAGCAACCTTCTACTCTAATAATATTAGAAGACTTTTTACCAATATTTTTTAAATAATAATTCATATCAATTATATTTTCTTTGTTGCCTAAATAAACATTGTTTAAATAATTAGCTGAGTTATATTCTTTTGCTTCTGAGTAGATGTTTGATAGGCTTACATTTCCACCTAAGTCTATAAGGTTATGAGTAATATTTGCATTTTCATATACATCATTTTCTATTGAGATAAAATTATAACTTTCGTCATTTAATAAGTTAATTATACTTATTGAACCAGAAGATGACTTTTCATTTATTAGATTTTCTTTATAGAAATTTAGGTTTTTACTATTAGTTTCAGATTTATAAATAAATATAAAGTCACAGTTAGATGATGATTCATATTTTATATTTATATTGGTTGCTAGGGAGTCATCTTTAAAGTTATATCTAAATATTACTGGTTCTTTTATATTTGTATATTTTGGTACTGTTATAGTTATATCTTTATATTTATTTAATTCTAGGCCTATTTTTGATGTTATTTTTTCTTCTTTTAATTCTTCTTTTATTTCTAAGTCTTGTTTATTTAATATTACATAGTCATTGAATGTTTCTAATTCACTAATATCTAAGTCTAGTTTTATATCATTTACTTTAAAATTATTTGTTGTTTTTTCTTTTAATTTATTTAGTGTATATTTCATTTTATCACCTACCCTATAGTTCCTTCTAATTCTAGATCAATTAATCTATTCATTTCTACTGCATACTCTACAGGGAATGCTTTTGCGATTGGTTCTGCAAAACCTCTTACTATTAGAGATTTTGCTTCAGCCTCACTCATTCCTCTAGTCATAAGATAAAATATTGCTTCATCGCTTATTTTTCCTATTGTAGCTTCATGTGCATATTCTAAGTCATCTGTTTCTATAGTATTTGCAGGTATTGTGTCACTTCTTGATATACTATCCATCATAAGAGATTCACATGATAGTGAAACTTTAGAGTTAGTTGCCTTTTTTCTTACATGAACATTACTTCTAAATGTACATATTCCGCCATCCTTTGAGATTGATTTAGAGTTTACTATTGAACTAGTATTTTTACCGTTATGAATAATTTTTAGACCTGTATCTAGATTTTGACCATTTCCAGCAAATGAAATATTTGTAAATTCACATTTCGCATCGTCACCATTTAAGACACTTAATGGATAAAGCATTGACACTTTAGAACCAAACGATCCCATGATCCATTCAATTTTACCATTTTCTTCTACGTAACATTTTTTGGTATTTAAATTTAACATATTCTTTGACCAGTTCTCTATTGTTGAGAACCTTAGGTAAGCATCTTTTTTTACAAATAATTCTACACATCCAGCATGAAGATTTAGTTCATTATATCCTGGAGCTGAACATCCTTCAATAAATTGTAATTCTGCTCCTTCATCTACTATTATTAGTGTATGTTCAAATTGACCAGCACCTTTTTCATTAAGTCTAAAGTAACTTTGAAGTGGTCTATCTAATTTAGCACCTTTTGGGATATAGACAAATGAACCTCCTGAAAATAATGCATAATGTAGAGCAATATATTTATGATCATTAATTGGTACAGCTTTTGCGAAGTATTCTTTTACAAGTTCTGGATATTTTCTTAGTCCTTCATCAAAACTAGTATAGATTATTCCTTGCTTTTGTAGGTCTTCTGTAAGATTATGATAAACAACTTCTGAATCAAACTGTGCACCAGATCCTGCAAGGGATTCTTTTTCTGCTTCTGGTATTCCCAATTTATCAAAGACATTTTTTATATCTTCTGGAACATCATCCCAACTTCTTTTTTCATTATTTATTGGTTTTACATAAGTTGCGATTTTATTTATATCTAAGTAACTTATATCTGGTCCCCAATCAGGATCATTTAATTCATAAAATAATTTTAAAGCTTTTAATCTAATATTTAGTACCCAGTCTGGTTCTTGTTTTTCTTTTGATAATTCTTTAATCAATTTTTCACTTAAACCATATTCCTTTTTTAGGGATGTATTATTAGTTTTAGTATTATAAATATTTCTTGTTTTTTCATCAACGTAGTTATTTACATCTGTCTTCATCTAGATCACCTACTTTATATAATCACTATATCCATTTTTTTCTATTTCTTTAGCAAGAGATGCATCTTCTGTCGTAACTATTTTTCCATCTACTAACACATGAACTTTATCTACTTTTAAACTTTCTAATATTTTTGTTGAATGAGTAATAATTAAAACTGCATTATCATCATTTTTAAATAAATTAATTCCTTTTGATACTGTTTTAATTGCATCTACATCTAGTCCTGAATCTGTTTCATCTAGTATTGCTAGTTTTGGATTTAGAAGTAACATTTGTAGTATTTCATTTTTCTTTTTTTCTCCTCCAGAGAATCCTACATTAAATTCACGGTAAGTGTAGTCACTTTTCATATTTAGTTCATTCATATATTTTTCTACTTCTTTTTGGAATGTAAATATATTTTGTTTTTCTCCAGTATAAGCTTGTTTAGTTGATTTTAAAAATTTAGCTAAATTGATACCTGGAATTGATTCTGGTGTTTGGAATGACATAAATACTCCAAGACGGGCAATTTCATCTGTTTTTTTAGTTGTTAATTCAACTCCATCTAGTTTTATACTTCCATTTGTAATTATATATTTTGGGCTATGAAATATAGTATTTGCAAGAGTTGATTTACCAGATCCATTAGGACCCATTATTACATGAATTTCTCCTTTATTTATAGTTAGGTCTAGACCTTTTAATATATGTTTTTCATTATCATCGGCTGCTATTGTACTTAAATCTTTTATTTCTAATAATTTTTCCATAAATATACTCCTTTTATAAATAATCTTCTAGTGTTTTACTATTTAAATAATCATTTATTTCATCACTTAGTCCTTGCCATAGTGAATATTTTTTACAGTCATGGATCTTATCACAATTTTTATCTTTTAGACATGTGACAACATCAAGATTTTCATCGGCTGCTTTTATTATTTCACCAATTTTATAGTCTTTTGGTTCTTTATTTAATTTATATCCTCCTGTATGACCAGTTGAACTTATAACTAGATTATTTTTTTTTAGTTTAGTCATTATTTTTTCTAAATATTTTAATGAGATATTTTCATCTTCTGATATTGTTTTTAGGGAGACATATTCTCCTTTTCCTCTTGCAATATCAATCATTATAGTTAGAGCATAACGACCTTTTGTTGATATTTTCATAGTATCACTTCCGCTTATTTATTTTACTACTAAAATAGTAGGAAATACAAGTCTATTTAAATAAAAAGAAAAAATTGTATATTTCTATACAATTTTTAAGGTTTTATTAGCTTAAAGTTAGTGTACCTGAATCAACTTGTAGGTTTTCATAGTTAGCATCAAGTAAATTTACTGTAATGGGATTGGTTGCGGGGTTTTCTATTTCAACTGTTTGAGTACTATTAGTCATAGTTATACTTTGAACAGTATCATCGAAACTGTGATTAGATGATGAAGCTGTTTGCTTGTAGTAGATTGTTGGAGCAGAAGTACCAAATGGAACATTATTAAATACTGCATTACCACTTGCATCTGTTGTTATTGGAGTTCCATAAGCAGTACCTGATGAATCTGTTCTTACAAGAGTTGCTCCTTCAACTGCTGTTCCACTTGCTGTTCCATCTTCAGTTATATGGATTGTAAGTGTACCTGTTGCAGATATTGTAAAGTTATAACTTGATGTTGACTGGGCTACGGTTACACTTGTTGGATTGATTGTTGAATTATCATAACCTGGAACATTAGCAGTAACACTATAAGTACCGTTTTCAACTGTAGCAGTACCTGCACCATTACTAATTGTTATTTCATAGGGTCTAGCCATTTAAAATTAATTCACCTCTTTCTATTGGTAAACCGGGGTATGTCGCATCGGTTAACCTAAAAGTAAGAGAACTTGGTACATTAAAATAAACATAAACATCACAGGTTGGTATAAAATATAACCTCATAATATAAGGCGGTATACAATTATTAATTACTACTAATTTATAAGGACCATAAGAACAATTATCAAATAATATTTCATTATTTATAGTTTGACCCTCAAATACTAAATTATTACAAGTATCATATATTTCTACATTATAAGGAATAGTAGTTATATAATTGCTTTTTATTTTTATTTTAATCATAATTCCTCACTTTCAATATATCTTATGATTAAATAACCTTTATAATTAATTAGTTAGTCTAAAAAAGATTTATACTTTTTTGTATAAATCTCTTTCTTTTAATATTTATTAACTTTTATATAAATCATTTGTTGCGATTACTTTAGATCCATATATATTTGGTAATGTATTATATAAGTCTTCTTCTGATTCAAAGCCCCATATATCATAGGAGTCTATTGTTAATGTAACTGCATGAAGTTCTGTTGCGGTATAAGAAATGCCTGAGTTATTAGTAACATTTTCATAAGCTACTGCAATATATACATCATAGTCTCCTGAATCTAGTTTATAATTTATTTTATATACATCATATAATGTCGTGATTGAGTCTTTTATTATTAAATAAAAACCTAGTTTTTCACATGTATTTGATTCAAATTTATTCCAAGTATTTATCTCATCTATGCTACTTGCACTAATATCTTTAATGTCAGTATCTGATAATTCATTTATACTTTTTAAATTATATGAAATTGTGTCTTTTTTAGAATATTTTTCTTTTTGTTCTTTTATTTCTTCGATTGTGAAGATTGTTAGTAAAAATAAAATTACTACAAGTAATACTAATGGTATTATGAATGTTCTTTTTTGAAGTTTTAATACTAAATTTACTTTTTCTAATCTTTTTTCTTCATTTTCTATTGTATCATCGTGTTCTATTAGAAATTCTCTTTTACAATAATTACATTTAGTTTCTGCACTTTCTATATCTATTTGCATTGGTTGACCACAATTAGGACAATTTTTTTCAATTGTTTTCATCTTTATACCTCCGACAATATACACGCTTATTCTAATCTTAATTTAATTATACTTGTTATTTATCTTTTTACAAGAAAAAAATTATTTATTTGTAAAAGATGTTTTTTCAATATCATTTTCTTTAGACAGAGTATACTTTCCTACTACATATTGTCTTTTTGTATCTAGATTTTTTTTTCTACCATCCACGTATTTGTAATCATTAAATGTTTTTATTTCTCCTGTTTCAATAAAATTTATAAATTCTTCATTTGAGATTAAGCCAACAAATGGATAGTATCCTCTAAATGTTCCATCACTTTTATAAGACTCTACTGGTATACTATAATCAAGTACAGCATAATCATTTTTTTCTTATTACATTGAAGCAATGACCTTCTTCTTTTCCTTCAAAACTAGTACATCCTATACAATAATATGAATCAGTTCCAAAAATAGAAAGTAATTGTTGAGCTATGGCACCTCGTTCGGTACATTCTGCAACTCCCGTTCCTTTTAAATTTCCTATTTTATTATTATTTAATGCTTCAAAGTATTCTTCATCTGTTGTTGTCGTGTTCCATGCATAGTCATTAAAAACTGTTTCTCTGTTAATTTTACCTGGATAACCAAAATAATTATTAATAAATGGTTCTATTTGGTAAATTAGCATACCTTTTTTTATCAATTTTATATTTTCTTAACATATGTGCAAATTCATAAAAGAAATCTGTAGTATCCATACTATATGTTTCAATTGCATGATTATCATATCTAATTCTTGTTTTAAAAGGAATGAAACCATTGTGGCAACTTATACTTTTATTATTGTTTAGAAAACCTAGTGTTTCTTCTCCTGTTGCAGATTCATTCATTTTTTCTATTCTTTCGGCTATAATTTTATCCGCTTCTTCATCTGATGTTGCATTTAATACTTGTTCTAATAAATTCATATTCTTATCACCTATTTTAATTATAACATACCCTTGTTTTTTCCAAAATAAAAGAAATTAAATTAGTCTTAATTTCTTTTAGTATTAAAGTATTATTTTGATTTTGGTTTTTCTTCTTTTTCTGTAAAGTATCCTTTTAAATACTTTTATAAGGCATGGATTCTATTAATATCATAAACATTATCTTTTTCTACATCTATTTCATTAACAAATGTATCTCTATTTAGATATGTGATATATGCTTCATGAGTTTTTGGAGAAATAATATCTAATCTTTCTCTTCCATAATCATTAATAAGTTTTGTAATACGTATTTCTAAATCTTTATTAATAGCTGCGCCAAAACCAATTGACATAATGTCTGACTCTGACTTATCAATTATTCTTTTAATTGAACTATAATCTAAAACACCGTCTGTCTTACCATTTAAAAAATCATAGATACTTTTTGCGAACATTGAATCCATATTCAAATAATCTGATCTTACTTTATTCCTATGCATACTGCTTTGTATGTTTTTATTCATTTCTTGTAGGGCTAAACTCTTTTCAGTAGACATACTCTCACCTCTTTAATTAATTTTAACATACTAATTATTTAATCATAGATATAGAAATAATATTTTACAATACCTTTAAAAAATAAAAATATCTTCTGCATATACAAAAGATATTAATATTTATATAGTGTACCCGACGAGAGTCGAACTCGTGACTATCGCTTAGGAGGCGATTGATATAAGTATTAATATCTAAGTCAATTTGATTACATATTCTTCAAATTATAACAAAAACTTTCATCTATTTGCTTGTTTTATAAAATCACTTATTATATAATTTTAGCAGGAATATTTGATGTGAGTGTCATCCTCCAATCTCGAGATAGAAAGGAGGTAGATAAATATGAAAACTAAGACTTTTATAATAAAAGTTCTAAAGCTCATTGCTATCATTTTGTTACTTTCTACCTTACTGGTGTTAGCAAAAAAAAATAGACACTCTTCAGCATTGATAGAGTGTCAATTCTATTAAACTAGAGGTGACATTCACTTGCAAGATCAAATGTTCCTCTTTTTTATTTTATGCAAGTTTTTTACTTACATACTAATAGTAGCATAAATTATTAGTGTTGTCAAAATTCTTAATCGTTTTTTCTAATACTACTATTTATGATAATTGGAGTAGTATTACAAAAATCACATATGATTTCTAATCTCTTTCTTATGATCTTTTTAAAGGAAAAAATCAATCATCTCGATTGATTTCTATATATCAAAGTTCGAATAGTTCGAACAGATTCATCAATGGTGTACCCGACGAGAGTCGAACTCGTGACCTATCGCTTAGGAGGCGATTGCTCTATCCTACTGAGCTACGGATACATGTAAGAGTTAAATGTATTTACATTTAGCTCCATTTTTTTGATATATTTTTTTAAGTGTAGATAATTTTACTTTATTATTAGTAAATAATTCTTTATTATTTTTATCAATACTTATAAATTTATTTATATCTAGTTTTTCATAATTAACTTTTGTGATTGTTGTTAATTTATTGTTTTTTAAAGTTACAGAGTTATCATAATATTCTAAACCATTGTATTCGCTATATACTAATTCTAAGGCTGTTTTATATTCATCTAACATGTTTTTATCATTTGATACTATAACTTCTCTTGTTTCTAGATTACTTACTATATTATTTTTATATGTTATTAGATAAATTGATGATGTTTCTATTACGTCACTTGTACTTGTATAGACACATTTCATTTTACCACTTTTATGCTCGTTTGTAATTAATAAAATTATTATTGATAAAAATAAAATTAAGATTATTATTGGTATTAATATTTTCTTCTTCATATTATACTTCTTGAATTACTGTAATTATCATTGGTTTTGATTCTGTCTTTTTATAGAAGAATTTACCTAGCGTATCTCTTACATCATTTTTAATTTTTGAATAATCTACTCTTTTTGAGTTTGGTTCAATATTTGCTTCTATTGTTTGACGAGAAACTTCTTTTGTTTCTTCTAATAGATCTTGACTTTCTTTAACGTAGATAAAACCTCTTGTTAGTATTTCTGGTCCCCCTATTATTTCTTTTGTTGATTTATCTAATGTACAACTTATAATTACGATACCATTTTCTCCTAGCATTTCACGGTCTTTTAATACTAAGTCTCCTATATCTCCTTGACTTTTTCCATCTATTAAGATTTCGTCTGTTTCTATATGTTCTAGCGAGTTTGTATTTTTACCTTTGTTCATTTCAAATACATCACCATTTAGTTTTAGAATTATATTTTCTTTTGGAATTCCTAATTCTTCTGCAATTTCACCATTTTGGTATTGTTGACTATATTCACCTTTTACTGGGAAATAATATTTTGGATTCATTAAGTTAATCATTAACATTAAGTCTTCGCGTGATGCATGATGTAGAAGATGCTTTTTACTTGATAGTGATACAGCATCTGCTCCAAGCATTGCGATTTCATCCATTATAAGAGCTAGTCTTTTTTCAATGCCAGGATAGCTTGGCTCTGTAATAAAGATTGTATCTGTTTCTTTAATTTCTATATATTTGTCAAAGCCTTTTATGATTCTTTCTAGATTACCTAATGGTTTTTCTTTATTATCTGAGATTAAAACTAGTGTATTCTTTCCTTCAAGGTCTGCTAATGTTCCAATCTTATCTTTGTTAATTGTAAGATATTCTTCATCTATAGCACTTGTGATTGTTTCTTGTAATTCCTTACCCATAATTACTATTTTTCTATGAGTGTTGCTTACTTCATTGAATATTTCTTGTATTCTATAATAGTGAGCTGGCATTACCGTTGCGATTATTCTATCATCTGTACCATTTAGTACTTCTTTTATAAAGTCACTTACTCTATTATTTGGAGAGGTATGACCTTTTCTATCGGCATAAAAAGATTCACAAAGTAAACATAATACTCCTTGTTTTCCTACATAGGCTAGTTTTCCAATATCAGTTTTATATGCTCCCTGCATTGTTGAATCAAATACAAAGTCTCCTGTGTATACTATTGCTCCATCCGGTGTATATAATACATAACATACAGCATCTGGAATTGAATGAGTTACACTGATTGGGAATATTGAATTTCTACCAAAGTCAATTTTTACATGAGGTTTAATCTCAATAAGTTTAAATTTATTTAATTGATTTTTATCTAAATCCTTTCTTACCATTTCAAGTGTTAATTTTGTTCCATAAACAGGAACTTCTGGTAATCTGTCTAATACATCAGGAGTTGCTCCCATATTACCTTCATGACCGTGTGTTAAAAAGATTCCTTTTATTCTTTTTCTGTTTTTTACTAGATAATCAATGCTTGGAATAATATAGTCTATTCCTAAGTTAATATCATTATCATATTTTAGACCGGCATCAAATACAAATATGTCTTTATTTACTTCTACAACATACATGTTTTTTCCATTTTCATTTAAGCCGCCTAATGCAAATATTTTAATTTTGCTCATTTACATTTCTCCTTTCATTTATTAATTTCATCTATTATTTATTAATTTAATCAAGACAAAAACAAACCTAATAGTTTTATAAGTCTTTTTCAAAATAAATTAAATATATAAACGAATGAACAACATAAAGATTATATCATTGTTTTTATAAAAAATAAAGTATAAAAAAAGACTTCACTTTATGGTCGTTAATTTTCTTTTGGAAGTCCGCTTATTAATAAATAACGGAATTAAGTATGA
>CAVLBI010000051.1:0-2332 GCA_963661295.1 bacterium
AATTACTAATACTTATAAAAAAGTAGATGATACTATAAATTATGATAATGTTGTTTTAAAGTATCAAGATATGTTTTCTAATAAAGATATTATAGGTGAATTGTCTATTATTAATACTGATTTAAAAGTTCCTATTGTAAAGGGAAGAGATAATAATTATTACTTGAAGAGATTACTTAATAAACAAGTTAATTCATTAGGAAGTGTTTTTATAGATTATCGTAATAATACTACTGATAGAAAGATAATTATGTATGGACATAATTCACATAATGTTTATACTGAGTTTCATATTTTAGAGAAGTATTTAAATAGTAGTTATTATTCTGATCACTCAATTATTAATTTTAAAGATATTAATTATACTTATACATATGAGATATTTTCAGTTTATAAGACAAATAAAAATTATAAACATGTTAATTTGAATTTTACAAGTGACGAATATAGTGAACATGTTAAATGGCTTAAGAATAATTCATTATATGATACTCATGTTTCAGTTGACGATGATAGTCAAATAATTGTATTACAGACTTGTGATATATCAAATGAAGGAGAATATATAATTGTAGTAGGTAAAAAAATAAATACAATGAGTAATTAATCCAGTTTATCTGGATTTTTTACTTTGTTTGATTCTTCATCTGAACTTTTAGCAAGAATTAGACTAGATATTAGAAAAAGTATTATAAATATAATAAATAATTTAAAGAAATTGACTGATGATAAAATTGAAGCTGTTGTGAGCAAAATACCGGATGATTTGTTGACTAGTAAACATAAAGTATATATAATAATTTATCTAAAGAAAAGAAGAGATTTATTGTTTAATATAATAAATGGGGTGAAATAATGAAAAGAGAATTGATGTTAATTTGGAAAAATCCACAAACTAGAAGTAGATTTAAAATTGGTGTTTTAAGCTATGATGGAAAGTATACTTTTAAGTATGTTAATCCTGAATTAGAAGATGCTATAGATTCTGGATTTGAATTTTTTCCAGGTTTTGAAGATGTTAATAAGACATATGAAAGTGAAGAATTATTTATAAATATTGAAACGCGTTTACCTAACCCTGCTAGAGCTGATTATTTATCAATCTTAAATTCATATAATTTAGAAGTTGATTCTAGTAAATTTGATATTTTAAAGGCAACAAAAGGAAGACTAATAACTGATAATTATGAGTTTGTTCCTGTTTTTGATAAAAACAAGATAGAATTTGATGTTGCTGGAACTAGACATTGTGATGATACAAAAAGATACAAGGATTTGATTTGCATTAATGATAAATTGTTATTAGAATTGGATTCAGATAATATGTTTGATAAAAATGCTATTAAGGTAATTTTAAAAAAGAACGGAGAGACATATCATTTAGGTTATGTTCCAAAATATTATACTGCTGAATTGACTGAGTTATTAAAAAACAATGTTCAGTATTCTGCAATGGTACAAGGTTTAAATTTTGAAAGTAAAATAAATGATGAAAATATAACTGTATATGTTAAGTTGATTTTTAGTTAATTAAAGTATGATTGTGCAATTAAACATTCATACTTTTTTATTTGCTTTAATTATCTTACAAATATGATTATTAATTTGTTGTATTAATAATTTTTAGGTGATAATATGAATATAGTTAGGAGTAATGTATATGAATAATAAAGCTAAAAATAAAATATATTCTGAGTTGATGAGTAAATTAAAGAAATCAATGAGCAATGAATTTTACTATGAGGCAATATTTATTGAGTATGCTATATTAGAAGATAGGACATCATCATTATTAAAGCATGCTAATAAGAAATATGATAATTCAACATTGAATGAAAAATTATCAAGGATTAAAAGTTTGTCTGTTTTTAAAGATAAATATTGTTTAAAACATTTAACTTTAGATTTAATTGATAGATTATATAAGTGGAAAAATAAAAGAAATAAACTTATTCATGATTTGATTAAGTCAAGTTATGACAACTTAGATATTAAAGAAGTTGCAGAAGAAGGATATGAGTTAGTTAAGAAGTTTAATGGAAAGACAACTTTAGTTAATAAACATTTAGATAATATTAATAAAAATAAAGTTTAGTGTGCAATAAAATAATTGTTTTTGTAGGAGTTTTAATATAATTGAGACTCTTTTTTTATTATTTTATATAATATATGTGAAAAATACAGTACAAAAAAGTAGTAAAATTGGTAAGTTTTTGCACAATAGTACAAAAAAATAGAAAAATTAGGAAGTTTTTGTATTGAAGTGCAAAAACTTTGCCTTTTATTGTTAATTTTTTATTCTTGTGTTGATGATAATATTTGGTTTAATTTG
>CAVLBI010000052.1:0-7258 GCA_963661295.1 bacterium
ATTTATATTTATCTATATTCTTTTCAAGATATGAATACATTTTATCTAAAATCATTCTTTTTGTTTTTATTCCGTTATTGTTTATATTTTTATAGCTTAGTATTAGTTCATTTATATCATCTGGTAAAATTGATTTTAAGTCATCATAGTCTGTATCAATTGAAGATATTATTATCTTATCATCCAAATCATAAGCACAATAGCCTTCTTTTTCTAGAATTAGAGGAATATTATGATAAATTATACTTCTGGCACTTGTTGAGTATTTTACTTCATCATAATAGATTTTTATTTTAGATAATAATAAATCCATATTTAGGATAAACTCTATAAAATTAACAAATGCGTCAAGTGTTACTTTTTTACTATTTATATTAATTCCAATAAACTCTAGATATTCATAGACATCACGATATGCTGTTCTGAAATAAAAATTTATTTATAAATTCAAAATAAGTATAATGCTTTGTTTTATATGTGATGCATTTACTATTTAGAACTTTTATCATTTTATTATATTCAACCTTATAATTAGATTTATCACTTAAATTAAAAATAGATATTCTCATACTACCACCTATATAAAGGTTAATAAATGTAGGAAAAAAAGTCAATCGAACACTTTAAGTATATAAATTTTATATATCTATTTTTCTGTTTAAATAAATTATTTATGGTATTCAATATTAAAAATTCTGCTTGATGGCAGAACTTTTTTTATTTATTTATTTTATTTAATAGCCAGTCTTTTATATCATTATAAACTAATAATCTATCATCTTCGTGTAAAATGTCGTGTCTTAAGTTATTATATAGTTTATAGGAGATATCTTTTATGCCTGACTTTTGGTATTTATTATATATCTTTATTATACTTTTACCACAGTTGCCTACTGAATCGTTTGAGCCTGATAGCAGAAGTATTGGCATGTTCTTATTCATCTTTTTTATATTTTTATTTAGACCTGTATAAATCATTCCATCACACATTTCTCTGAATAGTCCACATGATATATATTTTCCTCGTAATGAATCTTTAATGTAGTCATTCAAACTATATTCACTTGATAATAGCCAGTCAAAATCTGTTTTATTTGGAGCAAATTTCTTATTGTATGTTCCAAATGTTAAGTCTTTTATCTTTTTAGTTGTATATTCTTCTCCAGATGTTTTTGCCTCTTTTATAGCTATTTTTTTAACTAGTTTTAGAAGTATTGGATTTGTATAACCTGTTCCTATTATTATTGATGCATCAACGCTATTTGGATATTTTATTAAGAATGTACGTAGTAGAAATGAGCCAAGGGAAAAACCTAACATAATATATGGAATATTATTGTATCTTTCTTTTGTAATTTTAAAGCATGTATTTATATCTTCTACTACATAGTCCCAGCTTCCTGATGGACCAAAATACATTTGTTTTCTTCCATTGTTTGTTGATAGACCATGTCCTAGTAGATCTATTCCTACTACTATAAAACCATTATCTGTGAAATATTCCGCAAAGTCAGTATATCTCATAATATGTTCTGTTACCCCATGAGAAATCTGGATTACTCCAATAGCTGTTTTTCCTTCTGGAATAAACGTTACCATATGTATATTTGTACTTTTATCATTTGATAAAAAATATTCTTCATTAATTTTCATATAATCACATCCTAATATTAATTATACATCTCAAAATAAAAATAAGGCAATAAACCTTATTTAAACTTTACAAATTTAAACCCTAATTCTTTATATACATCATAAGCTCTTGGTAAATCAAATATTCTTGCGATTAATAAATTATATATTTCGTCAAATAGAATTATTGCACATAAACTTATTGATATTGTGAGAAATAATTTTTTGTTCATTTTTTTAGCTAGGTAGAATACAAGTGGAATTATTACATACATTAATAATAATGCGGATAGTCCAAAAAAAGTTACACTTCTTAGACAGACAAATCCATTTATATTTCCAAAATTTAATATTTCTTGATTATAATCCCAACATCTTTTTCCTGCTATTTCTAACATTCCCCATCCTGATATGTATTCTAGTATTCCAGTTGAGATAAAACTTAAAATAAATACTAGAAGAGGCTTTTTTCTAAAACGGTATGCTAGTAGAAAAATCATTATTGAACCTGTTGCATATATATTTATCCAAGGTAGGAAGTTACCGCCTCTCCAATAGAACTCTTTCATCCCTCCATTGAAATAATAAAATATAAATTCATATAACCAGCCAAAGCAGCCTGTTATAACTATTATTAAAGCAAAAATTCCAATCCATGATATTTTATCAAATTTAAAATCTTTATTTAGATATTCGTTGTAGAATTTACTCATAATTTACTCCATTTTTAGATTATTTTTTCTTCTTAGATTTGTTTAATGCAATTGATCCTGCCGCTATTAATAAAATAACAATAATTATAGCTGCAACTCCTAGCCAACCTAGGGTTGAGACAATTTTGCTTCCTAAGGACATGATAATTCCAGCTAATAGCACTCCAAGGGATACAGCAATTATACTTGTCTTAAAATCTAATTTTAAGAAACTTGCGGCTAATGTTCCAGTCCATGCACCAGTTCCAGGTAATGGTATACCTACAAATAGTAATAAAGCCCAAAAAATTCCACTATTACTTGCAGATTCTCTTAATTTCTTGCCACCTTTTTCTCCTTTTTCAATACACCAAGTAAAGAACTTCTTAGTTAACTTTTTATCTTTCCCCCATTCTAGTACTTTTCTTGCGAATAAGTAAATAAAAGGTACTGGTAAAATATTTCCTATTATTGCGATTGGATAATAAAGTAATAAATTTAAGCCTAAACTTTCCGCAATTGGAATTGCTCCTCTTAATTCTACTATTGGTACCATGGATACAAAAAATACTATTAGATATTTAATTGCTAGTGGTAATGATGCCATAATTTCAACTCTCTTTCACTTTAATTTTATTTTTACGTAGGTTTATTATATCATAATAATTTTATTTTTTTGTTTTTTATATGCTTCTATTAAAATATATATTCTTAAAGTGTCAATCTTTTTACTTTTTCGGTATCTATTTCTTTCATTTTATCTTTATTTAGAGAAAGTACTAAATTAGGTTGTTCATTAAACATACATTTTTTTGTTTCTCTTTCTATTATTAGTGTTCCATCATCAATTAATGGGAGTACCATTGTTTCAAAAAAATCTTTAACTCTTTTTTTAGAGTTCATTCTATTGTAAAGTGTTGCATAGTCTAAGACTGTTTTATTTCCATTTAAAGATAAAAAGTAATTTAACATTTCATAGTCTATTGAATGCCAATGTCTGGATGTTTGTTCATGCAGATTATGAACAATGTATTCTTTTTCTAATTCTTTTTTTACATTTATTAGCATGTATTTTAAGAATTTGGTAATATCATGAGAGTTTTTACAATTATATATGATATCATCATAATTTGAATCAAAGTTTATTCCTCTATTAAATATTATATATGGATATGCACTATTATTTAATAAGTACCACATGGCTACTGTCCTACTACTTCTTCCATTAATATCAAAAAATGGATGAATATACACAAAGTAGAAATGCATTAATTGTGATTTAATAAATTGATCAGTTTGAGCATTTGAAATTTCAAAATTATTTACAAAATCAAAATATAAATCCATGTATTCTGGAACTTTTTCATAAGGAAGACCTTCGTCCATAGTACAATCTAATCTTCCATGGCGTAGTATGTAAACAGATGCTTCTCTGTATATTTCTCCCATATGATTTATATCGTGTTTGCATAATAGGTCTTTACTTAATATTTTATATAGTTTTCCTACATTTTCTTCTGTAATATCTTCACCTTTTAAGATGTATTGATATCCTTTATATAAGTTAATTATTCTATTCCTTTTTTCTGTATCTTCGACACTTTTTGCATCTTCTATAACTTTCTCAATTATTGACATTGAATCATTATAGCCTTCTACTGTATTATTAGCTTTTAATTCATGAGTGAACATTACTTTTTTAGAAAAGTCTCTTGTATTCATGAATTCTTCACTTTGAAGAAATGATTCTAATTCTTCTTCAAATAGTTTTAATGATTCTAAATCTATTTTAAAAGGTATACCTGATTCTGTTTTCAAAGGCAAACTTGTTGTGGACATATTACCAACTCCTATCAAGTTATTTATTATATCATAGTTTTTTTAGAAATTAATTTTTATTATTATATTTTTTTGCTTCTTAAATATTTTTATAAATAAAAAAGACATACTAGAATGTATGTCCTCCATCTACTGCTAAGTTTTGGCAATTAATGTTATATGCTTCTTCTGTACATAAGAATAATGTTGCCATGGCAATATCAATTGGGTCTTGTGGTCTTCCTGTTGGAATTGTATCTGTGTATGTTGTGAATGTTGTATCTTTTTTAGCGTTATCACCATTTGTCATGGTATCAAGCATTCCTTCCCATAATGGTGTTCTTATTATTCCTGGTAATACACAGTTAACTGTAATATTGTCTTTAGCATATTCTCTTCCAAGGCAAGCAGTTAGTTCTAATACTCCAGCTTTTGTTACTGAATAAATTGAACCGTTTGCAGATGCTAATCTACTTGCTATTGATGACATGTTAACGACTCTTCCTCCACCTTGTTTTTTCATGATTGGTAAAATAGTTTTACATCCATATATTGTACCATTTAAGTTAACTGCTAACATTTTATTTAGCTTATCAATGTCCATATCAGCGATTGGTTCTAATGAACATATACCAGCATTATTAACTAATATATCAATGTTACCTAATTCTTGATTGGCAAAGTTTGCAAGCTTTTTCCATTTTGAGTAACTTGATACATCTATTGGATATGTTAATATCTTTGTACCATATACTTCTAATTCTTTTTTTGTTTGTTCTGCGACTTCTAAATTTAAGTCGGCAATTATTACATTTGCATGAGCTATGGCAAATTGTTTGGCTATTTCTTTTCCAAGACCCATGCTTGATCCTGTTACTATTACATTTTTGTTTGTAAAATCAAATTTTATCATTTTCTTTTCTCCTCTTTTTATTCTTTATTAACTTCTTGCTAATCCATCAACTGATAGTATTACACCAGAAATATATGATGCCATATCACTTCCTAAGAATAGGAAAGCATTAGCTATATCTTCTGGTTCACCAATTCTACCTAATGGAATTGTTTTTATAAGTGGGTCTATCATTTCTTTTGGTAAGTTTTTAACCATATCGGTATTTGTAATTCCTGGTGCGACTGCATTTACTCTTATTCCTAATGGTGCTAGTTCTCTTGCAAGGGACTTTGTCATACCATTAACCGCAAATTTACTTGTTGGGTACATTACTCCACTTGGTTGACCATAAATACTAACCATTGAACTGGTATTTAGTATTACTCCTTTTGTCTTTTTTAAATATTTTACAGCTACCTTAGAACATACATATACTGATTTTATGTTAAGACTAGAGACTTTTTCATATTCTTCATCTGTATAGTCTTCTATTTTTGTTCGTGATGAGACTCCTGCGTTGTTTACTAAAATATCAATATGTCCATATTTTGATTCAATTTCATTAAATGTGTTTTCTACATTTTGTTCATCAGTAAGATTGGGATAATATCCTTCTACTTCATAATTACTATTTAATGATTTTAGTTCATTTGCGGCATGTTCTACTGTTTCACTACGAGAACCAAATATAATTACTTTGGCTTTATTTTCTAAATATTTTTTTGCAATAGCAAGGCCTATTCCTCTCGTACCACCAGTTATAATTGCAACTTTTCCTTCTAACATAATGTCCTCCTCTATTTATCTTCTACATTATTAGTATATCAGTTTAATTATAGTCTAAAGCAAAAAAATCATTATGTTTGACACTATTAAGTAAAGTTAATTGCTTTTTTTTATTTTTTACTAATTAAAATTAGAAAACGTTTAATATTTATTTTTAAATGTTATAATGTTAGTATAATTATTGATGAATTAATATTAGAAGCAGATGATAATATGAATAAGAATATAGTTTTTGATATGTTTGATGATAATGTATCAACTACTGATAATAAAAATAGCTATGGCACTAGCCACACTGAATATTATTCTAATATATTAGAACTTATTTCAGCACTTCAAAAATTAAAGTCTTTAATTACTGCATATAAGTATACTGATGACACTTTCCAAAGAAAGGAACTTGGCAAAGAAATAAAAAAATTGGAATTCATAGTAGCACATAGCAAAATTCAAGTAAACATTAACAAATACTATGAAATTGTTTCTAATATTATGTTTAATTATTTAGAAAAGTTTGGGTTTGATAAAAATTTCATTGATGGACAAATAAATGATGTTAATACGAGCATACGTGTTTTAGAAGAACTAGAAGTTGAAAAATCTTATAATGTTGGACATGAAATTTCATTAGATATTAAGTATGCATCATTTGATAAAACTGGTAACTTCATTGATATAAGAGATGATAAGAAAGGTGAAGTTTTACATGCTTTATGCCATGAATGTTTTCATTTGATTAGTACTGGTGTAAATGGAATTGTAACTGATGTTGGAATAAATGAAGGTATGACTGAGATGTTTACTTGCAGGGCTCTTGGTAGTAATAAATTCAGAAGTAAATCATATGACTTTTCTGTTAGAATTTGTGAATTATTTGTAGAAATGCTTGGTGAAGAGACTGTTTTGAATGAATATATGCATGGACAAGAACAGTATGAAAGTATATCTTCTTTGTTTGAATCTAGTGACCATTTTAAGGCTTTTAAAAGTAAATTGACTGGTTTTATAAAAGATAAGGATAGTCCAACAATAGATTATGATAAAGAACAGTTTTTAATAAAATTTAGGGATAAAGTTGTTGTGCCTTTCTGTATTAAAAACTCAGATAAGAAAGAAAATGTAATTGAAGTATTTAACCTTTTATTCAAAAGCAACGGTGTAAAAAATGATACTGATTATATTGAAAATTACTATTCAAGTAAGAAATAATTATAAAAAAGAGAAGAAATTTTTCTTAAATTCTTTCTCTTTTTATTTTTTGTATAAAAAGCAATTGTCTTCATGAGAATTAATTATTCCTATTGCTTGAAGATATGAATATATTGTTGTGGTACCGACAAATTTCATACCTCTTTTTTGCAAGTCTTTTGATATTTTATCAGATAATGATGATGTTGTTTTGTCATTTTCATATATTGTTTTTTCATCCCAGTAG
>CAVLBI010000053.1:0-3784 GCA_963661295.1 bacterium
GTAATAAAACTTGCTGATGTTGGTGTATCAATGGGTGGAATTGGTAGTGATGCCGCAATAGAAGCAAGTGATATAGTACTTATGCATGACGACTTAACTAAATTAAAAACAGCTATAGAAATTGCTAGAATAACAGATAAAAAAGTAAAACAAAGTATAATATTCGCTCTAATTGTAAAAGCAATTGTATTAACACTAGGAATATTTGGTTTAAGTACAATAATACTCGCAGTATTCGCAGATGTTGGAGTAACATTATTAGTAATATTAAATGTCCTAACAATATTCCATAAAAAAATAAATAAATAATTATACGAAAGTAACTTCAAGTAGTTGCTTTTTTAGTTCTTCAAACAATAAATTTACTAAAAAGAATAAAATGTTATAATAATATAAGTAGATAAAATAAAAAAGGAAGATGTTATGAATAAAAAACAAATTAATAAAAAACAAATTAATAAAAATATTATAATTATAGGTACTATATTAATAGTAATTATATTATTTATAAGTATCAAATTAATAAATATTTACAGAGTAAACCACGCAAAAAAAATAGTAGAATTAAAAACTACAGAAGTAGAAGTGTATAGTGATATCAAATTAAAAGATTTAATTTCTAATATAAATGGAAAAATTATTGATAATAAAAAAATAGATACTAAAACACTAGGTAAAAAAGAAATAACTTTTAAATATATAAATGATGATAATATTAAAATAACTTATAAAGTAGAAATTAACATAGTAGATAAAACTCCACCAATAATATCACAAATTACAAACTATAGAATAACTAAAGGTGATACAACAGATATTTCAAAGACTTTATTTTGCGGAGATAATTATGATAAGAATCCTAAATGTACAATAAAAGGAGAATATGACATAAACACCCCCGGAACATATAGTGTAACATTTGTTGGAGTAGACTCATCAAATAATAAATCAACTAATAAAATGAATATAATAGTAGAAGAAAAACAAGAAAACAAACAGTCTAAAAATAATACTCAACAGAAGGAACCAGTATATACAGATTATAAAGATATAATAAAAAATTATAAGACAACTGATAATGAAATTGGAATAGATGTATCTCATTGGCAAGGAAATATTAATTATAAAAAACTAAAAAAAGCAGGAGTAGAATTTGCCTATATTCGTGTAGGAAGAGGAGACGGCATTGGAGAAGGTTATGTTTTAGATGAGAAGTTTATAAGAAATATTAAAGGTTTCAATAAAGAAAAAATACCAGTAGGTGTTTACTTTTATTCATATGCCAATAGTAAAAGTGACGCAATAAAAGAAGCAAAATGGGTAATAAAGCAAATAAAAAAATATGATGTCTCATTAGAAATAGTATTTGATTGGGAAAATTGGTCTAAGTTCCAAGATTACAATTTAAGTTTCTATTCTCTAACAGATGCCGCAAATGCATTCACAGAAACAGTAGAAAAAGCCGGCTACAAAGGAATGGTTTATAGTTCTAAAAACTATTTAGAAAATATTTGGTACAACATAAATTCAAATATCTGGTTAGCTCACTACACATCTAAAACAGATTATGAAAAAGAATATAAAGTATGGCAGTTATGCAACAACGGTAAAGTAGATGGAATAGAAGATAACTTAGTAGACATCAATATAAGATATAAAAAATAAGTATCTACAAATATTTATAGATACTTATAATTAAATTATTACTCTTTGTATTTTTAATAATTCCATTATACTTAAACTTACCAATCTTTTTTATACTAAAAGTATCCCCCTCACGTAATTTATAAGAAACACTTTTTAAGAAATCATAGTTTAAAATGATTTCTTTTTTCTTAATTTTATCACTAATAGTACCTCTGCCAGTATGTATAATTGAACTAATCACAGTATCAATTCTATTACTTGATACAATATAAATTTCTTCTTCATAATGTCTTTCATAATCTTTAAATGTATCAATTGGAATCTCTCTTAACTCAATTTTACTATTTCTAACCATAAGAAAATTAGTCTCAAAATAATTCCTAACAATATCTAAAACATATACATAATAATGTCCATCTATAATTAAAACATCTCCAAATAATTCACCACTAATATTTAATGAATATATACTCCCTAAAATATCTTGATGTCTTAATTCTACATTACAAACTATCTCATATAGTATGACATTAGGTATATTTTTATTATAAATAATATTCTTCTCACTATCTTTATAAGGATAATAAATAGAATACTCATTCTTTCTTAATTTACTTTTAACTTCATTTAGCTCCTTAGGATCAAGAAAAAAAGTATGTTGACCATGTCTTAGTCTAGTTAAATTCTTCTCTACAAAATACATAATACCTCCAAGAAACATAAGTATTATAGCACAAATGCTTGTCTAATTATAATAAAACATATAAAATAAAATTAGAAAGATAGGTGGATATAATGATTGAATTAATAGAAATAGAAATAAAACAAGGAATATTTGTAAAATTAAATGCTATTCTCTTTTATAAAGAAAATGAACTATATTTAAATAATAAAAAGTATAATATAACTGATGAGTTTAAAGAAAAATTAGTAAGAATAATTAGTTCTTGGAAAAGTCAATTTAAAAGTACAAATAAAATAGATGAAGAAGAATATAAAGTAACTATTAGAACTAAAGAAAAAGAAGAAATAATTAAAGGTAAAGGTTCGTATCCACTTAACTATAATGAATTATTTAGATTATTAGGAGAGTTAAAAAATGAATGATGCACAAGTAAAATTAAATTGTCTTGAAGTATTTCAAAAAAATTTCGAAAAATATATAGATGTCTTTGTATTATATTATGGAGAGGATAGAAGAGAAGAAATAAAAGAAAAATTTTCAAATGCACTTCCACTAGCTTATCTAACACCAGATGGATTAACATCAGTAGTAAGAAAACTATTTAAAGATAAAAGCCAAGAATTAGTACAGAAAGTAATGTCAGTTAATGAAACAACACTATCAGAAGAAGAAATCTTTAGAACTGGAAATTATGAATATACAATAAATATTCCAATAAATGCCTATTTAGAGTTTAAAAAGGCATATGAATTAGGTCCAGAAGGAAGAAAAATAAAAGCTATAACTGAAGGATACAATGATGCGAAAAAATACATGAAAGACCTAACAATAGATGAATTTATAACTATGGTAGAACAAAAATCTATTCTGGAAAAGTATAATAAATATCCAACTTGGTTAAAAAACAGTATTATATTTAATACAGATTTAAATGGAATTGAAGATAAATTTAACAGTCAATTTGAAGAGATAAAAGATCTAATAACTCCAGCAAGTGGTATAGAAAGAATAGAAGACTTTTCATATGAAAACACAGGTATAAAAAAATTAAATGTACTTGCAGAAACTTATGAAAAAACACTTAAAGAATATGTATCATTTAAAAGTAATAATCAATCATACATTGATGAGGTAGAACAAAATAAAGATACAGAATCAAAAATAAGAGAAAAGTATTTTAAAGAATTATTAGTTGAAAGTAGTTTTCTATTTAATGAAGAAGAACAAGAAAAAATAAAGAAATATTTGTCTGGTGAAGACTATTTTTTAAATACTAGTATTATGAGAATAATTGGATCTTCTTTATTTAATAACTCACCAATAGAAAGTTTTTCTAAAGAAAGTGATGAAATATTAAAAGGTGAAAATGAAGAAGAAAACTGGCATATAGAGTTTATAAAAAGAGATAGAGTTAATTATTTTAAAGCAAAAGGTTATGCTTTTGGAAACAAC
>CAVLBI010000054.1:0-4089 GCA_963661295.1 bacterium
AATAAATATCGTACTACTAATATTATAAAGAAGTGTTCTGAATATCTTAGTTATTATTTTGGAGATAGTTATTCTTTTTCATATGATAAAGTTTTAACTATGAGAAAACTTTTTTTATATTTTCCAATTTATAATCATAATTTAGAAAGAATAGATTGGATTTATTATTTAGAACTTTTAAAATTAAATAAAGATATTTCTTATTTTTATTATAGAGTATGTTTGTTTTGTGAACTAGATTTTAATAGTTTTAAAAGTATGATTAATACTAATATGTATTATAGAATATAAATTTATAAATAAAAAAAGGGATTATTCTTTATTAGAATTTTCCCTTTTAATGTCTAATATTACTGGAAGAATAATTGGTTTTCTTCCTGTTATGTTGTTTATATATGGATATAGTGTTTCTGTGATATCACTTTTTAATGTTTGGAATGTTGTTTTTGGATTTGCAAGTGCTTGTGTAATTGTTTGTTCTGCTTTGTTTTCTATTTTATGAATTAGTTCTTCATTTTCATTTACTAGAATAAATCCTCTTGTTGTGATATTTGGAGTAATTAATAATTGCCTTTTTTTCATATCAACATTTACTATTACTACAAGTATTCCATCATTTGCCATGATTTTTCTATCTTTAATTACTGCACTTCCAATTTCTCCAATTCTATTTCCATCAACATATACATCTGCGCCTGGTTTAGATTCAGATCTTGTTAAGACGTGGTTTTTAAGTGTTAGTGTATCACCATTTTTTAATATAAATGTATTTTCTTTTGGAATACCACAATTAATACCAATATTTGCTTGTTTCTTTAACATTCTATAATCTCCATGGAATGGCATTAAGTATTTTGGATTAATTAATCTAAACATTAATTTTATTTCTTCTTCATTAGCGTGTCCTGATGTATGTAAGTCTGCTAGTATATTATTTGTATATACTTTTACACCTTTTAAATATAATTTATTTATTGTTTTAGAAATACTTAAAGCATTTCCTGGTATTGCAGATGATGAGAATATTACTACGTCATCTGGTCTTAATTTGATTTGTTTGTGTGTTCCATTAGAAATTCTTGATAGAGCAGCAAGTGGTTCTCCTTGACTACCAGTACATAGAATTGTTACTTCATTTGGTTTTAAATTATTTGCTTCTTCTGGAGTTATTAATAGTTCTTTATGATCAATATATCCAGCATTTAGGGAAATATTGATATTATTCTCCATACTTCTACCAAATATACATATTTTTCTGTTGTGTTTAAAGCATGTTTCAAATATGTGTTTTACTCTATAGATGTTTGATGCGAATGTTGCGATTATAATACGACTGTTTTTACATTTATCAAACATTTCATTTAAAGTTTCATCTACAACTGATTCGCTATTTGAAAAACCTTCATTTAATGCATTTGTAGAATCACTTATTAAAACATCAACTCCATCTTTTCCTAATGATGCCATTTTATATAAGTCAGCCATAGGTCCGATTGGTGTTAAGTCAAATTTATAGTCACCAGTTGTTACTATTCTTCCATCTGGAGTTTTAATACTAATACCATGTGAATCTGGTATAGAGTGTGTTACTCTAAAAAATTCTATTTCTAGATCCTTAAATTTTAATTTAGTTTGGTCGGTATAAGCAATTAAATTATCATATCTAATGTTTCTATCTTGTAATTTTACTGCGATTAATTCTTTTGCATGTTGTGGAGCGTATACTGCAGGAATATTAATACTTTGTAATAAAAATGGAATTCCTCCAATATGGTCTTCATGTCCATGAGTAATTAATAAAGCTTTGATTTTATCTTCATTTTCTTTTAGAAAAGTAAAATCTGGTAAAATATAGTCAACTCCCATAATTTCGCTATCTGGGAATCTTACACCGGCATCAATAACAATAATTGCGTCATTATGCATTATACAATACATATTTTTTCCGACTTCTCCTAAACCACCTAAAACAACTATTTTTGTTCCGTTGGTTTCTTTATTATTCATAATTTCTCCTTTCTTTTATAAGTTTTTATAAAGAACTAACTATGAAATTATACTATATTTTTTCTATTTTGTCTATTCTTTGGATTTTATTTTGAAAATAAGTTTATGTTGTGTTATAATTTACTTCCGCAAAATATAAAGGAGGATATATGGAATTAGATTTTATTATTAGGATAAGTGTATGTTTACTTTTGAGTATTTTAATTGGTAGTGAAAGACAATATAGAAATGGTATGGTTGGTCTTAGGACTAATGTTCTTGTAGCGATTGGGTCTTTTATGTTTAATTATGTGACATTTGGTGTTAGTGGGAATCATGATTTTACAAGAATGGGCGCTGGTATTGTTTCTGGTATGGGATTTCTTGGAGCTGGTATTATAATTCAAGAAAATAATAGAGTTAAGGGATTAAATACTGCTGCTACTTTATGGTGTGTTTCTGCGATAGGTGTTTTATCTTCTTCTGGTATGATTTTTGAAGCTTGTGTTGGGACATTTTTAGTTTTATTTTCTAATATTATACTTAGACTTATTTCATTTTTCGTTATGAATAAGATTAAGAATAGATTAAAAGAGAAGTGTATTTTAAGAATTTCTTGTACTAGGACTATTGAAGGAAGTATCTGTCAAACTTTATCTAGTTATATAGAAAAGCATAATTTGAATTTAGTTAGTATGGATAAAGATGAGGTTACAAAGGATGAAGTTAAGTTAATTGTTGTTATTATTACATCTAGACCAGATGAAGTTGATAATCTTGTTAAAACATTAAGTGCTGAAGTTGGAGTTACTTCACTTTCTTGGAAACATAGTAAGTATTATCAATCAGATAATGAAGATGATACTTCTGAAGAATAAATGTTTATGTTATAATATTTAAGAGGTGATATAATGGGACTTTTTAATAAGATTAAAAATATGTTTAGTGGATCTGAAAAAGAAGAGAAAAAAGTTTCTGATGAACAAGTTGTAGAAAAAAATAGTAATGAAAGTAATATTAAAGTTTATGAAAAAGGACTTAGTAAATCTCGTAAAGGTTTTGTTTCTAAGCTCGCTGATTTAACTAATAAATATAGTAAGATTACAGATGAGTATTTTGATGAATTAGAAGAGATTTTAATTATGGCTGATATTGGTGTTAATACAGTAATGGAGTTTATTGATAGGTTAAGAGATAGAGTTCGTCATGAAAATATTACTGATCCTAGTGAGTTAAAAGAAATTATAGTTGATGAATTATTTATTATTTATGTTAATGATGAAGTATTAAGTAATAAAATTAAGTTTAATGAAAATGGACCAACTGTAATTTTATTTGTTGGGGTAAATGGAGTAGGTAAAACTACTACTATTGGTAAACTTGCAAATAAATTTAATGATGATGGTAAGAAAGTTTTACTAGTTGGTGCTGATACTTTTAGAGCTGGTGCAGTTGAACAATTAAAAGAGTGGAGTGAGCGAATTGGCGTAGGATTCTTTGGGAAAGAAAATAGTGATCCTGCAAGTGTTGTGTTTGATGGACTTGTTAAAGCAAAGGATGATGAATATGACATTGTTTTAGTTGATACTGCAGGTAGACTTCAAAATAAAGTTAATCTTATGAAAGAACTTGAAAAAATTAATAAAGTAATTGATAACCAAATAGAAGGTGGAGCTACAGAAACACTTCTTGTAGTAGACGCAACAACTGGACAAAATGGTATTAGTCAAGCTAAAGCTTTTAAAGAAATTACAAATATAACAGGAATTGTACTTACTAAATTAGATGGAACTGCTAAAGGTGGAATAGTACTAGCAATAAAAGAAAGTGTTGGAATACCAGTTAAATATATTGGACTTGGTGAAACAAAAGATGATTTACAAGTGTTTGATATAGAAAAATATATTTATGGATTATTTAAGGATATGATGTAGATGAAGAAGAGTAGTAGTCATAAAATTAATGAGTTTAATATATTTAATGTTAATGTACAAGTTATTTTAACTATTTGTACTGTGGTTTTATTTGTTATGTATTTTTTTAATAAAGAATTTTTATGGTTGTTTGAAATATTTGCTGGATTAACATTGATAGCTCTTGGAT
>CAVLBI010000055.1:0-10726 GCA_963661295.1 bacterium
GATAAATATAAATCATATAACTCAACATTACTAACAGCAGTAAAACAAGTAATTAATAAGATGGGCGTAAGGTATGAAATAGACAAAAAATATGCCGATCTTTCAACATATAAACTTAGAAAATATTATGACTATTCATTCAGTATAATGTGTTATTTAATAAAAACAGAAAACATATTTAAATATAGAGATTCAATAAAAGGAAAAGATTAACTACTAGAAAACATTTATTTCTAGAATAATACTTATGAGTGTGATATAATATGTAAGAAGTAATTGGGGTGAGAAAATGAAAAAGAATATTATTATTACTATTTTAATATCGATAATCATAGTTTTAGGTGGCGTTTGCTTTTACTTATATAATTCTACTAAAGTAGAGCCAAGAGACAAAACCGTTATAAAAAGTGAATCAAATAAATCAAATGATTCTAATATAATTACAAACGATGATTTAGAAATCAATAAAAGTGATGTAACAACAGAAAATGATTTAGTAAATTACTTAAGTGATGTAGAAAAAGAAGTAGATACAACAACCGATAAAAAAACATTAAAAAATACTTTTATCACACTAACAGACTTTATCTTTTATGATGGGGAAATTAAAGGAAAAAAGTTCTCTGATTTAACTGATTCAGTAAAAACGAAAGTTATAGATATTTATGAAAAAATAGACTCCAAAATAGAATCAAAATATCCTAATTATAAAGAAAATATAAAAGAAACATCCGGAAAAGTCTATAATAATGTAAAGGAAAAAGCAACTGAGGTAAAAAACAGTATTTTAAATAAATATAAAGAATCAGTTGGAGAAGAAGGATATAAAGAAACACAAGAAGCATACGAATCAGACAAAGAAAATTTAAGTAATGTTTATGATACATATAAACCATATATTGAAAAAGGCAAAGAAAAAACAAAAAGTGCCTATGAAAAAGCAAAAGAAAAGGTATCTTCTTGGTATCAAGAGTACAAAGAAAGTAGTGATTAAATGAAAAGTGTAGGAATTTATACATTAGGCTGTAAAGTTAATACTTATGAAAGTGAATTTGTCGCAAATGAATTAAAAAAAGCAGGTTATGTTTTAAAAGACTTTGATGATATTTGTGATGTTTATATAATTAATACTTGTACAGTAACAAATAATAGTGATTCAAAATCAAGAAAAACAATAAGACAAGCTATAAAACGTAATCCAGATGCTTGTGTTGTCGCAATGGGATGCTTTATTGCTGCAAATAAAGATTATAGAGAAAATGGTCTTGATATCGTTATTGGAAATAAAGATAAAGCAAATATTGTTAGCCTATTAGACGAATATTTTAAAAATAAAGAAGTAATTGTAAAAAGTTATGATAAAAGGCTAAATGAATTTGAAGATATGAGAATCAATGAGTTTCCTGGAAGAACAAGAGCTTTTGTTAAAATTCAAGATGGATGTGATAACTTCTGCAGTTACTGTATAATCCCATTCGCAAGAGGAAAATGTAGAAGTAAAAGAGAAGATGAAGTAATAGAAGAAGTAACTGATTTAGTAAACAATGGTTATAAAGAAGTAGTACTAACCGGAATACATACAGGATCATATGGAACAGACCTAGATACAAGTTTTGCTGATTTATTAAATAAATTAGTAAAAATAAAAGGTTTAGAAAGATTAAGAATCTCATCAATTGAAACAACAGAATTAAATGAAGAAGTACTTGATGTATTAAGAAATTCAAAAGTAATAGTAGATCATCTTCATATACCAATCCAAGCTGGTTCTGATGAAATACTAAAATCAATGAATAGAAAATATGACTTAGATTTCTTCTTTAACAAGATAAAAGAAATAAGACAAATAAGACCAAATATATCAATTTCTACAGATGTCATTGTAGGTTTTCCAGGAGAAACAGAAGAGTTATTTGAAAAAACAATTGATACTTGTAAAAAATTAGAATTCTCAAAATTACATGTATTTCCATTCAGTGAACGTCATGGAACAAAAGCTAGTAGAATGGATGGCAAATTAAGAGGAGATGTAAAAAAGAAACGTGCTAAAAGATTAATTGAAGTGTCTCACGAATTAGAAGAAAACTACATGAAAAAGTTTATCGATAAAGAAGAAGAGGTCCTAGTAGAAGAATATAAAGACGGATATAGCTATGGTCACACATCAAATTTCTTATATGTAAAAGTAAAAGGTCAACTTCCACATAATGAATTAGTTAAAGTAAAAATAAAAAGTATTGAATATCCATATTGTATAGGAGAGTAGTAATGATTTATATAAAAGGAAATTATACAAAATCAATATATAAAAATAATACCGGTTATAATATCGGTATTTTTAGAGTTTCCGATACAAATAGTGAATCCCTTGCTGACTATATAGGAAGAACAATCACATTTACAGGATATTTCCATGAACTAAACGAAATAGATACATACATGTTTTATGGAAAACTAGTAAATCACGAAAAATATGGTGAACAATTCCAAGTAGAAAGCTATGAAAGATGTAAGCCAGAAGAAAAAGATTCAATAATAGAGTTCTTAACAAGTGGACTATTCAAAGGAATAGGAGAGAAAAAAGCCAAAAACATAGTAGACGTATTAGGAAAAGATACTCTAAAAATAATTCTAGAAACACCAGATAACCTCCTGTTAATTCCGTCAATCACAAAACAAAACGTTGATACGTTACATAACAAATTAAAAGAATATGAAGCAAGCTATGAAACCATCATGTATTTAGGTGATATGGGCTTCTCAGCAAAAGATTCAATGCTAATATATAATTATTATAAAAAAGATACAAAAAAAATAATTGAAGAAGACATATATAAATTAATAGATGATATAAATGATATTTATTTTAAAAAAATAGACATGATTGCCCTAAAAAACGGAGTAAAAAAAGACAGTGAAATAAGAATAAAAGCAAGTATAATTTATGTGATGAACGAAGTAAGTAACACCTTTGGTCATAGTTATTATTACAAAGAAGAAATATTTGCTTATTTAAAAAGAGTATTAGGTGTAAATATAAGTGAAGAACAGTATAATACTAGTCTTGATAAATTAAAAGACGATTTAAAAATAATCATTAAAGAAGATAGATATTATTTAAGAGAAATGTATGAAGCAGAAACATCTATTGTAAAAAGATTTAGATTATTAAATAGTAATAAAGGTGTTAAAGATAAAAGACTTGATGCTGTATTAAAAGAATTAGAAAATAATTTCAATATAAAATATAATGATTGTCAAATATCTGCTATTAGAAAAAGTTATGAAAAAGATTTCTTAATAATAACAGGTGGTCCAGGTACTGGAAAAACAACAATCATGAAAGGAATTGTTGAACTTTACAGATTAATGGAAAAATTATCATATGAAAAACTAAATGATAAAATCGCCTTACTTGCGCCAACCGGTCGTGCTGCCAAAAGAATGAGTGAATCAACATCACTTCCCGCAAGTACAATTCATCGTTTCCTAAAATGGAGTAGAGATACAAATAAATTTCAAGTTAATGAATATAACCGTAGTAAAGTAGAATTTGTAATAATAGATGAAGCAAGTATGATAGATACATATCTAATGAATAGTCTCTTAAAAGGAATATCAAGTAATTGTAAAATTGTATTAGTAGGCGACGACCACCAACTACCAAGCGTTGGCCCAGGTCAAGTACTCCATGACTTAATAGAAAGTAAAAAGCTAGAAGTAATAGAATTAACTGAACTATATAGACAAGGACAAGATTCAAATATAATTTCACTTGCATATGATATAAGAAATAAAGATATTAGAAAAGAAATATTCAATATAAATGAAGACCTTACATTTATAGAATGCAATGATAATGAAGTAATACCAAATATATGTGAAATATCAAGAACTTATAAAGATCTAAATTATAAAAAATTCCAAATACTAGCTCCAATGTACAAAGGCTTAAATGGAATAGATGCCATAAATAAAAATGTTCAAGAAATATTTAATCCAAAAAGTAAATCTAAAAAAGAAAGAATGATTGGAGAATTTAATTTTAGAGAAGATGACAAAGTAATTCAACTAACAAATATGCCAGATGACAACGTTTATAATGGAGATATTGGTTTAATTGAAAGAATTCAAACATCACCTAAAATAGAACTACATATAGATTTTGATGGTAACTTAGTAAAATATACTCCAGCAAACTTCAATAACTTTAGATCTGCATATAGTATAAGTATTCATAAATCTCAAGGTTCAGAATTTGATATAGTAGTAATTCCAGTCGTAAAATCATACAATAAGATGTTATATCAAAAATTAATCTATACAGGAATTACCAGAGCTAAGAAAAAATTATATTTAGTAGGAGACTTTAAAGCATTACAATATGCCGCAAAAAATAGTCTAGATGATATGAGAAGAACAACTATAAAAACTTATTTAATTGATGGTATAGATTAAAAAAATAAGTTCATAATAGTAGTAGAGGTGATTTAATGAAATTCAATATTTCTACTATTATGATGATGCTTGGAGGAGCAGGAGTTGCAGGATTCGTTTATATGAAAAAGCATCCAGAAGTTGTAGATGATATGAAATGTATGATAAAAGATACAAGTAGAAAAGTATATAATATGTTAGATGAAGAAGATTAAAGTCTTCTTTTTCTTTTGAAAACAGTATAATAATAGTTTTATTGACACCTAATGCTAAAAAATAGTATTATAGAACCATAAAAAATGCTCTAAAAAGAAAAATGTATTTAAGAAAGAAGTAAAAAATAATGACATATGAAATGAAAGTACAACCAGAATATTTCAATTACATCTTGCACGGAACAAAAAGAATTGAAATTAGACTAAATTATAAATCTCAAAAAAATATTAAATTAGGTGATAGAATAGTATTTTTAAAAGAGCCTGAATTAAAAGAATCATTCGAAACAAAAGTATTGGGTCTATTAAGATATAATTCTTTTGAAGATATGTTTAAAGATTATGATATTTCAATATTAGCTGACAAATCTATGACCAAAGAAGAATTACTATCTGACTTAGAAAAATTTTATTCAAAAGAAAATCAAGAAAAATATGGAGTCTTAGGAATTAGAATAGAATTAAACTAATTTCTTGAAATACGTTTATTAATAAGAATATATCATAGAAAGACGGTGTTACAATGTTTGATGAATATGATACAGAAATGCTTTCTGCATACCAAGAACAAGTAGAAAAATATAATTTTGGAAAAATGTGTGAAGATGTAAAAAGACTTCAAGAAGGATGCCATGAAATTGCAAATAATAGCTTGCATATAAGTACATATGAAGACGTAAAGAAAGATATGATTACATCATTTTCTACAAATAAAGAGTTAACTGTAGAAGACAGAATATCATTTGTATATGGAATGAGTGAAGGAAAATACTATTTGTCAAAAAATAGATCTATAATAAGTTTTCCTACAGAAGAAAGTTATATAAACTTTATAAATAAAGAAGCAAACATCTTCGCAAGTAAAGAACAAGAAAAAGAAGAAACTAAATATAATTTAATATCTGCAAGAGCAGGATTCGCAACAAAACTATACTTAGAGCTACAAAGTCATATAAAAAGAAAATAATTTTAATTTTTTCTTATTTGTAGTATAATTTTTTTGGAAGGTGATAAGAGTGATTACTATAAAAAGTGAAAGAGAAATAGAACTAATGAGACATGCTGGAATACTTGTTTCAAAAATGCATCAGTTTATTAAACCATATATTAAAGAAGGAATAACTACTAAAGAACTAGATAGATTATGTGAAGAATTTATAAGAAGTAATGAAGGAATTCCAACAGAAAAAGGCTATGAAGGTTTCCCTGCATCTATCTGTGCCTCTGTAAATGATGAAGTCGTTCATGGAATACCAGGTAATAGAAAATTAAAAAATGGAGATATTATCACAATAGATACTGTTATTGGTTATAAAGGTTATCAAGGAGATGCTGCATGGACATACGCCGTAGGAGAAGTTGATGATGAAAAAAAATATTTAATGGAGCACACAGAAAAAGCACTATATGAAGGCGTAAAAATGGTAAAACCTGGAAATAGAATAGGTGATATTTCAAATGCTGTACAAAAATATGCCGAAAATCATCATCTAGGCGTAGTAAGAGAATTATGTGGGCATGGTATTGGTAGAGAAATGCATGAAGACCCAGAAGTGCCAAATTTTGGAATACCTGGAACAGGTCCAAGATTAAAACCTGGAATGGTAATTTGTATAGAACCAATGCTTACTTTTGGACATAGAGATATCTATTTTGCAGATGATGACTGGACAGTTATAACAAGAGACTCATCTCCTTCAGCTCACTATGAACATACAATATTAGTAACAGAAGATGGTTATGAAATATTAACCCCAAGACTAGATGATTAAAAACTGATTAAATAAAAAATTAATTAACGTAAACAATAAAAGTTTTACGTTTTTTTTATATTTTTTAAAACATATTTGATGTATATTAATAATAGGATGTGATTTCATGAAAAAAAGTATAATATTTTTAATAAATGGCTTAGGAATTGAAAAACCAGGAAGTTACAGTATTTCTCTTGATCAAGATATGCCAAATCTATGTAGAACAAAAGAAACATCATTTTTTACAACAGCAATTACCAATAGCTTAGAATATAGAAGTGCCTATCAACAATTTTTTATGGGAGATACCTATAAAATGGAATTAGATTATATAAAAGATAATATTCTAAATAGTAATTTATTAAACAATCCAGTATATCAAAGTTTTTCATCAAATGTATCTAGTCAAGAAGCAAAATTACATATATTTCTAGAACCAACAACAGAAAGAGTAGTAGAACAAATAAATGACTTAGTCAGCAATCTAAATCTTCCTAAAAATAAGAAAGTTTATATTCATTTATTGCTACCACAATTAACAGTTAATGATTATTCAAAGCTTATTGAAATAATTAATTATATAAAATATCATATAGATGAAAGAATCAATGTTGGTTTTGTAATTGGAAAAGAATACTTAAGTGATAAATTAACAGTTGAAGAGAAAAAACAAATGTGCAAACTTTTATTTTATTGTTCTGCCGAAAGATGGATACGAACAGAAGAAAAATTAGAGAATTTAAAAGAGCAAAATGTAATACCATGCAAAGCTGCAGGTTTCTGTGCAAACAATGAATGTTATATTCAAAATAATGATACAATTCTATTTTTCAATACTAGACGTGAAGATTATGATAAATTCATTACCGCAATCTATGAAAATGCTCAAGAAGTAATAAAAAACGAAAAAATCAATATCCCCATTTATTCTTTATTTAAACTTTATAGTCAATATAATATTAATTCTTTTGCGGAAAATATTAACTATGAAAATAGCTTAAGTAACAATCTTCAAAAATATAATAAAAAAGCCTTAATATTAACAAGTAGAGATCACGTAAACTTAATTAATTTTTATGCAAATGGTCTTAATCAAGTAAATAATTCAAATATTGTCTTTATGATATTAGATGAATTATTATATGACTATAATACAGTCGTAAATATAATTGATAATTCTGATTATGATTTAATTATATTTGACTATTACATGGATACATCTTCAACTGTTAATAACTTAAAAGCAGGTCTAAGAAATATAGATAAAGTCCTAGGCAATGTAGTTGTCTGCTCAGAAAATAAACATTCATTATTTATTACAAGTTTATTTGGCCTAAAAAAAGAATTGCCTTTGGCAGACTATAATTCAGAAAAAGTATTATTAGACTATGAAATGCAAATACCAATATTCTTCTATGATTATACATATCCAGCAAGCAAATATAGTCTATTGCCAGGAGATACCAACTTAATATTAACAAGTGCTTTATGGTGTCTAACAAAAGATTCACATCTAGATTCACTAATAAGAGAAAAAGGACTATTAAAAAATCTATTTAATGCATTCAAATAATTTATACATACAAATATAAAATAATGTCAGTTTATTAAAACTGATTTTTTTGATATTATTAATAAGAGGTGAGTTTAATGAAAAAAATAGTTTTAGCATCCAATAATAAACACAAATTAAAAGAAATAAGAGAAGTTTTAAATAATTATGAAATATTATCTCTAGAAGATATTAATTTTCATGAAGAGATTGAAGAAAATGGTAAATCATTTGAAGAAAATGCACTTATAAAAGCAAAGGCAATAAGAAAATTCTTAAAAGATAATACAAAAATTCTTGCAGATGATTCCGGTCTATGTTGTGTAGCTCTTAATGATGAACCTGGAATTTATAGTGCACGTTATGCTAAAAATCACGATGATAAAGCAAATAGAGACAAAGTAATAGCTAACTTAAAAGGATTAGATCACAAAGCATATTTTGAATGTATGTTAATATTGCTAGAAAATGATGATAATTATAAAATGTTTGAAGGAAGAACATATGGAATGATAATAGAAAATGAAAAAGGAGATACATCATTTGGATATGATTGTATATTTTTATCAGATGATTTAAACAAGACATTTGGAGAAGCAACAGATGAAGAAAAGAATTCTTGCTCTCATCGAGGAAGAGCACTAGAAAAATTAAAAGACTACATGGAGGGAAAGAATGTTAACTAGAAGTATTTTTAATATGGTAATGTCCATTATATTCGCAAGTATATTTACTATATTTCTAGTTCTTATAATTATTTTTAAAGCTCTAAAAGTAGATATAATTGGAATAATATTTTGTTCATTATCACTTGTATTTGCCATAACATCATCAGTAATAAAAGCAGTAGGGTCAATGAATAATAATAAAACAATAAATAAACTCCAAGAAATATTTAAAATATCAGCACTAACATTTTTTTCAATTTACTTAATATTACTATTAAAAACAAATATAAAATGGCTGCTTTTAGGAATTGTGCTAGTACTTTCAATAATATATATAATATTCAAATCAATAAATAAATTTTCCAAAAAAAATGAATTACTACATATTCTAATAATTATTATTACAATAGTAACAGGATATAAATTATATAATTTCAATCACTTATTTATAATGCTTTTAATTGGATTAATAACATATTACATATTTAATTTAATAATTAATAATAAACATAATAAAATAATTATATTTTTACTACTATTTACATATATTGACTTAGGAATATTTTTAATATTAAACTAATATTTCTTAAAATATAAAGGATGTGTTATAATTTTAATGTTTAGGAGAGTGAAATATGAAATTATTACAGTACATTATTCTTGGTTTAATACAAGGATTTACAGAACCATTACCAATATCAAGTAGTGGACACATTTATTTATTTAAATCATTATTTAATACAAATATGTTTAATGATTTAAACTTGGAAATATTTTTAAATTTCGCATCATTTATTGCAATTTTAATTATATTTTGGCCAGATATTATAAAATTAATAAAAGGTTTCTTTGGTTATATATCAACTAAAGGTAAAAAATGCAAAGAAGAATTTAAATATTGTATGTTAATAGTAACAGGAACTATACCTGTAGGAGTTCTTGGAATATTGATAAAAGATCCATTAGAAGAATTATTATCTAAAAATGTATATTTAGTAGGATTTGGATTCTTAATAACAGCAATAGCTTTAATTCTAGTTATGAATGCCAAAGGTAAAAAAGAAGATAATGATATAACTTATAAGGATGCACTTATCATTGGACTTTGTCAAGCAATTGCCTTAACACCAGGTATCTCAAGAAGCGGTTTAACACTAGTTGGATGTTTATTATGTGGTCTAAGTAGAAAATCTTCACTAAAATACACATTCATGTTATATTTTCCAGTAAGTATTGCAACAATGCTTCTTGGTATAAAAGATATTGCAGAAACCGGGCTAAATGTAAGTATCCTTGGATACTACGCAATAGGTATGGTAGCAGCATTTATACTTACATATATATCATATAAATGGTTATCAAAATTAGTTGAAAAAGGAAAACTATGGTTATTCTCAATCTATCTAGTAATAGTTGGAATATTCACAATAGTATTCTTCATATAGAAATAGAAGTATTATTACTTCTTTTCTTTTTATAGAAAATATCATATACTTGTAATAAGGAAAGTGATACTATGAAAACTAAAAGTAAAAGAAATTTATTACTTATATTTGTAGTAATATGTATTATTTTTTATATAGCTTGTAAATTAACTTTATTAATTTTTTTAAATAAAAACTATACTGACTATTCTAAAGATAGTAATCAAGTAGAAACAATAAAAATAAAAAAACAAAACTGTAAAAATTGTTTTTATAATTATGATAAAAATATAAAATTAGAAAATTACATCCAAAATTTTAACTTAGTTGATAAAAATAAAGAATATGAGTTTTACCAGTCACCTGACGGAAAGTCATCTATATATTTCAGTAAAGAAAAGGGAGCCGTAAAAGAACTACTTAATTATAATAACTCTAAGTATAAAGACTTAAACTCCTTTCCAACATATATTTCAGATACTACAAAAAAACGCATTTTAAAAAAATATAATATAAATAATGATATTGATTTATTAAAGAAAATAAAAGAATCAAGAAAAAAGTCGACTATATTCACACCTCTTATTAAAATAAAAGAAAATTATTTATTTAATTATTTAAATAATAATACCAAAACAGATTATGGAATAATATATTTTAAAGGAAATTATAATGG
>CAVLBI010000056.1:0-12222 GCA_963661295.1 bacterium
TAAACTGACATTTTCAAAAAAAGATATAACATGACATTATCATAAAATGATTACAGGGATTATTCCCAAGCCCTTGATTAATTTTGTAAATAGTGATATCATAATATCAAGATATAATGATATCATAAATAAAGAGGGATAATATGGAAAAAAAGAAAGAAGAAAGAGTTCCAATACCTTTGAGAATGTCTAACGACTTGTATAAAAAGATTAGAAATATAGTTAACAATAAAAAGGATAAAGAACGAAGCTATAGTATTAACAAATTTGTTATTGAAGCTATTGAAGATAAAATGAAAAAGGAGAATAAGTAGTATGGCAAAAAAGGAAGTAAGAACTGATTTATGGGTTTATGATTTATTAAAAGATGCGGGGATATCTTTAGACGCACAGGGAAGTAATGTTAAGGAATTAGATGATGCATTAAAGACTGCATCAAAAAAAGGTACTGGGAATGTTGGATTTCCTGAATATTGTGGTGTTGTTAAAGATTTTATTCTTATAATAGAAGATAAGGCAGATATAACAAAACACATAAAAATGAAAGAAGATATTATAAGTACTGATAAAAATGATATAATTGATTATGCAGTAAATGGTGCACTTTTCTATGCACAACATATAGCAAAAAATACGAACTACAAAAAAATAATTGCTTTTGGTATTTCAGGCGATGAGAAGCGTCATAAAATAACTCCATTATATATTGATGACAGAGAATATTATAGAGTATTAGATGATGTAGAATCATTTATATCATTTAATGAAAATAATATTGATGAATATTATATTAGAGAAATTTTAAAAGAAAATACTGATACAGAAAAAGAAACTGCTGAAATTTTAAAAGATGCTGCAAAATTACATAAAGATTTAAGAAATTATGGTAATTTGGGTGATAAAGAAAAACCCTTAGTTGTTTCTGGAATTCTGTTAGCTTTAAATGAGATAGAATATAAGAATTTTTCAATAGAATCTTTAAATTGTGATGACACTAAGACAGATGGTCAAAAAATTTATGAGGCGATAGAGTCAAATTTAAAGAGATGTAATGTTGCACCAGAAGTAAAAAAGGGATAAAATACTAAGTCAATTTTTGATAATTAAAGATACACCGATATTAAATGAAAAAAATAGACAGTTAGAAAAAACACCTTTACGCTATTATACGGAATTCCTTTATGAAAAATTATTTAAAAGTATTAAGTATACTGATTCGCCAGAGGATTTTTTAGGAAGATTTTATAGTGAATTTATGAGTTATAGTGGTGGTGATGGTCAAACACTTGGAATAGTTTTAACACCAAAACATATTACACAATTGTTTTGCGATTTGTTAAATTTAAAATCGGATGACGTAGTATTAGATCCATGCTGTGGTACAGCAGGATTCCTTATTGCAGCGATGCACAATATGATTCAAAGTGTGGTTTTAGATAAAAAATTAAAATCTAGAAAAGAAATTGATAATGATTCTGATATAAAACACATTAGAAAAGAACAACTTCATGGTATAGAATTGCAACCGTATATGTTTACTATTGCTACTACTAATATGATTATAAGAGGAGATGGTAAGAGTAATTTAATACATGAAGACTTTCTGAGTCAAAGTGCACAAAAATTACAATTAAAGGGTGCTACTGTTGGTATGATGAATCCTCCATATTCACAAGGGTCAAAAGAAAATCCTAATTTATATGAATTATGCTTTGTTGAACATCTACTTGATTCATTAACAAAAGGTGGCAGATGTGCTGTAATTATTCCACAATCATCAATGAATGGTAAAACAAATGAAGAAAAAAATATAAAAGAGAATATTTTGTTACACCATACATTAGAAGGAGTAATAACTTTAAATAAAGATACATTTTATGGCGTCGGAGTAATGCCATGCATTGCAATATTTACAGCTGGTGAACCACATTCAAAAGATAAAATATCTAAATTTATTAATTTTGAAAATGATGGATATAAAGTTTCTCCTCACATTGGACTAATAGAAACTGAATCTGCAAAAGATAAAAAACAGCATTTGTTAGATGTTTGGTTTGACAAGATTGATTCAGAAACAAAATTTTGTGTAAAAACAAAGGTAGAGTCATCTGACGAATGGCTTCATTCATTTTATTATTTTAATGATGAACTTCCCACAGAACAAGAAATTGAAAATACAGTTGCTGATTATTTAACATTTGAATTTGATATGATAGCCCATAACAGGGATTATTTATTTAAGGGTGATTCAAATGAATAATAGAAAATGGAAAGAATTTGATTTTATAGAAATTTTTGATATAAATGGTGGATTTTATAATAAAAAGCCAGAAAATAAAGAGAATGGTACTATTCCATTTATTGGTGCCACTGACTCAAATAATGGAATAACTGAATTTTATTCATATGAAACAATAGAAAAAAGTTCTAAAACAGGTGATAATAACAATACGGATATATCAAACAAATTATTTAAAGGAAATTGTATTTGTGTAACAAATAATGGATCTGTAGGATATGCTTATTATCAGCCAACGTCATTTACTTGTAGTCATGATGTTAATCCATTATATTTAAAAAATTATAAATTGAATAGAAAACTGGCAATGTTTCTTATTTCTGCTATTGAAAAACAGAGGGTATGTTTTGAATATTCACGTAAGTGGCGACCTAAAAGGATGAGAAAATCTAAAATTCTTCTTCCGGTTGATGAAAATGAAAATCCTGATTATAAATATATGACAGATGTTATAGTTGAGTTAACTAAAAAAGATATTAATAATTATATTGATTATTGCAAATCTGAATTAGGTAAAATACGAAATGAGAAAATAGAAAAATATGAATCGTTAACTTGGGAAGAATTTAAGATATCTGATTTATTTGATGTTGTTATTGGGAAAAATGTTGATGGTAATAAGATAGATAAATATTCTGGTAGTATGCCATATATAACAAGACGTGAATCGTATAATGGTTTGGATGGATTTATAAATTACAATTCTATTTATTTAAACAACATTTATCCCGTGATTACAATTGGCAATGAAACTGCAAAACCTTTTGTTCAAGTATATCCCTTTTATACAGGGACAAAAGTAAATATAATGATTCCAAAATTTAAATCAAATAAATACATATTGTTATTTATCTGTAGAAGTTTAGAAATGCATAGAGAAAAATATTCATATTCTTATACAATTAACTCGACAAGATTAAAAGAGCAGACAATTTTATTGCCAGTTAATAATGATGGTTGTCCAGATTATAAATATATGGAACAATATATAAAAAATGTTATGTATAAACAATATAATAAATATTTAGAATTTTTAGGTAATTAAGTAAGAAATTATAATTTAGCAATATAAACTTTAGAGTGCTATTGCGTTAATTGCATTTTTATGATAATATGCAATTATACGGAAGTAATAGTACCTGAGTTTATCTTGGTAATGATGCAATATAAAAAATGAAAAAGCATTTGTTTCGAGATGAACAAATGCTTTTACTTTTGTATAAGTGGTTGCAGCCACCATACTAAATGAAAATCAAAGACTAACAAACAAAATGTTAGAAAATGAAAAATTACAGGAGAATATGATTTTAAATACATCCGTGACTTTCGTCATTCCTGCTATTATTAGCATAGCAGAAAAAAAAGACAAAATCAAGTTATTAATCGTAAAAAATTCTATTATTCAAGTTTAAATGAAAAGGAGGTAAAATATATGGCAAAGAAAAAATGTAACAAATCAGTTCATGTTAAGGCTCATAATAGATGTAGACCTGGTACACATAAAAAGTAGAAAATAATTAATCTAAGTATGGTGGATGCTCCAAAAATAATAAATGGAGGATAAATATGATTATAAGTAAAAAAAGAATAATATCGTTAGACTTTTTAGATAAGTATAAAAATGATAATATAAAAATAGGCATTCATGTTACAGATAAGGAATATGAAAAACTAGGTATAAAAGAATTTGTAGAAGGAACTGCCATACAACCATCTCCAGAATTTGGTATTAATTGTAATAGAAATTCAAATGGTTATTCTTTTCCGGATAAAACAAAACCTAAAGAAGATAAGGTAATAAATACCATTTATTGGACTTGGCAAGATTGGGGTGGAAATGAGCATGGAGATTTCTTTGATATATCGAGAAAAGTATATCCTAGAGTTGAAGTTCCAGCAAGTAATATAGAATTTTTATTAACAAAAAATAATTCTGGTGAATCTTTTATATTAGCAAATGTAGATTCAAAAACAGATAAAGAAATAATAAAGCAAACTATTAATATGTTTTTGGAAATATTTGGCTTTTGTGAAATATTTAGCGAAGATTTAGATTTAATTGATATACATAATAAAATAAAAAGATGTAATTGGGAATTATTGCCACCAGGTGTTAGGACTATAGTTTTAACAAATATTAATAAGAAAAAGGAAAATAAAAAGAAAAAAAGACCTGATTATAACCAGTTAAGGTTAGATACTTTAAATTCTTATAAGCCATCTGAGATATTCGTTGGCTCTGGTGGATTTACTGGTTACTATGCATTTGTTTTCAAAAATACTTGTTTTTTAGAAAATGGTTACTATGGAAATGCAACTTATGTTGTTCCAAAGGATAAATGGAAAGAACTATCTCAATTATCTAAACAAGAAGTGTTATCGACACCATATGTTATTGATAAGGTTAATCATACAAGTGAATGGTTTGATAAAATTGATATACTAATGAATAAACATGAATAATAGCGAATTGTTGTCAAATATTGTCGAACAATTACATATTGAAAATAAAATAATTAGTGTTATAATTATGATAGTCATACGGGAATGTGACTATTACATATAAACATATATAAATATAAAATAGTAAATATTAAAAAGAAATTAGAAAGCTTTATTATACATTAAAGAATAATGTATGATAATTAATCAGTGAAGAACTGAATACATATTAATCCAACAAAAAAGATAGGAATATTCCCTTATTTTTGTTGTGGACTAATGTGTTCAGTTCTTTTTATGTGTTCCTAAAAAGACTGGTAAAGAAAGGAGGATAATATGGAACTACTAAACTTGATAATCTTATATTGGAGAAATAATGAAAAAAGAACCATTTATAAGTTTAGTATTACCAGAATCAGTATTAGGAGATAATAGATTAACTTACTTTGAAAGAATATTATTAATAGACATTGTGTCACTATGTAAGAAAAATGGCTATTGTTGGCCTACTAATAGGTATTTTATGAAGAAATTTGATTGTACCAAACCAACTGTATCAAAAAGTATAAGTAGTTTATCAAAAAATGGATATATTGATATAGAAATTAATAATAGTGAAACAAATAATTCAAAGAGGATAATAAAATTATCCGATGTATTAAAGAAAAGAATAACAAGTATTCAAAGAAATGCTAATACTAGTATTCAAAATAATTTTAACCATTATAATAAATATAATAAAAATAAAAATAAAAAAGATATATTAGACAAAATTTATTATGTTGATGAATTTGGTATTGAATACTGGCATGGTGAACCTATTGAATCAAAAGAAGCAACTAAAGAAGAACAAGAAGAAATGGAGAAAATGTTAGAAAGTTTTAAAGAAATGGAGGAAGATATAAATTGATAAAGACACTCATAAACTTAAATGAGGTGGCTTGTGTTTAATATAATAGAAACTTTCAAAGATGATTCTCCTAAATTTAATGAACTGGTAATTAAATTTATTAAAAGTAAGGTAAATAGTGACTGATACAATGTGCCAAATTAAATTTGTATGGTATAATTTAATTGGCTTTAGTTGTTATACAACAAGGAAAGGAGAGTAAGCTTGTATAACACTTTAAATGTGATGCCAGATTACTACAAAGCAGGAATTTATATAAGATTATCAGAAGCTGATGAAGGTAAATCTTACGAATCTGAAAGTGAGAGCGTCCTTAATCAAAGAAATATACTAATGAATTTTATCAAAGAAAAAGGATTTATTTTTGTAGATGAATATGTAGATGATGGATATTCTGGTACTACTTTTGATAGACCAGGATTTCAAAGATTACTCACAGATATTAAAGCTAAAAGAATTAATCTTGTAGTAGTAAAAGACTTATCAAGATTAGGTAGAGATCATATTTTAACAGGATATTATGTTGAAACTTTCTTTCCAGAAAATGGAATAAGATTTATTTCTATGTTGGAAGGATACGATAACGCAATAAATCAAGCAAGTAATGACTCAGCAACATGGTTATTTGCTTGTAATGATTATTATAGTAAACAAAATTCTATTAAAATTCGTAATGTTTTAAATGACAAGAGAAGAAATGGTAAATTTATTGGAAGTGCTCCAAGTTACGGATATTTAAGAGATCCAGATGATAAAGGACACTTAATACCAGATCCAGAGTATGCATGGGTAGTAAAAAAGATATTTGATATGGCTTATAACGGAGTAGGACTTTCTGAAATAACTACTTATTTGAATGATAATAATATTAAAACACCTAGTAGTTTGAAGAGAAAGAATCCTAATTCAAAAGCTAAATATAATCCTATGTGGACTATTTCTTCAGTTAAAAAGATTTTAAAAAATCAAATGTATGTAGGTGATATGGTACAAAGTGTACAAACTAAAGTATCATATAAATCCAAAAAGAAAAAATCATTACCGAAAAGTAATTGGGATATAGTTAAAAATACCCATGAGCCATTAGTAGATAGATTTATATTTGAAAGTATTCAAAATAATATTAAAAGAACTACTAAAACTACTATTACTAAGAGAGAAAAAAGGTTATTTGAAAATTTATTATATTGTAAAGAATGTGGTAATACCTTAACAATTTCTTATAGAAAAAATCATGATTATTGGACTATTAATTGTAATAGATATTCAAGAGATCCTAAAAGAAGAATGCGTGAACCTCATTTCAGTCCCATATGAAAAATTAGAGGAAGCATTGCTAGAAGTTATTAGAAATACTTGTAAAAAATATTTAAATAAATTAGATATATCAGAAATATCTAAAAGTATTAATAAAAAAGATAATAGTGAAGTTAACAACAATATAAATGATTTAAGAAAGCAAGAAAAAGCCTTAATTAGTAAATTAGATATGCTATATCAAGATAAATTTAATGGCATAGTATCTGAAGAAATGTATTTAAGAATTTCTAGAGAAATAGAAAATTCTCTAGTTAGAATAAGAGAAAAAATTCAAAGTCTACAAGATGCAAAAAATGATAAAAAGGTTAATAAGAATGATTTAAAAAACTACGAAGATAAAATAAGAGAATTAATTGATATTGATAATCCATCAAGAGAATTAATTGGAACTTTAATAGATAAAATTATTATAGATAAAGATAGAAACATAGAAATTATCTATAAATTTAGTATGTTAAATACTTAGAACTTTGTCGCAACTTGCGACAAGGTGTACATAAAAAATTGATAAACTACTTATACAGATATTGAAACATGAACAAATGTTTGATATAATATATGCAGCAAAGGAGGTTAGTTAAAATGAGTAATATAGAAGAATATACTGAAAAAACTTTTGAAAGTATAAAACATATTGATGAATACGGGAATGAATATTGGGAAGCAAGAGAGTTAATGCCTTTACTAGAATATAGTAAATGGGAAAACTTTCATAAAGTTATAAAACGTGCTATGATTGCTTGTGAAACTAGTAATAATAAAGTAAGTGACCATTTTCCCGAGTTCAGGAAAATGGTTGACATAGGATCAAAGACAAAAAGAGAAACTATTGATTATCGTTTATCTAGATACGCTTGTTATTTAATAGTTCAAAATGCAAATCCTAGAAAAAAATCAGTAGCATTAGGACAAACTTATTTTGCAGTACAAACTAGAAAACAGGAAATTACTGAATTAGAATATTCAAAGTTAACTGAAGACGAAAAAAGACTGTATACTAGAATTCTTGTTAATAACAAAAATAAATATTTATTTAAAACTGCTAGAGAAGCAGGTGTAGAAAATTTTGGTAAATTTAATAATTATGGATATAAAGGACTTTATAATGGAGAAACAGCTAAACAAATAGCAAAACGTAAGAACATAAGAGAAAATGAAGATATTCTTGATTATATGGGTAGTGAGGAATTAGGTGCAAATTTATTCCGTATTACACAAACAGAAGCTAAACTAAAAAAAGATAATATAGATAATGAAGATGATGCTTGTTTAACTCATTATAATGTAGGTAGAACCGTTAGAAAAGCAATTGAGGAACTTGGTGGTAATATGCCAGAAACTTTACCAACTCCAGAAAAATCCATAAAAGAATTAGAGAAAGATGAATTACAAAAAATTGGAAATAATTAAGTAGATATATTATGAAAAATTAAATTCCGTTCAATTCCGTTCAGTTCCGTTCAGTTCCGGTCACTAGTATTAAACTTTAAAGGTAGTAGGTGATGTAAAAATGATTAAAATATCTAAGGTAAGAGATGCTCTATATGATGTTAGTATGGAAACAAGTTGTTATTTTAATACTAAAACAAATGAAATACTATGGCATTTTGGTTTCGATGAAGAAAATTCTACATATACAGAAGATGATGAATTTAATGATGATATTATAAGTATGTTTGATTTTTATACAAAAAATGATTATGATATTATGCAAGATTTTATTAGCAGTATAGGTAATGATTTATTAAGAAATGAGCTATATAATAAGACTAGAGGAAAAGGTGCTTTTCACAGATTTAGAGAAATAACTGATTACAACAATATAACTGATGATTGGTATAAATTTCAGGATAATGAGTATAAGAAAATTGCAGAGAATTGGTGTCTTGAAAATAAAATAAAATATGAAAAAGATTGCTAAAAAAGAAGGAAGTGGGTGAAGTAAATGAATAATAAATTTAATAATATGTTACAAGAGTTTTTAAAAAATAATAATGTTAAAGATATTGATGAGGCAAATGAAAAGTTGCAAGAATTTATAAAAATGTATAATAATGATGAAATAGAATATAAAAATACACCACTTGATGATGCTTATGAAATATTAGAAGAAGCACAAAATGCAAGAAATGAGAAAGAAGCACTAAGGTTAGCTAAAAAAGCATATGAAAAGTCATCAGAATGCTTTGATGCAATTTTATTTCAATGTGACTTAGAAGAAAATGGAATAAAAAGAATGAAACTTTTAGATGATGGACTTGAATTTGAAAAAAATAGATTAACAAAGGAAAAATATTTTGATAAAGAAAATATTGGACATTTTTATGGAATATTTGAAACAAGACCATATATTAGAGGATTAGTCACTAAAGCAGATTACTTATTAGAAGAAGGAAAATTACGTCAAGCAGCTAACATATGTAAAGAAGTTTTAAAATTAAATGAAAATGATAATTTGGGTGCCAGATATTTATTAATGGCAATATATGCTACATTAGAAGAAGAAAAAGATATGCTAGACTTATATAAGAAATATCCCGAAGAAGATCTAGAAATGTTATTTCCTTTGTTCGCAATATACTATAAGATTGGAAATGATAAAAAAGCAAAAGACTACTTAAATAGGATTGATAAATGCAATTCCAATTTTGTGAAATTTTTTAAAGGAACTATAAAAACAAGTGAAAAAATAAACCCTGGATATTATAGTAGAGGTGATTCTTCTGAAATCTTTATGTATCTTAGTCGTTATGATTATTTATTAATTACAATGCCAAGACTTCATGAATATGTTATAGAAAGTTTAATGAAAAAGAAAAAGTAGTTACACTTTGATCATCACCAGGTGGCGAGTTTACTTACCATTACATAATTTGATTGGGTATTAAGACGGCTATATTTAAACGATTGAGTTAGATAGTATAAATTTATCTAGAAAGATATTAAATAATGTAAAAATAGTGTTTATTTGAGAAATAAATGCTATTTTTTGTTAGCACTTAAATTAATATATTGCTAAAACGATTTTTTTATGGTATATTGTGCTTATAAGGATATGTGTCACTTTTTAGACATAAAAAAATATGCTCGAGCAATGGCATATTTCCTTATGATTCGGTAGCTACCAACTACCAAAAAAACTAAAACAAATATCAAGAAATATTTGGAGAATTGAAAAATGAAATGAATAAATCAATTCCTATAATTATATTAACACAAGTTGTTTTTGAAAGTCAATTGTTTAATTATTTGTAGTGCATATTGATTTACATTCTTCAAAAGAAAGGAGAAGCAATATGCACTTTTATTTGATAGAATAAACTACTTAAATGGTAGTTGGAGTTACCTCACGAATTTTATATATTTAACAAGGAGGTAATTTATGAATTTAAATATAAAAGTTCTTGCTCCTAATGAGCAAAAAGATGATAAAGATTTTGGCGATTGCATTATTATAAATGATAGTGGTAATGTTATCGTATATGATTGTGGATCAGAAGAATTAGCAGTTCAAGTTTTAGAGTATGTAAAGGAAAATAGTATAGATAAAATAGATATTGTTTTATCACATAATGATAGTGATCACTTTGATGGAATTCCTAAGTTAGTGGATGCTGGAATAGTTAATTCAATTACAACTTTACTTTTATTAAAATATAAAGATGAAATATTCAAGAAAATATCAGATGGAAGAGTTACTGAAGACTCAATGGTGAAGCATATTGAAGAAATGTATAGCAATATTTATTCTTTAAAAGGAAATAATTTACTTGATGCATTAGACAATAATAATATTTCTTCTAATGTTAAAGTTGTTGGACCGTCAACAGAATATTTTATAGACGCTGTGGCAAAACAATTTATACCTACAGAAAGTAACAATATAGATGATAGTACAATAATGAATGCTATAAGTGTGCAATTGGAGATATCATTTAATAATAAAAAACTGCTATTAACAGGTGATGCTGATGTAGCTGCATTTGATGATAAAGTTATTAATTATGAGGCAATTCAGTTACCACATCATGGTAATCCAGATATGGCCGAAAAAATATTTGAAATAAACGATATGAGAAATAATATGTTATACATTGTTTCAGATAATAAAGGTAAGAATATTAATGGTGGATCCGATAAATTAAACCAAAAAGGTCATTATATAAGAAATACTAAGTCTGGTGCTTTTGAAGTTAATGAATCATCATTTAAAATTGAAACAAAAGGTAGTCTAAATTCTAATGAGATATGCTATATTGAAAAATAAAGTTGATATAAAAGAAATACATTCTAGGCAAGAATATTTATATGATGTTTTTAAAGTATATACGATTCCATTTTCATATAATAGGATTGTAGAACTTAAATCATTTCCAGAAAATGCATTTGACGTATTATTTATATTTGGGCATAATAATCAAGTTTTTTCATATTTAAATACGAATGTAATTAATGAAGAAAATATAGTTTTAATTACTTGTTATACAGGACCTATAACAAAATTTAATATATCTAATAAAAAAATATTTTATACCAATAATATTACGTACAAATTAGATGGTAAAAAGTATGGATTTGAATATGAAATTACAGACGCAGAATTGAATCTATATAATTGTAAAAAAGATTCGTTAGAAGAAAAATTAAAAACTTGTTTTGAAAGGGTAGTATAACTATGGAAAAAATGATAGATAAATTAAGTAATTATCACATATTTAATTATATTATCCCAGGTGGATTATTCTTAATACTATGTAATAATTATTTGAATATTAAAATAGAACAAGATAAAATTATATATTTCTTCTTTATATCATATTTTATAGGAATTATAATAAGTAGAGTTTCATCATTAGTTATCGAAAAAATATTATGTTATATTTTTAAAATAAAAAAGGAAAATCATGATAACTATATAGCAGCAACAAAAAAAGATGAAAAGATTGAAGTATTAATGCAAGATATGAATATGTATAGAAGTATATGTACTATGCTTATCATTTTATTAATTATAAAAATAGCAAAAATATTTGGATTATATCAATTAATAGATAAAGACCTTTTAATTCTTTTGGTATTTATTTCACTTATTATTATATTTATATGTGCTTATATAAAACAAAATAAATATGTTGTTTCGAGAGTAAAAATAGCTAATAAGAAGAAATAATATTTTATACTTTAATGGCATTACATGAGTAATGCTATTTTTAGTGATTTGACAATTTATTGCAAGAGAGGTAACATGCAA
>CAVLBI010000057.1:0-35528 GCA_963661295.1 bacterium
ATACTAGAGTTGTTAATTTTGTGAATGAGAAACCTATTAATATTATAAAAATTATAAAGATTATAAAATTTTTCTTTTTAATTTTAATTTTCTTTTTTCTTGTACTCATTATTATCACCTAATTATATAATAGCATTTATTTCTTAAATTATGAATAAATTGAATAAATTTTACATATAAACTACAAGGAGGAATGTATGAAATTACTATTAATTATGTTTGGTTTTTTAAGTTTAATAATACCTTTTAAAGTTAATGCGGAGGAGTATTTACCTAACGGGAAGAGTGGAATATTAATTGAGGCAAATAGTGGAAAGATTTTATTTGAAAAAAATAAGGATGAACGATTAAGTATTGCTTCTATGACAAAGATGGTGGCGCAAATAATTATTTTAGAAGAGATTGAAGCTGGTAATATAAAATGGGATGATGTAGTAACGGTCAGTCGAAATGCAGCTGATATGGGTGGATCACAAATCTATATAAGTGAAGGCGAAAAAATAAGTGTTGAAGATTTGATGAAAGGTATTAGTGTGGCGTCTGGTAATGATGCGACTGTTGCGATGGCTGAGTACATTAGTGGAAGTGAAGCAAAGTTTGTAAAAAGAATGAATAAAGTTGTAAAGTCTTTGGGACTTAAAAATACTCATTTTAAGAATTGTACAGGACTTGATGAAGAAGGACACTATTCTAGTAGTTATGATATGGCCATGATTGCGAGAGAATTGGTTACTAAACATTCTGAGATATTAAGATTTTCTTCAATTTATGAAGATTATTTAAGAGAAGATACTAAAGATAAATTTTGGCTTGTTAATACTAATAAATTAATTAATTTCTATGATGGAGCTGATGGATTAAAGACTGGTCACACTGATAATGCTGGATATTGTTTATCAGCTACGGCTAAAAGAAATAATTTAAGATTAATTGGAATTGTTTTAGGTGAGGAAAATAGTAAAGTTAGAAATAGTGAAATGATTAATCTACTTGATTATGGTTTTAATAATACTAAAATGAATATTCTAAAAAAGAAGGGAAGTATTGTTCAAAAAGTTAATCTTGATAAAGCTGATTCTAAATATTTAAATGTTGTTACTATGGATGATTTAGGTGTTGTTGAAGAAATTGGTGATAAAAATAAATATAAATATAATGTAAGTTTAGACGAAGTTTCTTTTCCTATATATAAAGGACAGGTTGTCGGAAGAATAGATGCAGTTTATAATGGGAAAGTTGTAAGTAGTACTAAATTAGTTTCTAAAAGTGATGTTAATAAAATTAATATATTTAAGTTAATAGGAGAAAATATTATTGGTTTTGTTAACGGATTTTAAATAGCAATTAGTGCTATTTTTCTTTTTAGATAATTTTTTAAATTTGACTTTTTTATAGCTTAGTTATTTGATATAATGTGAGTGTATAAAAGGAAGGTTGATATTATGGCAAAGAAGAGGCCTTATAATTATAGTGGTAATGCAAGACCTAATAATAATAGAAAATATAAAAATAATACTAGGAATAATGGTGCTAGAAAAAATAATTATAACAATAAAGAAAAGAAAATTGATTTAGAAAAAACATTAAGCATTAAAATAGATGACGAAAGATTAAATGATGTTGATACTCTTGATACAAGTTTTTTAGAAGGTAGAATGGATAAGAAAACTAATAGTAATAAAAAGTATAAGGAAAAACTTTTAAAAAATAAAACTGATAATAAAAAAATAGTAAAACAGCTTAAAGTTTTAAAAAATGTATTTTTTGGATTAGCATTTATTTGTATTGTTGTACTTGTTGTGTTAATTTTAGTAAATCATTCTTTTGATAAAACTAATAAAGTTAAAGATACTGCTAATGATGAATCTTTGGTTGTTGAAGATAAGAAAGTTATTGATGATAATTATTTATTTGTAGGGGATTTCTATACTGATAAGTTTAATTTTGATGATTTGGATTATCATTATGTTAAAAGTGTAGATAAAGATTTAACTACAGAAAAATTACTTAATGATTTGGATAAAAAAATATATGATTATAATCCATCACATGTATTTATAAATGTAGGAATTAATGATTTAGATGATGAAAAGAGTAATGATGAAATAATTGGTAACTTAAAGAGTGTGATTGAGGGAATTAAAGAAAATAGACCATATGCTAAAGTATTTATTGAATCATTATATCCAGTTAACAAAGATGTATCAAAGTATGATAAAGATATAATTAGTGAAGATATTGATAATAAGAGAATTAAAGAATTAAATAGTAAGATAAAAGAATTATGTGAAGAAGAAAAAGTTGAATATTTAGATTTATATTCATTACTTGAAAGTGATGATAAATTAAATTCTGATTTTACTGAAAATGGTATTTATTTAAATGATAAGGGTTATGATACTATTTTAGAAAAAATTAATAAAATATTAGGATGATGAAGTATGAAAGAGAAGATATTTAATAATAAAAATAGATTGATATTTTTAATAGGTTTGTTAGTATTACTTATTGTTTTATATATTATCTTGATTTTTATTAATTATTCTTCTTTAAAAAAATATGATAATCAAATATTAAAAAACATATATGTAGAACAGTTTGATATGTCTGATTATTCTTATAAGAGTGCTAAATCAAAACTAGATTTTTATAATGAATATCTACTTAATAAGGATGTTGTTTTTAAGATTAATTCTAAAGAGTATAAGTATACTTTAAAAAATCTTGGGTTTAATATTGATTATAAGAGAACTTTAAATGATGTTAAGAAATACCAGGATAGTTTAAGTGTTTCTAAGAAATTAATGATTATTAATAGTAATAAGAAGATTAAGTTTGATGTTTATTATAGTGTAAATGAAAATAGTTTAGTTAATGCTTTAAATAATATTAAATCTATTGTTGATGTTTCTTCTGTAGATGGCTATTTTGATACTAGTGATGGTGTTAAGTATGTCCGTGGTGTTGATGGTTTTTCTTTAAATGTTGATATGAGTAAAGAGATAATTAATGATTATTTTTTGAAAGCAGTTGATAAAGATATTAATATAGAACTTGTAGGGGACTCTGTTAAGTCTAATACTAATGAGAGTTATGCTTCTATTGATACTATGACTTCTTCTTTTACAACTACTTTTAATGCAGGCATTACTCAAAGAGCTACTAATTTAAGATCTGCTCTTAATTATATAAATGGGGCTATAGTTGAACCTGGAGAAGTTTTTTCTTATTATAAATATGCTGGTCCATATAATAAAGCTGGGTATGTTTTCTATTATGAGTTTGTTGGTAATGGAGTTTGTCAGATTGCGACTACTGTATATGATGCTGCTTTACTTGGAGGATTAGAGATTGTTAAGAGGTATCCTCATGCTAAGAAGAGTGTTTATGTAGATGGAGGACTTGATGCGACTGTTGCTAGTTATTCTAGTGGTTGGAATATTGATCTGCAATGGAAGAATACTTATAAATATCCTATATATATAAAGGCATATGCAGTTGGTGGAGAAGCTCATGTTGAGTTTTGGTCTAATAGTAATGCAAAAGAAGGAAAGACTTATTCTACAGAATCTGTTTGGTTAGGTGGTAGAGGTTATACTACGTATTTACATACTTATAAAGATGGTGTAGAAATTGATAAAAGTAAAATTGCTACAACTTGGTATATAGAAGATTAGATTTTAGTTCTAATCTTTTTTTGTTTTCATACTATTTAATAGAAAGCGAGGAAATAAACATGGAAATGTTAAAAGTAAGTAGTAAATCTAATCCAAATAGTGTTGCAGGAGCAATAGCTAATATTTTTAGAGAAAAAGGAAATGTAGAAATTCAGGCAGTAGGAGCTGGGGCTTTAAATCAAGCAATTAAAGCAGTAGCGATTGCTAGAGGTTTTGTTGCACCAACTGGTAAAAATTTAGTATGTATTCCGGCTTTTCAAGATATCTCTATTGATGGAGAAGAGCGTACAGCTATAAAGATAATTATAGAATCTAGATAATTGTTTAAAATAAATTAAATCACTTCTTATTAGTTGAATAAGAGGTGATTTTTTTCTTTACTAAAATTTTTACTTAATTTATAATTATTATAGATAGGAGGATTGAATATGAATAATGATAATTCTTATACAATGTACTGTTCTAGATGTGGAGCACCTATGAAGAGTAGTGCTAGATATTGTATGAAGTGTGGTAATTTGAATCCTGATCATCCGGAAAATAAATCTATGGAAAATTATATTCCAAAGAAGCAAAATTATGTTATAGGATCTGGTAGAATTCTCATAGGTCATATGAATCAAAATGGTACTATTTCAAAGAGTTTTGCGAATAATACTGGGGATAGTAAAATGTGTTTTATTGTTACTTTTTCTATTTATGTTTTATCAATTCTTTTTGGAGTTTTAGATACATTAATTAGTTATAATATTACTGATGTTACAGATATTATTTATACTCATTTACCAATGAATCTTTTATTGATTTCATATTTATTTATGATGATATTCGCATCTGAAAGATTATATATGAAAGCTAATCATCCATGGTGGGCACCATTAATTCCAATTTATAATAATTTGGTCTTTTCAAAGATTGTTTTAGGTAATTTTTGGTTAGGTCTTATTGGATTTATACCTATTGTTAATATCATATTTTATTTTATTATATTTTATAAGCTAGGTAAAAAATTTGGTAAAAGTGGTGTTTTGACTGCTTTATTTCCATTTATTATGATACCAGTTATTGGGTTGGGGGACTCTATATATAATGGAATTAGCTATGTTACTTCTAGCTTAGAAAATGGGACTGAAAAAGAATATAAGAGAAAGAGATTATTTTTTGGAACTATTATTTTTGTAGCAGTTTTATCTTTAGTATGTGTTATTTATACTAATTTAACTACTATTGATGAGAAATTTGATAATATAAAAAATAGATATTTAGTTTATGTTTCTTCTACTGTTGTTGATGAGATAGATAAGAGAGTTAGTTCTAGTGATTATAAAGTTATGTGTGATGATGAAAATTATTCTGGAGAAGATGGTACATATTATTTTGAATATGCTGATGTTTCAGATGAATTCAATATCTTTTTAGGTTCTTATGTTGATCCTATTTCTGTTGTTGTTAGAATGGATGTTAGTCAAGGAAATCGAACTTATTATGTTAGTTTAACTAATGGCAAGTTGGGATTTGAAAATAAAGAGTCAACTTCTATTGATATTAGTTCTGTTACTAATTATAGTGAGATAGATAAGAATTATTCATATACATCTACATGCTTTTTTGGATAGTTTCTTAATAAATAACTTGCAAAAACAAATAAATTTTACTATAATTAAAACAAGTCGATAATTAGAACTAATAATAAGATTATTTAAGCAGAGAGAGTTCGTGGTTGGTGGAAACGAATATTAAATACTTATTTATCTACTCTATAGATGATATTTTATCCGGGTAATACCGTTATCTAAATAAGTTAAATAAAGGATGGTACCGTGCATTATGCACTCCTTGGTATCATTCTTTTTTTGTATTTTGGAGGTGAATTATGGATAATCATATAAAAACTGGTATTGGGGTTTTAATTGAAGACGATAATAAAATTTTGCTTGGACACAGAATGGCGACTTATAAGGATACAGGTGGTATTTATGAACCTGATTCTTGGACTCTTCCTGGTGGAAAACAAGAATATAATGAAACGACAGTTGAGGCTGGTGTTCGTGAAGTAAAAGAAGAAACTAATTTAGATGTGTCTTCTTTGAATTTGTTCTTTGTCTCGGATGATATTTCACCAGATAGACATTATGTAACAATTGATTATATTACTACTGATTTTAGTGGGAATATTAAAGTTATGGAGCCTACGAAGATTGATGAGTGGAAATGGTTTTCTTTTGAAGAATTACCAGAAAATATATATTCTCCATCAAGAAAATGTATAGAGTATTATATAAAAACTAAAAAAGGAAATGAGGAATAAGATATGATAGATATTAAGTTAATAAGAGAAAATATGGATTTAGTAAAAGAAAATATTAAGAAAAAATTTCAAGATGAAAAATTACCTTTAGTTGATGAGGTTTATGAATTAGATAAGAGAGTTCGTGAAGTTCAAGTTAAGGCTGATGGATTAAAAGCTGAGAAGAACAGACTAAGTGGTGAAATTGGTAAATTAATGAAGGAAGGTAAAAAAGAAGAGGCTGAAGGAATAAAGAAAACTATTCAAGAAAATGCGGATGAAATTACTAAGTTAGAAGAAGAACAAGAAAATTTAACTTGCCAAATTAGAGAAAAGATGTTGGTTATTCCACAAATAATGGATCCTTCTGTACCAATTGGAAAAGATGATAGTGAAAATGTTGAAGTTCAAAAATTTGGAGAGCCATTTGTACCTGATTATGAAATTCCACATCATGCAGATATAATTGCGAGGGTTAATGGAATGGATAAGGAAGCTGCTGGTAGAACTAGTGGTGAAGGATTCTATTATTTATTAGGTGATATTGCAAGACTTCATGAAGCAATGATTGCTTATGCAAGAGACTTTATGATAGATGCAGGATTTACTTATGCAATTCCTCCTTTTATGATTCATAGTGATGTTGTAACAGGAGTTATGTCATTCCCAGAGATGGAAGCAATGATGTATAAGATTGAAGGAGAAGATTTATACTTAATTGGAACAAGTGAACATAGTATGATTGGTAAATTTAAAGATCAAATTTTAAAGAAAGAAGAATTACCAGTACATATGACAAGTTATTCACCATGCTTTAGAAAAGAGGGTGGAAGTCATGGACTTGAAGAAAGAGGACTTTACCGTGTTCACCAATTTGAAAAACAAGAAATGATTGTTATTTGTGAACCTGAAGAATCTATGGAATGGTATGAGAAAATGTGGAAGTTAACTGTTCAATTATTTAGAAACTTTGATGTACCAGTTAGACAACTTGAATGTTGTAGTGGTGATTTAGCTGATTTAAAGGTTAAGTCATGTGATGTTGAAGCATGGAGTCCAAGACAAAAGAAGTATTTTGAAGTTGGAAGTTGTTCTACATTAGGAGATGCTCAAGCAAGACGTTTAGGTATTCGTGCTAAGGGTGAAAAAGGTACATATTATTTACATACATTAAATAATACTGTAGTTGCTACTCCAAGAGGATTAATTGCTGTAATTGAAAATAACTATCAAGAAGATGGTTCAATTAAAATACCAAAAGCATTACAACCATATATGGGTGGTAAAACTGAGATTAGACCTAAAAAATAAGAAGATTAATTTCTTCTTTTTTTGTTTAGGTTTTATGGTATAATTTAATTAGGATGTGGTTATATGAACGATAACGTTAGCATTGGTTTTGGTAAACAAAATGATGATGAATTATATGGTAGCCAAGAGATTAAGCCAGAAAAACTACATGGGTATAGTTGCCCTAGTTGTTTAAATAAGTTTAAATCTAGTGAGATTATTATGAATTGTCCTTATTGTGGTTCATTAGTTTCTGGATGTGATATAGACAATATAACTTATGATGGTATTATTCCATTTTCAGTAAGTCTAGATGCCGCAACGAAAGCTTATAAGAAAAAAGTTTTGTTTAATCCATTATTGCCATTTGTATTTAAATCAAAGAAGACTATTGCTTCTATAAAGCCGCTTTATTTATCTGCTAGGATATGTAATACTAATATTAGTGGAGATGTTTTATTTTTAGGTGGCAATAAGACAAGTAAAAATCAAAAACTCTCAACTATTCAAAAAATTGAATTATCTTATACTTCTAATTTTGATTATAATAATGTTTATATTAATACTTGTTCTAAGATAGATGATTCATTTTTAAATACTGTTAATGATTATAATTATTCTATGGTTAATGGCTTTAATGAAGATATTTGTGGCAATACCCCTATAATTATTTCTGATATAGATAATAATGAGGTTAGTGATAAACTTAATAAGAGGACTATGAATCATGCTTTAATTATAATTAGGGATAATATACAGTATGGTTTAAAGAAACTTGTTGAAAATAAGATGACTATTACCGATAAGGGTAGTATTAATATATGTGTACCTGTTTATTTATTAAATATTAAATATAAAGATAAGAATTATACTTATTTAATGAATGGTCAGAATGGTAATAGTAATTTAATGGTTACTATTGGAATATTGGAGACTTGTATATTTGCTTTTATACTTTTTGTTTTAGTCTTTTTAGTAGCATTTTTAGTTACATGGTTATTTTAGGAGGATATATGAAGTATATTAGATATATAGTTTTAAGTTTTATTTTGTTTTTTATATTTACTATTAATACTTATGCTAGTACTAATACATATACTAGAACTAGTGATAATTTATTAGTACCTAATGATGTTGTAGTTGATAGTAATAATATAAATAATATATTGAAGACTCCTTCAGTTTCTAGTAGTGAGAAGCTTTATGATTTTGCTGATTTACTTACTGATAGTGAAGAGGAGAAGCTTGTTAAGAGAATTAATAAATATGTTAATAGTAGTACTATTGATGTTGCGATTGTTACTACTAATGATTTACTAGGATTTAGTATTGGCGATTATGCATATAATTTTTATGATTATAATGATTTTATGAGTGATGGTATTGTATTTGTTATATATACTGGTGGTAATGAACCAGAAATATATATGGGAAATAGTGGAGATACCGATGGAAAAGTATTTACTATTTATACTGATTATTGGATAAATCAAATTTTAGATTATGTTTATAAAGATATAAAAGTTGGTAAATACTATAGTGCTTGTAATAAATATATAGATTCATTAGATGCACTAGTTGATGTTGAAAGAAACGGTAACTATAGAATGGATGGTAATGGGAATTTAATTAAGAATATTCCTTGGGGTGAGATAGTAATTTTATCTTTAACATTAACATTTATTATAATAGTTATTATATATTCAAAGACTATGTCTATGAAAAAATTATCTTATGCTGATAGGCTTGATGATTGTATAGATAAAAGTAATTTGATGGTTAAAAATAATTCTAATACTAATACTTATATAAAATAGGTAATTAGAGTTATGATATTAATAGAGAAGGAGAGATTTTATGGGATTAATTAAAGCTGCTATTGGAGCAGTAGGAAGTACTCTACATGATCAATGGAAAGAGTATATTAAATGTGAAGATTTAGGTAATGATATTTTAATGAAGAGAGTTAGTACTCCTAATGGTGTTATTACTAAGGATAGTGCTATTCAAGTAGCACCAGGACAGATTGCTGTTATTTTTCAAAATGGTAAGGTATTAGATGCTTCAGCTGAGGCAGGTATCTATACTTTTGATGCTTCTGCATCTCCAAGCTTTTTTGCTGGACAATTTGGGGAAGTATTTAAAGAAATGTGGACTCGTTTTACATATAATGGTGGAACAAATAAAGAACAAGCTGTATTTTATATAAATGCAAAAGAAATTATGGATAATAAATTTGGTACTCCAGCACCAGTACCTTTTCAAGATTGGTCACATCCAATTCCAAATCAAATGACTGGGACTATGAGTCCTTTAAGAGTAGAAGTTAGATGTTTTGGTAAATATACATTTAAGATTACTGATCCATGTACTTTTATGAGTGAGATTGCAGGTACTGCTGATGAATATAGAAAAGATGATTTATGTGAACAAATGCGTTCAGAAGTTATTGGAACTTTCCAAAATGTATTAAATGAACTTGGAACTAGTAAATATAAAGTACCAGTTTTAGAGTTACCTAGTAATACAGATGAAATTAAAAAAATAATGAATGAAAAAGTATTTGATGAACCAATTCGTAAGCGTGGTATAAGTATTACTGGATTTGTTGTTGAATCTGTTACATTAGATGATGAGTCTAATAAGAAGATTGATAATTATGAATTATCAAGTAATACATTTATGCAACAAGGTACTCTTACTGGTTCATATGCAGATGCACTTAAAGATGCAGCTAATAATCCAAATGGAGCAGTTAATGGTATGATGGGAGTTGGAATGGTTAATATGGCATCAAATGGAGCAGTTAATTCAGCTACTGCCGGTGCTTTTGCAGCGCAAGCTCCAGGAGTTACTCAACAAGATCTTCAAGGTGCAGCAGCAACTACTACTGCTAGTACAGGTACTTCTCCAAAATTCTGTCCAGAATGTGGAAGCCCTACTAATGGTGGAAAGTTCTGTGCAAATTGTGGAAATAAATTAGCTTAATAATTATTTAATTAACCTCATTTCTTATTAGAAATTGAGGTTTTTTGTTTCCTTTTTTCCAATAAGAACGTTTTATATTAGATAAATATTTGTTTATATTGCTTGTTTGAAAATTTTGCTTTTTTAATAAGAAATTTTATATTGTTGTTTAATAATCTTAGTTTTTCCTTTATTTATCAAGAAATTATTGTTTATACAAATTTTTTATACCAGCACAAAACAAGCTGATTTGACAATTTTTAGTTGGGCTAGTAGAATATTTAAATGTCACATGTAAAGAGGTGTTTAATATGTTAAATAGAAAACAACAAATGATTGAGGCAGTTTCAGAGGAGCCGTCCCTGATTTTTAAACTTATTAAAGATAATGAGTTTGATGTAATCGAAGAATTAATTGATAAAAATTTAGTAGATGTTAATCTAGAGGATAGCGTTGGTAATGATGTGGTTACCAGATTATTAAAAGTAAAAGAGTATGATTTAGTTATTCCATTAATGAAGAAGAGAAACTGGAAGGTAAATCATCAGAATAGTGAAGGAAATACTTTTGGTCATATATTGGCGTTAGATAATTCTATAAATACAATTAGAATTGTTAATGAGTTAATTCGTAAGACAAAGTTTTTACCTAATATAAAAAATAATAAAGGTGAAACTATTTTAGATAGGGCTATTAATAATAATTATTTATGCGCTGCATTTAAAATATTAGAAGATAAGAGATTTACTTCTATAGATGTTTTCTCTTTTAAGAATTTAGTAGATGCTAGTATAAAAAATGTTTATTATGGAAAGTATTCTAAGTTAAATAATTTAGAAGTTATAGTTGATAATTTAGAGAAGAAAGAATTAAGTTCTACTATGACTGATTTAATTAATAATATTAGTGAGAATATTGATACTATTAAAAGAGATATTATTAATAATGATTCTAGAATATTGGATGAACTTATTAATAGTCATTTAGGATAGGACAATTACTTGTTTTATTCTTTTTTTTTTGATATTATAAGGTAGTTAAAAGGAGTGGTATACATGCATTTACCTGATTATAAAGAGGCTAGAACTAGAGATAAAAGAAGTTATGATAGAATTGATTTTGAATTAGATCCTTCAGTTATTGATAAATATAAGGGAAAGAGTTATTTTATTAAGACTTATGGTTGTCAAATGAATGAGCATGATAGTGAGAATGTTGCGGCATTACTTGAGAAGCTAGGATTTAGTAGAGTAGATGACTATAATAATGCTGATTTAGTATTACTTAATACTTGTAGTGTTAGAGAGAATGCTCATAATAAAGCTTTTGGTATGTTAGGAAGACTTAAACATTTAAAATTAGAAAAACGTGATTTAATTATAGGTTTATGTGGGTGTATGGCACAGGAAGCTAGTGTAGTTGAAGAGATTCTTAAAGATTATAAGTTCGTTAATTTTGTGTTTGGTACTCATAACTTATATCAATTGCCTGATATTCTTGATAAAGCAATTAATGATAATAAACAACAGATTGAAGTATTTTCTCGTGAGGGGGATTTAGTTGAAGGATTACCTGTTGTTAGAGCTAATAATTATAAAGCATATGTTAATATTATCTATGGTTGTGATAAGTTCTGTACTTATTGTATAGTTCCTTATACAAGAGGTAGAGAAAGAAGTAGAAAAAGGGAAGATATCTTAAAAGAAATTGATGAATTAGTAAAAGATGGATATAAAGAAGTAACTTTATTAGGACAAAATGTTAATGCTTATGGAAAAGATTTATATGATGATTATAATTTGGGTGATTTACTTGAAGAAGTTGCGAATAGAAATATTCCTCGTATTAGATTTATGACTAGTCATCCTTGGGATTTTACAGATAAAATGGTAGAAGTTATTGGAAAATATCCTAATATTATGCCTAGTGTACATTTACCTGTACAAAGTGGTTCTTCTAGAATTTTAAAATTTATGGGTAGAAGATATACAAGAGAAAGTTATTTAGAATTATTTGATAAAATTAAAAAGACTGTTCCAGGAGTATCTATTTCTACAGATATAATTGTAGGGTTCCCAGGAGAGACTGAGGAAGATTTCCAAGAAACATTAAGTTTAGCTGAGTATTGTAAATATGATAACGCGTTTACATTTATATTTTCTGCTAGAGAGGGAACTCCTGCTTGTAAATTAAAAGATGATGTTGATATTAAGACAAAGGAAGAAAGATTATATAGATTAAATGATGTAGTTAATAAATATTTCTTAGAAAATAATAAAAAATTGGAAGGTAAGACTCTTAAAGTATTAGTTGAAGGTGTATCTGAAAAGAAGGAAATGTATTATGGATATAGTGAAACTAATAAACTTATTAATTTTGTAGGTGAAGATGTTAAGCCTGGAGATATAGTAGATGTTAAAATAACAGCTGCTAAGACATGGAGTTTAGATGGAGAACTTGTATAGAAAATTAGATGATGTAATTCTTTGTATTAAAGAATCTCGTGAGTATAAGATGGTTTTAGATATAAAGAAAAAGATGGATTCTAATGAAGAATTAAAAAAGAAAATTAATGATATTAAATTATTACAAAAAAAGTATGTTAAAAGTAATTATGATGCATTAGTAAAAAAAGATTTAGATAAATTAAATGATGAATTATTAGAGGTACCGATATATAGAATATATTTAGATAATTTAAGTGTAGTTAATGAAAAAATAGAGTATGTTAAAGATAGTTTGAATGATTATTTTTATGATTTATTCAATGAAAAATACTAGAAGTTTTGTTTCTAGTATTTTTTTAGTTCTTCAATTAGTTTTTCGGTTGCTTCTTTTATGAAGTCCTCAACAGGATATATGTCGAATGTATATCCTCTTTCTTGTTTTGAATTTTCAATAATGATACCCATTTTATTGATAAGAATATCTAATTTATCAATTGGTATTTCTGTTATGATTGTTTTTGGCTTTTTAAATTCTTCATAAAAAAGTGATAGGTCCATATTATGATTTTCAATGACTTGAATATTAATGTTTGTATAATCTGAATAAATCATGCTTGTCATTTGTTCTGGTGTACAAGTCATTATAGTTCCGTCTAATAATTTTATTGAATTATTACATTCTAATTTTGTCATAAAGTCTTCATACCATAATTTATCTGTATATAAATGTATAAAATATCCTAATTCAAAGCTATTTTTTTTAAATTTTTTGTATTTATTAGTAAATATCTCTAGGTTTGGGATATCTTGTGGTGTATTTATAATAAAATGTGATTTATCTTTTGTTTCTCCTATTTGTTTTGCGATATCAGGAGCAATTGATCCTAGATAATAATCTTTTCTATCTTTAATTTTTAAATGTTTTTCTAATTCTTTAGCTACTGCTAGATGTATGACTGTTGATGCCATATAAACCTCCTTTTATATTTCTTTATTTTATTATAGCATATTTTTGTACTTTTCTTTTTGTTAATGCATAAATTATAGTGGAGGTATATATGACTAATTATAGAGAAATTGTTACTAAAGCGGTGATATCAAAAGGTAAAAAATTATTTACAACTACACATTCTATAGCTGTAGATAATCCGTCAACTATTTTGGGATGTTGGGTAATTAATCATAATTTTAATGGTAGTATAAATGGTAATCAGATTATTTTAGATGGAAGTTATGATGTTAATATTTGGTATTCTAATAATAATGATACAGGAACACAGGTTGTTACTCAGACAAATAATTATCATGAAGTAATTAACATGCGTGAAAGAGATGATGTAAGTGGAGAAGATATTATTGTTAGAAGTTTAAAACAACCTAGTTGTGTTAAAGCTGAAATAGATGGAGATTCAATATCTTATACTATTGAGAAGGAACTTGGTATTGAGTTAGTTGGAGATATTAAAGTAAAGATTGAAGCTAGCTTAGATGAAGATCCTTGGGATGAAATAGAAGATACTAATATTGATACAAATAAAGATGTAAATAATGATTCAAAAGATGATAATTCAGGTACTAGTGAAATAGATAACGTTAATGAAAATTTTATTGAGGATACAATTTAGTTGACTTTAAAAAGATAACTATTTATAATAGCAATCATTTGAGGGGATATTATGAATAGTTTTTTTGATGTAGAAAAAGAAATTGAAATGACAGGAGTAGTTATTTCTGGTGATAATTTGGATAGTAGTTATGATAGCCTTTATACTAGAAGTAATGAAAACTTAGATAATTTATTTAAACAATTTGATGTATCAGACAAAAAGGTTTTAACTGTACTTTCTTCGGCAGATCAGTTTTTCTTTTCTTTATTAAATGGTGCAGGCAGTGTAGATTGTTTTGATATAAACAGATTAACACAATATTTTTATTATTTAAGAAAATGGAATATTATTTTCAATAATGAATTTTATTTACCAGAGAAGTTAACTGGTGTAGTTATAAATGATTTGTTGTGTAAGGTCAAAGATAATATTCAAAGTGAAAATGAAGAAAGAGCATATAGATATTGGTATGAATTTATAAGAACTTATCCAACTTTTATGTATAGAGAAATGTTTCACACTCCTTTGAGATGGAGACAATATGACATAGATATGGATTTACTAAAGGATAGGATAACTACTAATGATTTGAATTTTAGATGTATGGATTTATGTGATAGAACTTATAATGATAATTATGATATTATTATTACTTCTAATATTTCTGAGTATTTTAGTGATGATTATGAGTTACTTTCTAGTTATAAAAGTAATTTACTTAATCTTATTGGAGATGGTGGAAGTATTATTAGTTCTCATATGATGTTTCCTACTATTCCTTCTTGTGAAGCAAATTTGTTTTTTGATGAGTTTGATGTTTGTGAGTTTCCTTCTTATTATGATGAATTTTATAGGGATATATCATCTATTAAATTTCCTTTAGGTTATAGTTATACAAAAAAAACGTGATGTCAACAAAAAATAGTTGACATCTTTTGAATTGTTATATATAATAACATTGTTATTTAGAAATGGAGGGATATTATGGCAGTTAAATTAAGATTAACAAGAATGGGTGCTAAGAAGAAACCTACTTATAGAATTGTTGCTACTGATTCTCGTCGTCCTAGAGATGGACAATATTTAGAGTTAATTGGTACATACGCACCAGTTGGTGAATGCAAAGTAAGAATTGATGAAGAAAAAGCATTAAAATGGTTAAATGAAGGAGCACAACCTACTGATACTGTTAAGAACTTATTAAGTAAAGAAGGAATCATGAAGAAATTTGCTGATTCTAAAAAGAAGGATAAGTAATTATGGATTTAGTAGAACTTACAAAAAGCATTGTAACTTCTTTAGTAGTTGATACTGATGGAGTTAGTGTTAAAGAATTTCCTAGTGATGAAGAAAATACTATTTTAATTCAAGTAATGGTAGCTGAGTCAGATATGGGAAGAGTTATTGGACGTGAAGGACGTACTGCTAATGCTATTAGAACTTTAGTACAAGCAAGTAGTTCATTACATGACAATAAATATGTTAAAATTAATATAGATAAGTTTTAATATTAGGACTAATACATTTTGGTATTAGTTTTTTTAAATTTCCTTGAAAGTAATTTTACTTTCTTTTTTTTTCTATTTATTATATAATCTTAATGAGGTAATGTTATGAAAGATAATTTATTAATTCCTAATCATGTAGGTATTATTATGGATGGGAATGGTAGATGGGCTAAGGAACGTGGTATGGTTCGTACTATGGGACATAAGATAGCCGTTAAGACATTGAAAGGATTATGTATTCATATGGCTGATATGGGTGTTAAGTACTGTTCTTTATATGCTTTTTCTACTGAGAATTTTAAAAGAGATAAAAAAGAGGTAGACTTTTTGATGAATTTATTTATAAGTTCATTTAAAAAGGAGTTTGACTTTATTAAGGAAAAGAAGGTAAGAGTATTATTTTCTGGAAGAAGAGAACCTTTACCTGAAAAAGTATTGGAAGCAATGGATGAACTTGTTAATGATACTAAGGATAATACAAGTCTTGTTTTAAATATTTGCTTAAATTATGGAAGTCATGCAGAGATAGTTGATTCTACTAAGAAAATATGTGAACTTTATAAGAATGGTGATATTTCATTAGATGATATTACAGAAGATTTCATAAGTAAGCATTTGTATCAAGATTTACCTCCACTAGATTTTGTAATTAGAACTAGTGGTGAATTAAGACTAAGTAATTTTATGATGTATCAAGCAAGTTATGCAGAGTTTTATTTTCCAAAAACTTATTTTCCAGATTTTAATGAAGAAGAATTTGATAAAGCAATTTTGGAATTTAATAAAAGGAATAGAAGATTTGGAGGGATTGTAGATGAAGACAAGAGTGCTTAGTGCGATATTAATTGTTGCGGTATTTATACCATTTTTTATACTAGGAGGAGTTCCGTTTTTAGTATTTATGTCAATACTTGGACTTTTTGGATTTTATGAGTTACTTAAGGTGCGTGAATCTAAAAAGAAATTTCCAGTATGGCTAAAAGTTATAGCTTATTTAATGGTACTTGGTTTTTGTTTAAATAATGTGGGGTCAATTGAATTTACTTATAACTTTGATTATAGAGTAATGGCATTAATTATATTTTTATTTTTAGTACCTATAGTATTTATTAATAATAATAAAGAATATAATTTAACTGATGCTTTATTTTTAATTGGTTCTGTATTATTTATTGGATTTAGTTTTAATTTAATTATAATTACTCGTAATTTTGATATGAATTATTTACTATATTTGTTATTAATTACTACTATGACTGATACTTTTGCTTTACTTAGTGGTATGCTTGTTGGAAAACATAAGTTATGTCCAAATATTAGTCCTAATAAGACTATTGAAGGAGCAATTGGTGGAAGTATAATGGGAACTATAATTGCAAGTGCATTTTATTTTACAGTAATTAATTCATCAATTAGTTTAGTATTTTTAATATTTATTACTTGTTTATTTACAGTTATTGGACAAATAGGTGACTTAGTCTTTTCATCTATAAAAAGATATTATGATGTTAAAGATTTTTCTAATTTAATACCTGGACATGGTGGTATACTTGATAGATTTGATAGTTTAATATTTGTTACATTAGCATTTATAATTATTGTAGGATTAATATAAGGAGGGGTTTAATTGTCAATAATATTAAATTTAATTTTATTTGTTATTATTTTAGGAGTAATTGTATTTGTACATGAATTTGGTCACTTTATATTGGCTAAATTAAATGGTGTATATGTTTATGAGTTTTCTATCGGTATGGGACCTCGTATTTGTGGATTTCATAAAGGAGAGACTGATTACAATATAAGAGCTATTCCAATTGGTGGTTTCTGTGCTATGGCTGGAGAAGATTTGGATGACGATGATGAGAAGAAGATTCCAAAGGAAAAGAGATTACAAGCAAAGAAGCCATGGCAAAGATTTTTAATTATGTTATTTGGACCTATGAATAACTTCATACTTGCAGTAATTCTTTTATTCTTTATTGCACTTATTTGGGGTGGTTCTACAATGAAACCTGTTATTACTCAGGTTGAAAAAGGTTCTGCTGCATATGAGGCTGGAATTAAGGTAAATGACAAAGTATTAAAAATAAATAATCATAAAATTAGTACAAGTGATGATATAACTCTTTATTTAGCTGTTGCTGATTCAAAGAAAGGTTCTACTTTTAATGTTGAACATAAAAATGGTGAAGTTGAAACAATTAAAGTAAAACCTGAAAAAGTAAAAGTAAAAGATTCTACTTCATATAAATATGGAATAGGTATTGCTCAAGAAAAAACAAAAGGTTTTGTAGGAGCTATTACTTATACTTATCAAAAGACAGTTTCTATTTTTAAACAAATGTTTATTACAGTTGGATATTTATTTACTGGTGGTATTTCATTGAATCAATTATCTGGACCAGTTGGAATTTATTCAATTGTTGGTGAACAGAGTAAAGCTGGACTTGCTAATATTTTATATTTAGTAGCGTTCTTAAGTATTAATGTTGGATTTATTAATTTACTTCCAATTCCTGCTTTTGATGGAGGACATATTTTATTTATAATTATTGAAAAATTAAAAGGAAGTCCTGTTAAACCTGAACTTGAAAATAAAATTCATGCGGTGTTCTTAGTTTTATTAATGATTTTAATGTTGGTTATAACGTTTAATGATATTTTAAGATTAGTTCATTAGTGTTTGATGTACAATTATTTTACATTTTATTAAATATTAAAGTAGTTAATTAATTGCTACTTTTTTATTTTGAGTTATAATTATTTTAAAGTAGGGAGGAATTTAATGATTATTTTTTTACTTATAGTTGTTGTATTACTTTTTACTGGTGTTGTTGGATATTTATTATTTAACAAGGATAATAATTCAAATTTTATCAATAATACTATTGTAGATGATAGTTCTAAATATATTGATGATGAAATAATTTGAGGTGAAGTGTGTGGACGTAGTATATATTACTTTAATGATTGTTGCGGGTTTATTATTTTTTATTGGTGTAGTTATTGGAATTATTCAAAATAACTATATTAAGAGTTTAGGAAATACTATGAGTATACCTATAATTGGTGATAGTATAAAAAGTAGTTTTTTTTCTAGAAATGATAATATTGAGTCATTAGAAATGGATAATGATTGTGATGAAGAATTGATATAAAATTCTTCTTTTTTTTTGGTATAATATAAATGTGTTGGAGGTGATACTTTGATCGCAGGTGTTTTAGTTGAAATATCAAATAAAAATGTTGATAGAATTTTTGAATATAATATTCCTGATAATCTTATTAAAGATATTAAAGTTGGAATTAGAGTATTAGTTCCATTTGGTAAAATGAAACTTGAGGGGTTTGTTTTAGAAATTAAGAATGAGAAAAGTACTGATAAAGAACTTAGGAATATATTAGAAATTGTTGATGGTGATATAGTTTTAAATGATGAGTTAATGAAACTTGGAAAAATTATGAGTCATGATACTTTATCAACATTAATATCTTGCTACCAGGTGATGTTACCAAAAGCATTAAAGGCTAAGAATGGTTCAGAAGTTAATATAAAATATGATACTTTTTATAAGATAAAAAATATTGATGATAAGGTTAAGTTAAATGATACACAAAGAAGAATAGTTGACTTAGTAAAAGAAGAAGGATTAGTTTTAAGAAAAAGATTAGTGAACATTTCTTCTAGTAGTTTAAATACACTTTTAAAAAAAGGATATCTTGAAGAAGTTTTAAAAGAACATTATAGGGTTAATTATGATAGTAGGGAGAGTGTAATACACGAACTTACACCATTACAAAGGTTGTGTGTTGACAGCGTTATTAATAGTTGTCCTGATACTTATTTATTATATGGGGTTACTGGTTCTGGTAAGACTGAGGTTTATATGGAGTTAATTGATAACTATTTAAAGAAGGGTATGAGTAGTATTGTTTTAGTTCCTGAAATATCTTTGACTCCACAGATGGTTAGAAGGTTTCAAGAGAGGTTTGGTAAGAGAATTGCGGCTTTGCATTCTGGACTTAGTGATGGTGAAAAGTATGATGAGTGGAGAAGAATTATAAGGGGAGAAGCTTCTATTGTTATTGGAGCTCGTAGTGCGATATTTGCGCCTCTTGATAATATTGGAATAATTATTATTGATGAGGAACATAGTGATTCTTATAAACAAAGTGATCCTAGTCCTAGATATAATGCGAAAGATATTGCTTTAATTAGGGCAAAGTATCATAATTGTCCACTTGTTATGGGAAGTGCTACTCCATCACTTGAGGCAATGGCTAGAGCTCGTAAGGGTGTTTATAAGTTATTAGAATTACCTGAAAGAGTTAATGGTAAAAATTTACCTAAAATTAATATAGTTGATATGAATCAAGAACTTAGAAAAGTAAAAGGACATTTTTCTAGAGTACTTATTGATGAAATGAATAAAAGACTTGATGTACATGAACAAGTTATTCTACTTCTTAATAGGAGAGGTTATTCTAGTTTTGTTACTTGTAAGAATTGTGGGTATACTTTTAAGTGTCCAAATTGTGATATAACACTTACTTATCATAAAAGTAGTAATACTTTGAGATGTCATTATTGTGGTTATGGAGAACGTGTATATAGTGAGTGTCCAAGCTGTCATGAAAAGTCACTTAGTAATTTAGGCGTTGGAACTCAAAAAGTAGAAGAAGAATTGAATGAAACTTTTCCTGGGGCAAGGGTTCTTAGAATGGATTATGATACTACTTCTAGAAAAGGTAAACATGAGGAAATGATTGATTCTTTTAGAAATGGTGAGTATGATATTCTTCTTGGTACACAAATGGTTGCGAAAGGACTTGATTTTTCAAATGTAACTTTAGTTGGAGTAATCAATGCCGATACATCTTTAAATATTCCAGATTTTAGAAGTAGTGAAAATACATATTCTTTACTTAGCCAAGTTGCGGGTAGAAGTGGTCGTAGTAAGAAAGATGGTAGCGTTATTATTCAGACATTTAATCCGGATCATTATGCGATAAGTCTAACTAAGTTTAATGACTATTTAAAATTTTATGAAAAAGAGATGTCTATTAGAAGACAGTTAAAATATCCTCCATATTTTTATTTGTGTAATATTAGAATTAGTGGAGCAGATTCAGCTTACATATTTAATGAGGCTTTAAAAATAAAAAGAAGTTTAGATAGAAATCTTAATAATTTTATAATTCTTGGACCTAGTTCTAGTAGTTTATTTAAAATTAATAATATATTTAGATACAATATTATTTTAAAATATAAGAGTGATTTAGGATTACGTGAGGTTTTAGAAAAAATTATTGATCACTATAAAACTAATAAAAAGATAAAAGTTGATGTAGATTTTAATCCTAGTCAAATGTTATAAAATATGGTATTCTATTTATTAGAATAGGGGCGAATGATATGGATAATCAATCAAGAGAAAAAGATGAATTAGAATTTAATAAGAATAAACGTGAGGGTTATGAACAATTAATGAAGGATTCTTCAACTAATTTAGATGGGTATTGGGATAGAAAAAATCCTTTTGTTGTGATATTTTTACTTATCTTATTTATTATTATTGTTGTAGGAGCAGGGTATTATATAATAACTTATTATAATACTATGAGGTAGTTAGTTCGTTTATAGGAGGGGATTATATGCTTGATGAATATTTAAGCAGAAAAGATGTTCATTTATTTATTAATAGAATAATAAATAATAGTGGATATAATTCTAAAGATAGAGTATTGTCTATTATGCGTTATGCTACTTCTCGTGATATAGCTCTTTTTACTTTTTATGATGCTCTTTTTAAATTTAGGGTTGTTGTTGATGATTTTATTTTATTTCCAGAATATCTTAAAGATTTAGAAAAATTATATAAAAAAATTGATAATTATGATGATGTGAGTGCTGGAGTTAATAAATTAATTTGTAAGAATGTTGCATTAAAATTAAATATAATGGATTTAGCTGATAGTCGTAATAAATATAGAATTGTTGCGTATGTATTTGATAAATATATAGTTAATGGATATTATTTTCATGGATTTAATAGCGTTTATTTAGATGATGTTAAAAGAGGTACTTTTAATCCAGAAGTTTATAATAGTAATTATGATAAAATGAGGGAAATGGATAGTATATTTAGAAAATATAATATAAACGGAGTATTTGAAAAAGACTTCTCAAAAAAAGAGGTTTACTATACAGATAGTTTAGTTATGGGATGTTACTACTCAATGTATTCTCCTTTATACTTTTATAACTTTTTACTAAATAATAATTATTTTAAATATGAATTTAGAGAAGATGAATATTTAAAAGATGGATTTTTAAATTATACTAAGAACTTGAAAAGGTTTATGAAATTCAATGGTTTTAGTGAGAGTGATAAGAATAAAGTTTTAAGTATAGTGAGTGATGAGTGGAGATTTATTAATAGTAGAAGTAATAATATTAGTTTATTGTTTGTTAGGAGAAGTTCTATTTCTAATGGTTCTTATAATATTAATGATTATTATGATGAGAATGGTAATGTTTTTGAGTTAGTTGATAAGATGCTTTGTTGTAAGAAGAATAGTATTTCTTCTAGTATTTGTTTATATAATAATTATGGTATTATTAATTTTTCTGATTGTTTTGTGAGTAATTTGAGAGATTTAGATATATCTAATTTTGATGATGTTCAGTCTTTTAATAATAATTTTAGTTTTAGTAATGCTTATGGAAAAGCTTCTATTTTTATAATTTTAGGTTCACTACTTATATCTTTTGGTGTTATTATAACTATATTGATGATTCTTAGAGGAGGTAGTTTATGAGAGTTGTATTTATGGGAACTCCTGATTTTGCTGTTTCAGTACTTCAGGCTTTGATTGATAATTATGATGTTGTTGGGGTTGTTAGTCAACCTGATAAGCGTGTTGGAAGACATCAAGAACTTAAGTCTACTCCAGTTAAAGAGTTAGCTCTTAAGTATAATATTCCTGTGTTTCAGCCTGTAAAAATAAAAGAAGATTATGAAGATATACTAGGTTTAAATCCAGATATTATTGTTACTTGTGCATATGGACAAATTATTCCTAAGGCTATACTTGATTTTCCACGTCTTGGTTGTATAAATGTTCATGCTTCTCTTCTTCCTAAATTAAGAGGTGGGGCACCTATTCATAAGGCTATTATTGATGGTTATAAAACTACAGGTATTACTATTATGTATATGGATTGCAAGATGGATAGTGGAGATATTATTTCTCAAGAAGAGATTCCTATTTTAGATGATGATAATTTAGAAAAATTGCATGATAAACTTAGTGAAGTTGGAGCTAAACTTTTAATAGAAACTTTACCTAGTATAATTGATGGTACTAATGAACGTGTAAAACAAAATTTAGATGAAGTTACTTATGCTTATAATATTAAACGAGAGGAAGAACATATTGATTTTAGTAAGAGTAGTAGAGATGTGTTTAATTTAATTAGAGGACTTAGTCCAGTTCCTTCTGCGAATGCTATTTTGGATTCTAAAGAAATGAAGATTTATGATAGTTATATTCTTAATAAAGAGTATGAAGGAGTTCCTTCAGAAATTGTTGATATTATTAAAGATGGTATTGTTGTGAAGACAGGGGACGGAGCAGTTGTTTTAACTTCTGTTAAACCATTTGGTAAAAAGAAAATGGATGCAAAGTCTTATGTTAATGGGTATGGAAGAGATAATCTTATTGGTAAGGTGTTTGAGTAATGAAAAAAGTAATTGATATTTTTAAAGAACTTAAAAAGACTCCTAGAGGAAAAGCTATATTATTCTTTGGTGGATATTTAATCTTTTTCCTTGTTTTAATGGTTCTTGTTAGGGTATCCGGAAACAATCATTATAACTCAGATTCTACAATATATGATAATAGAGAGCTATTTTCTGTTAATGAGATAAGAGATAATAATTATAAATTTACTTATAATGTTAAATTAGATGGAGTAGACTACAGTTATAGTGGAACAAGAAATAATAATAGAATTTTATTTAAATTTAATAATTTAGATTATTATATTGATGGGAATAAGTATTTTGTAAATAACAATGGTACTTGGACTAGTTGTGATAATCCAATTATGTTTAAAGAATTTTTTTACGGAGAAAATACATCAAAAATACTTAATAGAGCAAGTAATGAGTCTATTACTAAATATGAAGATGGTAAACGTGAGTTTAATATGCTTATTTCTACTAATACTTTAAATGAACTATTTACCGGTAAAATTACTGATTTTGATGAAGTACCTAATAAGATTGTGGTAGGTACAACGAAAGAGTTAAAGGCAAATAGTATTAATTATAATTTAGATAGTTATTGCATACTTAGTCAGTTATGTAATACTGGTCTTACTATTGAGGTTTCATATGATGATTTTGGTAAGATAGAAGTAATAGATAATCCTATGGAGTAGGCTTATCTTTTTATGTTATAATAATTAATTGGAAGTGATATTTATGAATATATATGGGGTAACTTTAGAAGAGATGGAAGATTATTTTGTTAATAAGCTTAATTCTAAGAAGTTTCATGCTTTGCAATTGTTTGGTTGGTTATATGAAAAAAGAGTTAAGAGTTATAGTGAGATGTCTAATATAAAGAAGGAATTACTTGATATTATTAGTCATGATTATAGTATTGATAGATTAAAGATTGTTAGTGTTGAAGAAGATAAGGATGTTTCTAAGTTTTTATTTGAACTTAATGATTTTGAACATATTGAGGCTGTTTTAATGAGACATGACTATGGAAATAGTGTTTGTATTTCTAGTCAGGTTGGTTGTAATATGGGATGTAAGTTTTGTGAGTCTGGTAGAAGAAAAAAGGTTAGAAATCTTGAGACTTATGAGATGGTTTTACAGATTATTATGATTGAGGAGCTTATTCATGAAAGAGTTAGTCATGTTGTTGTTATGGGAATTGGAGAACCTTTTGATAATTATGATAACTTATGTAAGTTTTTAAGAATTATTAATCATCCTAAGGGTATGGCAATAGGAGCAAGACATATTACTGTATCTACTTGTGGTGTTGTTCCTAAAATACTTGAATTTAGTGAATTTCCATTACAAATAAATTTAGCTGTTAGTTTACATGCTCCTAATAATGAGATTAGAAATAAGATTATGCCTATTAATAAAGCATATCCTATAGATGTGTTAATTCCTGCTTTAAAAACTTATTTAGAAAAGACAAATAGAAGAATTACTTTTGAATATATTTTATTAAAGGATATTAATGATAGTTTGGACTGTGCTTTAGAGCTTGCGAAGCTTGTTAAGGGGATAAATTGTTATATCAATTTGATTCCTTATAATGAGACTGAAAATATTGGTTTTAAGAGAACAAATACTGTTCAAATTATGAGATTTTATGATATACTTAAGAAGAATAACGTGAATGTAACAATCAGAAGGGAATTCGGTGGCAAAATAAGTGCTGCTTGTGGACAACTTAGAAGTAAGAAGGAGGAAGTATGAAATCTTTTTATTTGACAGATGCTGGAAAAGTAAGAGATCATAATGAAGATAGTGTAATTATTATAAATAATGAAGACGATGAATGTTTAATGGCAATTGCTGATGGAATGGGAGGTCATTCTGCAGGGGAAGTTGCTTCTTCTATCGCTATTAACTATTTAGGAAAACACTTTAAAGATACTTTTAAAAATATGAGCAAAGTAGATGCAGTTAACTGGATTAGAGATGCGGTTAATGAGATAAATACGTTGATTTTTAAACATGAGAAGAGTCATCCTGAAAGTAAAGGTATGGGAACAACTCTTGTTATGGCGGTGTTGACTGAGGAGTATTTACTATTTGGAAATGTAGGAGACTCTAGTGGCTTTGTTATGAAAGATGGTAATTTACATAAAGTTACTTATGATCATACTTTAGTTAATTTACTTGTTAGTGCAGGGGAACTTACTAAGGAAGAAGCTAGTGTTCATCCAAAGAAAAATGTTTTAATGAAGGCTCTTGGTGCTGCTACTGAAGTTGATGTTGATATATTTGATTGTGATATGGATATTTCAGAAATTCTTTTATCTAGTGATGGTTTAACTGGAATGCTTGATAGAGAAGGAATTGAAAAGGTTTTACTTGGAGAAGGCAGTGTTGAAGATAAGGTTATTAGATTAATTAGAAAAGCTAATAACAGGGGTGGTACAGATAATATTTCGGTTGCTTATTTAGTTCGTGAAGAAGGTGAAGATAAGTGATTACAAAGGGTCAAAAAATAAATGATCGTTATGAAGTTATAAGATCAATTGGTGAAGGTGGAATGGCGAATGTCTATTTAGGATATGATAATATCTTGGATAGAAATGTTGCGATAAAAGTATTAAGAGGAGATTTATCTAATGATGAAAAGTTTGTAAGACGTTTTCAAAGAGAGGCTTTATCTGCTTCTAGTCTTGCACATCCTAATATTGTAGAGATGTATGATGTTGGGGAAGATAATGGAACATATTATATTGTTATGGAGTATGTTGAAGGTAAGACTTTAAAACAATTATTAAAGAAACGTGGAAGTCTTACACTTAGTGAGGCAATTGATATTATGCTTCAACTTACTGATGGTATGGCACATGCACATGATTCATATATAATTCATAGAGATTTAAAACCTCAAAATATTATGATTCGTGATGATGGACAAATTAAGATTACTGATTTTGGTATTGCGATGGCACTTAATGCTACACAACTTACTCAAACTAATTCAGTAATGGGAAGTGTTCATTATCTACCACCAGAACAAGCTAGTGGTAAGGGAAGTACAATTAAGAGTGATATTTACTCTATGGGTATAATTTTCTATGAGTTACTTACAGGTTCTCTTCCTTTTAGAGGAGATAATGCTGTTGAGATTGCTCTTAAACATATGAGAGATCCACTTCCTAGTGTTAGAGAAGATAATCCAAGTATTCCTCAAAGTATTGAAAATATTATTAGACGTGCAACTGCTAAAAATCCTAAAAATAGATATGATAGTGCAAGAGAAATGCATGAAGATTTATTAACTGCTCTTGATGATTCAAGAATGGATGAAGAGGTATATCAATACAAATATCCAGAAAATGAAAGTGATCAACGTCGTAAGAAGCCAGTTCAAAAAGAAGGTCATGAAAAAGACGGAGATGCAATAGATGATACTGATGATGAAGATACACCAGTTGCTACTAAGATAGAAGATAAAGAATTAAAAAGAAATAAGAAAATAATAATAATTTTAGCAAGTGTATTTGGTGGAATTGTATTATTATTAATATTTATATTCTTAATATTCCCAATGTTTGGTGGTAATAAGAGTGTAAAAGTACCTGATTGTAAGGGATTAAAGGTAAGTGCGTGTGAGTCTAAGTTAGAAAAGGCCGGATTAACAGTTAATAGTAATATCAAATCAAAATCATCTGATAGTGTTAAGAAGAATAGAGTTATTAAGACTGATCCTGCAAGTGGTAAGAGTATAAAGAAGGGAACTGAGGTTACTATTTATAAGTCTAGTGGTAATGCTACTATTGAACTTGAAGATTATACTGGTCAAAATTCAATAGAAGTAAAGACTTTACTTGAGACAAAATATGGTCTTGTTGTTACTATTGAAAAGAAAGATGTTTCAAATGATGGAAAAGATCATGATGATGATGAAATTGTTGGACAATCACTTGCTGCTGGTAGTAAAGTTAAGAAGGGTGACTCTTTAGTTTTATATGTACCAGAAGATGCTAAGTTATTTGTTGATATGGCAGCTGAGGGATGGACAAAGGATGATGTTGAGGCATTATGTAGTGAGTATAATTTAAGTTGTACTTATACTGAGGTTGAGACTAATTCATATAAAGAAGGAGCAATTATTGGACAGTCAAGAAGAGTTGGAAGTACTATTTCAAAGGGTTCTAGCTTAAATGTTCAATATGCTGTTAAACCAAAGAAGACTACTACATCACCATCACCTAGTGCATCTAGTAGTACATCACCATCACCATCTGGTAGTCCATCAACTGGTGGAAGTGAAGCAAGTAATCAATAGGGGGATTTATGAAGGGACAAATTGTTAAAATTAGTAGTGATTTACATTTTGTTAACTTTGAAAATAATGTTTATCCTTGTAAATGTCGAGGGATATTTAGAAAAGAACATATTACTCCAGTAGTTGGGGATTATGTTCTTTTCAATAAAGATAAAAAGTTAATAGAAGAGATTATTCCTAGAAAAAATTTATTTTATAGACCTAAGGTAAGTAATATTGATCAGGCTTTTTTAATTACTAGTTTGAAGTTACCTGATTTTTCGCTTAATTTACTTGATAAGTTTATTGTATTGATGGAGATTAATAAAGTTAAGCCAATTATTTGTATTACGAAGAGTGATTTAGTAACAAGTGGTGAATTAGAAAGTATAGAAAAGACTTTAGATTATTACCGTAGTATTGGATACCTAGTTGTTTATAATACTGAGCTTTTAAAAATCGAAGAGTTACTTAAAAATAAAACTAGTGTTTTTACTGGTCAGACTGGGGCAGGTAAGAGTACTTTGTTAAATAGACTTAATCCAGAATGGAATTTGGAAACAGGAGAGGTTTCTACTGCTTTAGGACGTGGAAGACATACTACTAGAGTAGTTGAGTTATTTGAATTATTTGGTGGTAAGGTAATGGATACTCCTGGTTTTTCTTCACTTGAATTTAAGAATTATACTAGGGAAGATATACGTAATGCATTTATTGAGTTTAGAAACTTTCCTTGTCCTTTTAGCGATTGTAATCATACAAATGAGGAAGAATGTTTAGTAAAAAAGGCTGTAAAAGATAATAATATATTAGAGAGTAGATATTTAAATTATCTTAGTTTTATAAAGGAGGAAAAGAAATGAGAGTTTGTGCATCTTTTTTGAGTAGTAAAAATATACCAGAAGATTTAGTTAAGTTGAATGATACTGATGTTGATTTTATTCATGTTGATGTAATGGATGGAAAGTTTGTTCCTAATAAGACAATGCCTTTTAGTGAGATGAGACACATTACTGATTATACTTCTAAAAGACTTGATATTCATTTAATGGTTGAAAATCCATCTAAGTATATTCCACTTTATGCTGAACTTAATTGTGAGTATATTACTTTTCATGTTGAGAGCTCTGAGGATATTATTAAGAATTTAGAATTAATTAAGGATTATTCTATTAAGTGTGGTCTTGCGATTTCACCTGATACTAAGGTGTCTAAGCTTATACCATATTTACCATATTTAGATTTAATTCTTGTTATGAGTGTTGTTCCAGGACGTGGGGGACAAGCTTTTATTGAGGATAGTGGTAAGAGAATAGATGAAATAAGAGAACTTATTAACTCATATAAATTAAATATTTCAATTAATGTTGATGGTGGAATTAATGATGATACAAAGAATAAATGTAGTGGGGCAGATATGTTGACTGCTGGAAGTTATATTGTAGGAAGTGATAATTTTCAGGAGAAAATATCTAGTTTAAGATAAACAGATATGATATAATTTGTTTAGAATAGGAGTTGATAGTGTGAATAATGAGAATAATAATACTAACACTTTAGTAAAATTTAATTATACTAATGGTGTTGTGCCAACTAGTGTTCCTGTAACTAGTCAACAACAAGGAGTTACTCCAACTGTTCCACCTACACAAGTAGGAGTTCCAGCTAATACGCAAACACAGCCTGGAATGGTAAATACTGGTGTTATTTCACAAACACCAATTAATAGTGGAGTAAGTACTACTACTACGCCTCCAACTGTTCCAGCAGGACCTCAAATAGTAAATAATCCTACAGCGGATTTAAAGACAGTAAATGCATCAACTATTAATACTACTAGTTCCGAACCTAGAATTACAGGTACAGAGGTTGTTAGTAAGGTTATGCAAATGGATGAGAAGAAGACTAATAGTAATGCTGGAGCTATGGAAAACCAGAAGTTGAAAAAAGTAGAAGTTGAATATAAACCTCCTAGTAAGTTTAAAATGGGTGTAATGATATTTTTCTTTATCTTAATTTTGGCATTTATTATATTTTTACCAGAAGTTACTACTTTCTTAAGTGAGTTAAAACCTGGTGGACAAAATAATACTACAACTGAAGATATTACTACAGGTAAATTAGTTTGTACACTTGATACAAGTACTAAGAATTTAGATAAGAGTTATGTTAGAACGTTTGGTTTTACTGATAATAAATTAGAAAAAGTTACAATGGAGACTATTACTAAAGGAGATATAGATGAAGACGCGTTAACTCTTGATAAGTTAAATAATAATTGTAATACTATAAAAGAAGGAGTCTTATCTCTTGATGGTGTTGAAGTTGAATGTGATTATAGAAATGGTAAATTAACTGAAACTGAAGTATTTGATTTAAATGCTTATGATTATGAGTCTGTAAAGGCGGCTTATACTGAAGCAGGTGTAGATATGGTTAAATATGAGTTTGGTGAAGATATTAATTCTATTAAAACTAGTATGTTACAAGGTGGATTTAGTTGCGAGAAGAAGGCCTAATTTGAAAACTTCTTGAATACATGATAAAATGTGTTTGAGGAGTTTTTTTATGAAATATTTTTATTATGGATTAAATGTATTTTTAATCATAGCAATTCCTTTAATGGTATTTATGAATACAGATTTTAATACTGCTTCTGTTGATTATGGAGCAAAGGCTTTGAATAGTACTGCTTTTACGAGTAATGTTCAGGCAAGGGAAGTAACTCAACCAGAAGTAATTTCAGATAATAGTAATGATAATTCTAGTAAAGATGTTAGTGTTCAAAATAGTATTTCATTACTTGAAGAGTCAATATCTTCTAATGTTACTAGTGCTAGTATAATTAATGATGTTTTAGAATCACAAGTTGGTTCTATGTCTGCTTATGGACCTGATTGTATTGGGTGTAGTGGAAGATTAGGTGGCGGTTTTGACGCTAGAAGTGGTGCTTATACATATAGTGATAGTACTTATGGTAATATTAGAATAGTTGCGGGAGATGCTAGTTATCCATATGGTTCAATTGTAAGAGTTAAGGGTAGTAAGCTTGGAGAGTTTTATGCAATTGTTTTAGATAGAGGTGGAGCAATTGGAAAAGGTAAAAGATTTATGTTCGATTTACTTTTTCCTAGTAGTTCGATGGCTTCCCAATTTGGAACTGAATATAACTTAACTTTTGAAATAGTTAGATATGGATATTAGAAAATTATTTTTACTTAATCTAGTTAATAGATTAAGTTTTTTTGGTTGTTATAATAATTTTATAAAGAAGTTGTAATTTACATCTTTTTTTGTTTTTGGTATCATTAATAGGAGGTGTAAAATATGAATGAGACAATAATAAAAGAGATAGCAACTAATTTAAATATAAGTGATAAACAAGTAAGTGTTGTTTTAAATTTACTTAGTGATGGTAATACTATACCTTTTATTGCGAGATATAGAAAAGAAGTTACTGGAGCACTTGATGAAGAGACAATTAGAAGTATTAATGAAGTTTATGAATATCAAGTTAATTTATTAAAGAGAAAAGAAGATGTTATAAGATTAATTGATGAAAAGGGTATGCTTACTGATGAGATTAAAGATAATATTATGAAATGTAGTAAGCTTGTAGAAGTAGAAGATATTTATAGACCATATAAAGAAAAGAAAAAGACTAAGGCAACTGAGGCGATTTCTCTTGGGTTAGAGCCACTTGCTAAAATGATGATGACTTTTCCAACGACAGGGGACATTGATAAGTTATGTAGTAAGTTTATAAATGATAATGTTCCTGATACTAATAGTGCAGTTACTGGTGCTTGTTATATAATTGCTGAATGGATAAGTGATAATGCTTTCTACAGAAAATGGATTAGAAGTTATTTTTATAAGAATGGTGTTATTACTTCTAAATTAAAAAAGGGTGCAGAGGATGAAAATAAAATATATGAGATGTATTATGATTATAATGAACCTGTAAAATGGATTAAACCTCATAGAATACTTGCGATTAATAGAGGAGAAAAAGAGAAGATCCTTACTGTTAGTATAGATGTTAATAAGGATGAGATAATTGCTTATTTAGAGAAGAAAATGATTAAGAATGATAAGAGCTTTGTTACTAGTTATATTAAGGATGCGATAAATGACTCTTATAAGAGATTGATTGGACCTAGTATTGAACGTGAGATTAGAAGTGATTTAACTGAAAAAGGTGATGAGGCTGCAATTGATAACTTTGGAAAGAACTTGGAGGTATTACTTTTAACTCCTCCATTAAAGGAAAATGTTGTTCTTGCGTTTGACCCAGGATACGTTAATGGATGTAAACTAGCTGTAGTTGATAAAAACGGGAAGTATTTAGATAGTACAGTTATTAAACCTTTCTTAAAAGGAAATGAAGAAGAACGTATCAGACTTTCTATGGAAGTAGTTGTTCAATTGATAAAGAAATATAATGTTGATATTATTTCTATTGGTAATGGTACTGCTTCTCGTGAGTCTGAAAAGTTCTGTGCTGATATGATTAGTAAATATAACCTTAATTGTAAATATGTTATTGTAAGTGAAGCTGGGGCATCAATTTATAGTGCTTCTCCACAAGCAATTGAGGAGTTTCCTGATCTTGCAGTTGAGAAAAGAAGTGCTGTAAGTATTGGTAGAAGATTACAAGATCCACTTGCTGAACTTGTTAAAATTCCACCTGAAGGTATTGGTGTTGGTTTATATCAACATGATGTTTCTCAAAAGAATTTATCTAATTCATTAGACTTTGTTGTTGAAAAATGTGTAAATAGTGTTGGAGTTAACGTAAATACTGCTAGTGCATCTTTATTGAGTTATGTATCTGGTGTAACTAAGGCTGCTATAAAGAAGATTATTGACTACCGTGAGAGTGTTGGTAAGATTATGTCTCGTGATGAGATAAAGAAGAAAAAATTACTTACTCCTAAGGCTTATGAACAAGCAATAGGTTTCCTTCGTATTAATGATGGCGATAATGTACTTGATTCAACTGCAATTCACCCAGAAAGTTATGATGTAGCATTAAACATATTAAAAGATTTAGGATTTACTATTAAAGCTATTGGTAGTAGTGAATTAGTTGAGAGTCTTGATAAGATTGATGTAGAGAAAGATTCTTCTAAATATAATACTGATAAATATACTTTAGAAGATGTTATTTCATCTTTAAAGAAACCTAACTTAGACCCAAGAGACTCTTACCCACAACCAATCTTAAAGAGTAATGTTTTAGATATAAAAGATTTACATGTTGGGGATAAGTTACAAGGTACTGTAAGAAATGTGGTTGATTTTGGATTATTTATTGATATTGGATTACATGATGATGGACTTGCTCATATTAGTAAATTAAGTAATAGTTATATTAAACATCCAAGTGATTTATTTAGTGTTGGAGATATAGTTGATTGCTATGTTGATGATATTTCATTAGAGAAAAACAAAGTATCTCTTAGTTTAATTGAAAGATAGACTAGTTTAGTTTATCTTTTTGTTTTATAATAATTTTAGGAGGGATAATATGATTAAACCTAAAAAGTTAAATAAAGGGGATAAGGTTGCTTTAGTTAGTTTATCTAGTGGATTATTTGGAGATGAAGCAAATAAGGCTAGACTTGATAGAGCAATTAATAATGTAAAGAATTTATTAGAGGTAGAGCCTGTTTTAATGCCTAATGCACTTATTGGTAGTCGTGAAGTTTATGAACATCCAGAGTTACGTGCAAAGGATTTGATGGATGCTTTTATGGATGATTCTATTAAAGGTATTTTTACTCTTACTGGAGGAAATGATACTATTAGAATACTTCCATATATTGATTTTAATGTTATTAAGAATAATCCTAAAGTTTTTATGGGATTTTCTGATACAACAGCTAATCATTTTATGATGTATCATGCAGGTCTTGTTTCTTTTTATGGACCTGCTGCTGGAGTTGAATTTTCTTTACCAGAAGTTCCTAGTATTGATGTAGAAACTGTTAAGAATACTATATTTAATGTAAATGATGAATTATTACTACCACATAGTGGAAAGTATGCAAATGACCCACTTGATTGGAGTACAAGTATTTTAGATATACATGATGATAAAGAGTATGAAGTTGTTCAAGGATGTGGAGTAGTTAGAGGAAGTCTTCTTGGTGGATGTATTGATGTATTTGTATCTATTAATGGTACAAAGATTTGGCCAACACTTGATGAGTGGAGAGATAAGATTTTATTTATTGAGACAAGTGATGAGCAACCAGACCCAGCTCTTGTAAAAGAAGTGTTACAAAATATGGGAGTACAAGGTATTCTTGGAGTAATAAAAGGAATTATAGTAGGAAGACCAAAGAATGGTAAATATTATGATGAATATAATGAAGTAATAAAAGAAGTATGTAGAATATTTAATCGAACAGATTTACCAATTATCTCTAATGGTCATTTTGGACATGCTTGGCTTTGGAATGTTATGCCATTAGGTGTTGAAATTGAAGTTGATTTAGATAATAAAAAATTAACTTTATTAGAAAGTGGAGTAGAGAAGTAAGAAAATATTAAGTTATTTCTTTTTTCAATAAAATAGTCTTAGGTAGGTAGATGATATGTTTGAAAATATATTTAATCCATTTAGAGAAACTGTATTTTTAAAAGAAGACAGTAGTTTAGATACTGATCTTATTAAATTAAGAGAAATTAGAGACAAAATTAAGAATAGAAATGAAATAGATAAAGATATAAAATTAATTGAGCTTGGAATTAAAGGTGAGGCTGAGATTGCTTATGAATTAAAAAATGCTAATTTGGGTCTTGTTGTATTAAGAGATATTACTTTAGAGTTTGAAGGGAATAAAGCGCAAATTGATTATATTATTGTAAGTAAGGGTTTTACTTATTTAGTTGAGTGTAAAAATTTAATTGGAAATATTTATATTGATAATAAGGGACAATTCACAAGAGAATATAATTATAATGGTCGAAAGATAAAAGAAGGAATATATTCTCCTTATACACAAACTGTTAGACATAAAGAAATTTTTAGAAAGATTTGGTTAAATTCTCATAACTCTTTTGTTAAACTTCTTGTGGGATCTAATTTTGATAATAATTGGTATAAACCATTAGTGGTTCTTTCTAATTCAAAAGCATTACTTTGTGATAAGTATGCACCTAAGAATATAAGAGATTGTACTATTAGGGTAGATCAGTTAGTAAGTTATATTGAAAAGGACTTATCTAATTATGATAAGGATTTATTATCTAATAAAAAGAGAATGTATGGTTTAGCAGAGTCATTTTTAGATTTAAATGTAAAAAATAATAGTAGTTTTGTTAGTAAATATATAAATGAAATAGAAAGTAGTGATAATACTACTTTGGAGAATACTACAATAGATAAAAATGTGGAAGTAATTAATAAAGATAATGATGAATTGAGAAGTAAGTTAAGTGATTATAGAAAGGCTAAGTCAATAAAGATGAAAGTACCGGCGTATTATATATTTACAAATTATGAATTTGATAAGATTATTGAATTAAGACCAAAGACGATAGATGAGTTAGGCATGATACTAAGTCCTATAAAAATAAAATGTCATGGTAAAGAAATAATTGATTTAATTAATAATTATCAATAATAAGTATAAGTAAGAAATGCAGTTTATTTCTTACTTTTTTGTTTATAAGGAATTTTC
>CAVLBI010000058.1:0-6033 GCA_963661295.1 bacterium
TAAACTGACATTTTCAAAAAAAGATATAACATGACATTATCATAAAATGATTACAGTAAACATAAGAAAAACTTGAAAAAATTACTATTTTGTTTTATTATATACAATCAAAAGAGGGTTTGTATATGCAAAAGAAAAATATTGATCCATATGAACTAGACTATCTAGCGAGTAGAGTTCTTAGCATGGAAAGAAGTTTACCAGAAGAATTAAAAACAAGTTATGCAAGAATTTATTATAAAATAAACGAAAAAATGTCAGATAATCTTTTAAGCTTAGACTTTCAAGATAAAAAAGTTTTATCAGTACTCGCATCATCTGACCAAATGCTAATGATAAAAAGCTTAGAAGCATCTCATGTAGATGTCTTTGATACAAATAGATTAACTATCTATTATTACTATTTAAGAAAATGGTCTATAAAATATGATAATAAACTATATCCAAACATATATGACAATAATTATATACTACGACTACTAAGAAAAGTAAAACCTGAATCAGAACTAGAAAAAAAGGCATTAGTATTTTTTAGAAGACACTTAAGAGATCAAACCGAATTAGAAAAACTATTCTATGATATCGAAAGAGAACAAGAAGGTGACTCACTACTAACAACAGTTAAACAAGCAAGACCATTAGTAGAAGAAGACCCAACATTCTATAATTTTAATTTATTTGAAAATATAGGTCTATCTAACACATATGACTACATATATATTTCAAACATCTTAGAATGGGCAAGAGGAGATATCAGTAAACTAAAAATTGCGAAAGAAAATCTAGATAGATTATCAGGAAGTAATGGAACAATAATTTGTTCAAACCTAGTAAATAGAGATAATAGTTCTTTAATGATAGAAAGAAGAATCTTTAGCTCATCATTCGAAAGATATGACTTTGAAAATCAAAGAGGATATGTTTATACCAAGAAGTAATACATAAAATATTACTTCTTTTTCATGCATATAAACAAATATCCCATTTTTGTACGATAATTCAAAATAAAATTTGTGTTACAATAAATATTGGTGAAGTATTATGAGAAGTAGAACATTAAATATAGGAGTAGATGTAGGATCTACTACAGTAAAAGTTGTAGTTTTAGACAGAAAGCAAAATATTTTATATAGTGAGTATAGAAGACATTTTTCTGATACCAAAAAAACAATTAAAGATTTATTTAATGAAGTACTAGAACAATTTCCAAATGATAAATTTACAATAAATATGACTGGAAGTGGCGCAATTGCATTAGCAAAATACCTAGATATCCCATTTGTGCAAGAAGTAATTGCTTGTAAAAATGCAATAAAGAAGTACACACCAAGTGTAGATGTTGCGATAGAACTAGGCGGAGAAGATGCAAAAATCATTTATTTTGATCAAACTATAGAACAAAGAATGAATGGATCATGTGCTGGTGGAACAGGAGCTTTCCTAGACCAAATGGCAGTACTTTTAAATACAACAACAGAAGGTCTTAATAAACTTGCAAAAGATGGAAAAACAATTTATCCAATAGCCTCACGCTGTGGAGTATTCGCAAAAACTGATATTCAGCCCCTCCTAAATGAAGGTGCCAAAAAAGAAGATGTTGCCTTATCAATATTACAAGCAGTCGTAAATCAAACAATTCAAGGACTTGCTTGTGGTAAGCCAATAAAAGGAAATGTTATATTCTTAGGTGGACCATTAAATTATTTAGATATGTTACGTGAAAGATTCATAAAAACACTAAATCTAAGTAAAGATGAAATAATAATACCAGAAGACGCAAGATTATTTGTATGTATTGGCGCAACCCTTGATAAAAATAAAGGAAAAACTTATACAAAAGAAGAAATACTTGCACTTTTAAAAAGGTTTTCATACTTTAAAGAAACCTCATCATCTGCTTTAGAACCACTATTTAAAAATGAAAGTGATTATAAAAAGTTTAAAGAAAGACATAGTAAGGCAAGTGTTAAAAGAAAAGATATAAAAACTTATTCAGGAGATGTTTTTGTAGGAATAGATGCGGGATCTACCACATGTAAAGTTGTCGCAATATCAAGTGATGGAAGTCTATTATATGAAAATTATAAAGGTAATAAGGGAACACCTGTTGATACCTGTAAAAGTATGATTATTGATTTATATGATTCACTAGGTCCAAATACAGTTATAAGAAGTAGTGGATCAACTGGATATGGAGAAATGCTTATAAAAACAGCTTTCAATCTAGATATATCAGAAATAGAAACAATGGCTCACTTTGAAGCTGCAAATTATTTTCTACCAGGAGTTGAAAGTATCATAGATATTGGTGGCCAAGACATGAAATATATAAAAATAAAAGATGGTGCAGTAGACTCAATAATGCTTAATGAAGCATGTTCATCAGGATGTGGATCATTCATTGAAACACTAGCTAAGTCTTTAAAAATGACAGTAGAAGATTTTGTAAAATATGCAGTAACATCAAAAAATCCAATAGACTTAGGTTCTCGCTGTACAGTATTTATGAACTCTAAAATAAAACAAACTCAAAAAGAAGGAAGACCCCTTAGTGATATTTTCGCAGGACTTAGCTATTCTGTAATTAGAAATGCTATTCAAAAAGTAATGAAAATAAGAGATACAGAAACACTAGGAAACAAAATAGTAGTTCAAGGTGGAACATTTATGAATGATGCTGTTTTAAAAGCATTCGAAAATATTACAGGGAAAAAAGTAATAAGACCAGATATTGCTGGACTAATGGGAGCATATGGAGTTGCCTTAATTGCTCTTAATAATTTTAATCAATATGAAGATCAAGACATAAAAAGTAGTATGTTAACTAAAGAAGAAATTAATAATCTAAAAGTAAAAACAACAAATGCAAGATGTGGTAGATGTGAAAATAACTGTAGCCTAACAATTAATATGTTTGGTAAAAAAAGATTTATATCTGGAAATAGATGTGAAAGAGGATCTGGAAATAATGGTAGTATAACAGCACTTCCAAATATGTATTCATGGAAATATGATAGATTATTTGACTACAAGCCATTAAGCGAAGAAAAAGCAAAAAGAGGAGTTATTGGAATACCTAGAGTATTAAATATGTATGAAGATTATCCATTATGGTTCACAATATTTACAAACCTAGGCTTTAGAGTAGTAATATCAGATCACTCAAATAGAACAATGTTTGAAAAAGGAATAAACTCAATGCCAAGTGAATCAGTCTGCTACCCCGCAAAACTAGTTCATGGCCACATAATAAACCTTATTGAAAAAGACGTAAAAACAATATTTTATCCATGTATAATGTATGAAAAAAAAGAATTTAAAAATCAAGATAACTGCTACAACTGTCCAATAGTTCAAAGCTATTCAGAAGCAATAAAATTAAATGAAGAAGAACTAGTAAAAAATAATATTTGTTATATCAATCCATTTCTTCCACTAGAACCTAAAAAACTAGTAAAAAGATTGCTAGAAGTAGAAGAATTTAAAAAGTATAATTTCACTAAGAAAGAGTTAACTGAAGCCGTAGAAAAAGGTTTTATTGAACAAGCTCATTTTAAAGACGATGTCAGAAAAAAAGGTGAAGAATTTATTAAATATATTGATAAACATAATGAAAAAGCCATAGTTCTAGCAGGAAGACCATATCACTTAGATAAAGAAGTAAATCACGGAATTGATACAATGATTAATTCTTTGGGTCTAGCAGTCCTTACAGAAGACTCAATTTGTCACTTAAGTAATATAGAGTCAAACCTAAGAGTAGTAAATCAATGGACATATCACTCAAGAGTCTATCATGCTGCAGACGTAGTATCAAAACATGACAACATGGAATTAGTAAATTTAAATTCATTTGGTTGTGGTCTTGATGCAATAGTAACAGATCAAACAGAAGAAATATTAAGACAAAATAATAAACTATATACAACAATAAAAATAGATGAAATAAATAATCTAGGAGCAGCCAAAATAAGAATAAGATCTTTAATAGCTTCAATGAACAAAAGAAAAGAATCAGAAAATAATTATGTTCCATATACATATACAAAAAATTATTTTAAAGAAAGTGAAAAAAAACATACATTATTATTCCCAGATATGTCATCATTCCATATGCCATTATTCCAAGCAGTACTAGAAAGTGAAGGATATAATGCAGTCTACTTAAATGAAAGTAATGATGAAACTATAAATACTGGTTTAAGATATGTAAATAATGATGCCTGTTATCCAGCAATTATTGTTATAGGTCAATTAATAAGTGCTCTAAAGAGTGGTAAATATGATCTTGATAATACAAGCGTAATAATAACTCAAACAGGTGGAGGATGTAGAGCAACAAACTATATAGGTCTAATTAGAAAAGGTCTAAAAGATGCAGGATTTAGTAATATATCCATATTATCATTTAATGTAAGTGGTCTAGAAAAACAACAAGCCTTTAAAATAACTCTACCAATGGCAAAAAAAGCATTAGAAGCAGTAGTCTATGGAGATTTATTAATGAAACTCTTACTCGCAACAAGACCATATGAAATAAAAGAAGGCAGAAGTGAAGAAGTATATGAAAAATGGAAACAAAAATGTATTGAATCAATAAAATCAGGTGGACACTTTAAAGAATATAAACAAAATATAAAAGATATTGTTTCTGACTTTAAAAAGATACGTACTAGAAAAGAAATCAAACCAAAAGTTGGAATAGTTGGTGAAATATTAATAAAATATCATACATTTGGAAATGATAATCTAGTAAAGAAACTAGAAAATGAAGGAGCAGAAGTTGCCTCTCCTGAATTAATGGGCTTTATAAAATATAGTTGTATTAATATGATATTTAAAAGTGATTTATTAAAAACAAGTAAAGTATCAGCCCTAATCTATAAACAAGTTCTTAACTTAATAGATATATTTGAACGACCTGTAGTAAATGAATTAAAAAATACTAAATACAGAAATGTAACCAATATTTATAATTTAGCTGATAATGTTAAAAATATTTTATCAGTAGGAAATCAAACAGGAGAAGGATGGTTCCTAACTGCAGAAATGGTAGAATTTATAAAAGATGGAATAAATAATATTGTCTGTGTCCAACCATTCGCTTGTCTTCCTAATCATATAGTCGGAAAAAGTGTTATTAAAAGAATAAGAAATGAGTACCCAGAAAGTAACATAGTCGCAATAGATTATGATCCAGGTTCAAGTCATACTAATCAAGTTAATAGAATTAAGTTGATGTTAACAGTTGCTTATGAGAATTTAGAAGATAGTAGTAAAGACAATACTTCATTGAAAAATAAATAAAAATATGATATAATATAGGCCATTAAAGGGGTGGATGTAATAAATGAAGAATCCATTAATTAGCGATTTAAATAAAAAAGATATTAATCATTTCACAACAAAAAAAGGTTTATTATTTAGAAAACTCTTTAATAAAAATTTTAGAAGAATTCTTTCTATGTTTGATAATACAAATATTATGCAAATGAATCAAGGAAAAAATTTATCAGATGATGAATACTACAAAACATTAAAAGATGAATATATTGATTTATCAGAATATAATTTAAAAGAAAAAAAGCATAATATCATAGTCGAAAGATATCCAGAACTAGAAAAAGATGAACCTTATATATTTGTATGCAATCATACATGCCCAGAAGATATTGAAACAGCTCTAAATGTAATTGATAGAAATTCATTATTAATTTTAGGCTCAATAGAATCATTACAAACTAATCCAGAAATATTTTTACTATGGTTATTAAATGGCGTAATACCATTCGATATAATGGATAAAGAAGAACGTACAATCCTACCACAAAAAATGGAAAAGACTTTAAAAACTAATAGTATTTTGATATTCCCAGAAGGCTCTCACAACTTAAGTCCAAATAAATTAATAAATAATTTATATGATGGTGTTACTAACCTTGCCTTAAAAACAGGAAGAAAAATAGTTGTTGTATCATTACTAAGAGATGAAGAAAATAATGCAACATACATGGATTTTTCTAATCCTATTGA
>CAVLBI010000058.1:6043-6874 GCA_963661295.1 bacterium
TCAAAATACTATCCAAAAGAACAAAATAAAGAAAAAGCTTACGTAAAATCAATAACAAGTTATATTAGAGACAAAATGGCAACAGGTGTATATTTCTTAAGTAAAAGACACTTTAAACCATTAAAACGTGAATCATACGATGATATAGAAGAAGTAATTCGTAAGAAAAAAGTTGATGATGCATTTGAAAAACTTAAATGGGATAAAGATGTATTTGAAGCAGAATATTTAACTAAGAAAACAAAAGAAGAACAAACCTATGAAAGTATAAATGAAACAATAAGTAATTTAATTATAAATTCTAGATATTACCCTATATTTAGAAAACAAATATTAAGTGATAATGCAAGTTATGTTGTAAAAAGAAATGATGACTTAAGAAAAAATGTTCCAAACTATATGCGAGAGGAACTAATGGAAAGAAAAATAAAACAATTTACAAAAAGATAAAGACTATTTCACTATCCGAAATAGTTTTTTAATTTATAAATCTCGAAAAAAGTCATCTATTGTGATAATATTATAATAGGTGATAGAAATGATAGAATATGAAATTCCCTTTGTATGTTTAATTTTTACTTTTTTAATATCGTTAGTATTCTTTTTAAAAAGAAAAGTTAACTTAGAAGAAAATTATTACTATAAAAATATCTTAATATTTACATTGTTAGTTAACAGTACAAACTTTATTTCACACTATTTAGCAAGTATTTATGCAACAACAACTATAACATCTTGGTTCGCTAATATGTTTGCATTTATTAATAAACTAGGTTCTATATTTATTGTAATAATTACTATAAACTTACTATCATATATTTTATATATTTC
>CAVLBI010000059.1:0-17793 GCA_963661295.1 bacterium
CCTCATCTTTCTATTCTACTAATTAAGTATACCAACATAAAAAAAAGAAGTCAATTAAAACACTTCCTTTTAACTATCAATTCTAACAACTATTTTTTCATCTTTTTTAACCTTAGAATAATCATCGATTCTTATATAATAATAGACATTTTCCTTAGTATTTTTCTTAAGACTTTCTCCCTCAATAATAGTATTTTTATTATCTACCATTAGGTTATCTTTACTATTATTTTTTAAAACCTTAATACTTGAACTAGTACCATTTAATACATTAACACTATAATTAAGTTTAGTACTATTAACAGAGTCACTTCTATAATTTGTTACTTTAATAATATAATCACTACTCAAATTATCGGCATTTATTGTAACACTACTAGAAGAACCTTCTTCAAATACCGGAATAACAATATTTGCTTGAACAGTACTACCAGATTCATTATTCTTTTTAACAACCATTACTCCAAGAACAATAACAACAATAAGTAATATAAAGAAAATTAATTTTAAAAGATTATCTAAATTAAATACACTCTTTTTCTTATTATCTTTCTTCTCTATTTTCTTATGCCTTCTACCTTTAGAACTTTTCTTTTCAACTTTTTCCTTTATAACTTCCTTATCTTCCCCCATTTTAGAAGTAACGCTACTCTTTTTACTACCTTTCCTATTAGTAATTTTCCTACTACTCTTCTTAACTTCTTCCATTAATATATTTCTCCTTCATAATTTTCTAAAACATCTACACAATCTTTCTCAATAATTTCATGCTTTTCCAATATATTATTCTTATTATCTAAATAATTATAAATTATATCATCTCTAAATCCAGCATCAGCTGCATCATACCTAGTCGCACCATAATACATTGTCTTTATATTTGACCAAATAACCGCTGATAAACACATAGGACATGGTTCACAACTACTATATATAATACAATCAGATAAATCATGAGTTCCTAATTTCTCACAAGCTCTTCTAATAGCCACAACCTCTGCATGATTAGTAGGATCATGACTAGATAAAACCATATTATGTCCAACAGAAATTATATTACCATCTTTATCAGTAATAACAGCTCCAAAAGGTCCACCATCACTCTTAGAAACCCCAAGACAAGCTTCCTTTGCTGCCTCCTTTAATAACTCTTCCTTCATTGTCTTAAAAACCTCTCCTTCACTAAACTAAATTGCTTATCACGAGCTGCAACTTGTTCATTACTCAAACTACTATTTAAAATAGCATTAGACGTATCCTCACGAATAACAGCCTTATTACTAATCTTATTATTCATCTTAATATTACCACTAAGAATAGTAACCAAATTATCACTAATCTTTATAGACATATTAACCTCATTAGTATAACCACTCTTACTATACTTAACAAACTTAGAAGAAATAACACTATCATATGATTTATTATTATAATTAAATAGTAAATTTAAATTAAAACTATTAGAACTTTTCTCAAACTTAAATGTCCCAATATCATTATTATCTCCATCACTAAACTTAATACTTATACTATTATCATGAATTATAGTACTCCCAACATACTTCAAATTACTATCTTCTATATAATATAAAGTACCAACATTAGAATTACTTTCATAAGAAATTGTTTCCTTCTTATCATTATTCATATGAATAAACTCATACATTAAAGGTTTATACATACCCTTACTAACATAAATATTAATAACATAACTCTCATTATTACTTAAATATTTTCTATTACCAACATGAGTCTTATTAAAATTCTCATTAATATTAGTTAATATCTTATCAGCAGTCTTATCATTTACTAAATCTTTAAATATACCACTAATAATATTATTCATTCTATCATTATCAATACTTAGACTCATTTGATATACATCTTCTTCAGAAGAAGAAATAGTCTTCTTAACTTCATGGCTTTCAAAATAAGAATCATCTAAATTATTCTTCAAACTATTAATAATAAAATTATATAAATAAGAAATATTATCCTTAGTAGTAGTCTCCCCACCTAAATTTTCAAAATAATTACAATTACCATTATTTACATAATTATTTAAAACACTACTAACAAAATAATACTCAGTAGAATTCTCAACTAAATATTTATTATGAAATACTTCTTCATTTAAAATAGAATCATTAATATCTACCAATAACTTCTTATTTTTCTTATCCTGAATAAAACTATAATTAAAATTAGATTTATCTAAATTATTAATTAAATTAAAAGTCTTTAAATCATTAACATTAGTACTATTAAATACATATTTCTCAGAAGAAAGATCAAACTTAACATTCCCATTAATAGTAAAATTATCTCCCAATAAATACTTAGAATTAAAACTAGTATAATTAACCATTTTTTTATTAATATTATCAATACTTATATCAAAAATACTTCTAGGTTTAGATAAATTATTAAAATAAAATCCAAAGTAAAATAAAACAGAAGCAGCACCAATAAGTAATAAAATCAAAAAGACTTTTAAAGCTTTTTTACCCTTATTCAATCACACCACTTCCTATCATAAATTAATTATATCAAAATACTTAAAGTTGTCAAACTAAAAGGAAGCTAAGCTTCCTATTTTCCAAGTAATCCAATTTTATAGTCAAAACTTCTCGTTCCAGTAACTGTAGAATAATTATATATAACACTTAATTTTAAAGTTGTAGTATCTCCTGGTTCTAATACTTTTCCACTTACATCTGAATAACTAACAGTAATTGGTAATAAACTATTTTTAAAACTACCATTTGCATACTCTGGACTTTCTATTAAATCAAGAATAGTTGCGGAAATTGTTCCATTATTTTGAATAGTAACATTATAATCAAGTTCATCCCTTGCATTAAATAAAGTAAAACTCATATCAAGTAATCTTCCTTTTTCCTTTATTTTTATATCTCCAGTAGGACTCATACTACCACCAGATACAGTAGAAATATTATTAACCTCAACAAAAGCTAAATCATAAGTGTTTTTACCACTTTTTATACCACTTAACTCCATCGATAAAATAATAAAACCAATTCCTAAACAAACAATTGTTAAACATAACACAACAATTATAATGTTACGCATCCCTACAACTTTCTTCATCTAACATACCCCATTTTTAACTTCATCTATACTACCATTATAACAAAAACTATAAGTTTTACTAGTACTTTTAAACTCTATATAAGCATAAATATGACTATTTTCAACATAATACCAACTATTCTCATCAGGATAATACTTACTATTACTATCAGCTGGTACTAATTGAATTAAGAACTTATCATCATCACGCTCTTTATTAATTATATTATTAGTTGATACGTAATTCTCTAACTTTTTATAAACACTCTTACTAAGTGAAAAAGAAGTATCATCATTAAGAACAACATTCTCATTATTTAAACTATTTTTATTATGATTAACTATTGCTTTAGAATAATAATCAATATACCTTAATTTATCCTTATCATCAGTCCCTTTAACATTAAGTCTATTAGCTAAATCACTAATTGTACTACTCTCTTCAACATATATCTTACCAATACCATACTCATTAAAAGATTCATTAAGAATATTCATAAAATGACTATAATAAATATCGTCATATCTAATTATCTTAATATATGAGTCACTCTTTAATAAATCATTCTCTATTAATATTTTCACAATACTATTAATCTTTTCTTCATTACTATCAAGAAGTTCAATATTCTTATTATATAAAACCTTAGAATTATCATCTAAAAACATAATATGATAAATTTGATAAGTATCACTTATTAATAAAGTAAAATCAACAGAATCATTTATCTCAATTTCGTACATATTTATATATTTATTAGTATTTAAAAACTTATCGCTTGAACCTATTTGAGATTTAACTTCAGGATAAACTTCTTTTATAAAATAAAAAGTTAAACCCCCTAGAAATAAAATTATCTCTAATATAATAATTAACCACTTACTCTTACCACTATCCATTGCCATCCTCCACTGAATACCTTGGGTTAAGAGTAAGCATTATTTCCATACCACTAGTAATAGTAGTTCCTTCTGATACAGATTGACTAGTTACATAACCTACTCCATCTAAATTAACTTTAATACCAAGATTTTGTAATACACTCTTAGCAACCTTAGAAGATAGTCCCACAACATTTGGAACAGTAATATTACTATCATTTGTTATTAAATAAATTGTATCATTTGTAGTAATAACATCTCCCTTACTAGGACTTTGTTTTACTACCTTATCACCATTTCCAAGTACTACATATTTAATAGAATTAGCATCAAGTGTACTCTTAACCTTATCTAACTTTTTATTAATAAAATTAGGAACATTATAATCAGTCATCTTTAAAGTATTATCTGAATTTTCATTATCATGACCATAGTACTTAGAAATATTATTAACAATCTCTTTAACGGCATTACTAATAGGTTTTTGAGATCCACCAGATGGTTTTTTTACAGAAGCATATATTATAACCTCAGGATCATCTTTAGGATAAATTCCCGCAAAAGAAGAAATTATATCTTCCTTTCCAGATAAGTAACCGCCACTCTTTTCATTAGCAATCTGAGCAGTACCAGTCTTACCAATAAGTTGTCCACTCTCAATTCTATATCCACTACCAGTATTTCCAATGCCATTGACAGTATCATCCATTAATTGTTTCATCTTATTAACAGTATCAGTAGACGCAACTCTCTCAATCTCAGTACGTTTATTTTCAAGAACAACTTCACCTGTATCACTATCTACAATCTTAGAAACAATGTATGGTTCAAGTAACATACCATCATTAGTAAGAGGAGTCATTGCTTTAACATTCTGAATTGGAGTCGTAGTTATACCTTGTCCAAATCCAGCATTATAAATTTCTGTTTCATACTTAAATCCTAAACTACCAGTACTCTCATTAGGAATAGAAATACCAGTCTTCTTACCAAATCCAAGCTTTTTAAAATATTGTCTAAGCATTACACTATCCATATGATTCTTAATCAAATTAATAACACCAACATTACTAGATAAAGCATATCCCTTATCATAAGAAATAACACCCCATCCATTTCTATTCCAGTCACCAATCTCAGTACCATCACTTGTTACATAAACTCCAGACTTATATGTCTCAGACCCATTATAAACACCATTCTCCATAGCAGCCATATAAGTAAAAGTCTTCATAGTAGAACCAGGTTCATATGGACTCTGACACATCAAATCCAAATAATTAGTAATATTTCTAACATTAGAATCAAAACTAGGACTAGTAGCCGTCGCAAGAACTGCTCCAGTCTTCGCATCAAGTAAAGTTATATGAAACCATTCCCAGTCATAATCTTTATCACTATTATTTAAGGCCTGTTCAACAAAGAACTGAATATTAGAATCAATTGTTAAATAAATATCTTTTCCTTGTTCAGCATCCTTAGTAATAACAGGAGTATCAGCTATCTTATATCCTTTTCTATCTTTTTGATAAGTAATATAACCATCTTTTCCCTTTAAAATAGAATCATATTGTTTCTCAATTCCCATCTCACCAGTAATAGTAGAATCCTCATCCCCATTACCCTTAGCATACCCAATCGTATAAGATGCAAACTGTCCCTTAGGATAATATCTTTTAAAAGTTTCAACAAAATCAAGTCCTGGTAAATTTAAATCCTCTATTTTTTTCTTAGTAAGTTCATTAAGCCCTTTACCTTTACTACCAAACTCTACTTGATAAACACCCTTTTTACTAAGTATTGAAAGGATTTCATCCTTCTCCATTCCAAGTATAGGTGCAAGTTGCTCAGCAGTCTTTTCCTTATCAACGACATGTTGAGGCTTTTTCTTATTAGTAGTACGACTTTTATCTAAATAAGCAATTAATTTGTAAGAAGAAACATTCTGTGCAAGTGCATCCCCATCACTTGAATAAATTGTTCCACGCTTAGCAGAAATAACATCAGTCTTAGTAACTCTTTGACTTGCAAGGCTTTTTAAATTAATACCATCTATATCTGTAGATAACCCAAGTTGTATAACTCTAAGTATCATAAGACAAAATAAAAGAAGAGAAATAAATACTATTACTCTAGAATACTTAATACTATTTCCCTTCCTACGTTTTTTCAAGATATCACTTCCTACTAATTATCTTCTGTTACAGTCTTTATATTATCATTATTATAACTCAAACCCTGTTGTTCTGCAACTTCCTGAATCTTAGTCAAAGAAGCCAACTCATCAATTGTCATCGCAAGTGATTCATTAGTCTTTTGTTGCTCTTCTATTTGCTCTTTCTGTTGCTCAACTTCAAAATTTATCTGTGACAAAGTAGCCTTAGAAAAAACAATTGAAATTGGAGAAATAACAAGTAAAAAAATAGCTAACGTATAAATAAGTCTTTCGAACTTAGAAATTTTATATCTCTTTTTAACTTTCCTTTTCATTCTTCTCATCTCTCCTATTTTATTCTTTCAATTACTCTAAGCTTAGAACTCCTAGCTCTTGGATTATTTTCAATTTCCTCTTCACTAGGAACTATTGCTTTATTAACAACTAATTTAAAATCAGGTAAATACTCATCTGGAATATTAGGCATTCCTTTTACCTTATCATCAATCTTAGTCATTTCCTTAAAGTAATTTTTAACTAATCTATCTTCTAATGAATGAAATGTTATAACCGCAACTCTTCCACCTACATTCAATAGTTCTAACGCTTGTGAAAGTGCTGGTTCAATAACATCTAATTCATGGTTAACCTCAATTCTAATAGCCTGAAATATCTGTCTAGCCGGATGTTTATTAATCCTATATTTCATTGGAACACCACTTTTAATAACTTCTACAAGTTCAAGTGTTGTCTCAATTGGCTTTTCTTTGCGATACTCAACTATTCTTCTCGCAACACTCTTTGAAAATTTATCTTCACCATACTTATAAAATATTTTTGCTAAATCTTCTTCACTATATTCATTAACCACTTCATAAGCACTTAATTTTTGATCTCTATTCATTCTCATATCAAGTCTAGCATCATTATGAAACGAAAACCCTCGATTTTCGTCGTCTAACTGTGGAGAACTTACACCAAGATCAAATAATACTGCATCAACTTTATTAATACCTCTTTTTTCTAATTCTTCTTTCATATTAACAAAGTTACTTTTTATGATAGTGAAGTTAGTACCGATAGAACTAAGTCTATCAGTACTATACCGAATAGCCTCACTATCCTGATCAAAGGCGAATAAATACCCCTTACTTATTCTCTCCAAGATGTTACTACTATGTCCACCATAGCCCAAAGTAGCATCTACTACAACACTATTTTCTAATAAATTTAGGGAGGAAATAGATTCCTGAAGTAAAACGCTTACATGTTTTATCATAAACTCACACTCTCATTAAATAAATTCTCAGCTATGTCAGACATATTGTCTCTAGAAGAATTGAAAAACTCATTCCAAGCATCAAGTGACCAAATCTCTAATCTGTCTCCAGCTCCAATTATGACACAATCTTTTGAAAGACCAGCATAATCAATAAGTGGAGAAGTCACATTAACTCTTCCCTGTTTATCCAATTCAACACAAGTAGCACCTGACATAAAGAAACGATTAAAGTTTCTCGCATCTTTCCTAGTAAAAGGCAAAGAATTAAGTTTATCGCAAATATTATTCCAATTCAAATTAGAATAAACATAAAGACAATTCTCAATCCCACGAGTAATAATAAAACTATTACCAAGCTCATCTCTAAACTTAGTAGGAATAATTAATCTTCCCTTATCATCAATAGAATGATGATATTCTCCAATAAACATATTAATCCCCCACTTTTCACCACAATCAGCCACTACTTATTATTATATTACAATAACATCTGTTTAAAAGTAAATATCCATAAAAAACATTTCACATAAATTTACAAATATTTACAAAAAAATAATCATTTAAACTTGACTATTTTATATTTATAAATTATTATTTCTAATTCTAATTTTTAATTTTTTATAAAAAGATATTAGTCTACAAAAATAATAATTAACACGTATATTTAGAATACAATATATAATAAGCCGTTATATCAAAAGGAGTAAACTATGAATATTAATTTAGAATTATATAAAATATTTTACTATGTTGCGAAAAACGAAAACATATCACGTGCCGTAAATGAACTATTAATTAGTCAGCCAGCTATTAGTAAATCAATTAAGACTTTAGAAGAACAAACTAATACAAATTTATTTATAAGAAAAAGAGATGGAGTCGAATTAACAGAAACTGGAGAAATGCTTTATAAAAAAATAAAAGATTCCATGGAATTAATATCTTCTGCAGAAAATGATTTAAAAACACTAACAAACATGGAAGCAGGAACATTAAGTATTGGTACAAGTAAAATTATACTTCATGAAATATTAATGCCATATATAAAAGAATTTCATGAAAAATATCCAAAGATAAAAATACAAATCACAACAGGAAAAACTCAAGACTTAATAAGAAAAACAAGAATGGGTCTAATAGATACCCTAATAACAACACTTCCAAATAAAATACCACCTAAATTTAAAACATATAAGTTAACGGACTTACACGACTGTTTCGCAGTAAATAATTTAAATGAATATAAAGAAACAAAAATCAATAATAAGAGTCTAGAAACAATACCACTTCTTATCCTATCAAAAGGGTCTACTACTAGAAAAAGGCTAGATGATTATTGCATACAAAATAATATAAAACTACATCCTAAAATGGAATTTACTGGAGAGCTTATTGTTAAAGATTTTACTCTTAATGGTTTTGGTATAGGATTATTTACAGAAGAATATATAAAAAATGAATTAGAAGAAAAAAAACTATTTAAACTAGAATCAAATATTAAATTAAAAAATAAATATTTAGGCCTAGTATGGGACTCTGATAATAAGAGTCAGGTTGCAAAAAACTTTATAAATTTTATCAAAGAAAAAACAAAAAACAGATAAAAAATATCTGCTTTTTTTATAACTTAAATTAAACTTCTTCTAGTAAATACATCTATATCTTTATCAATATAAACATCAACTACACCCTTATTAACAATCTTAACAAAACCAAGTCCATTTATAACTAAATCTTCATCATATTTCACTTCATAAGTAACTTTATTTTTATCTTTTAACTCATCATTATTAAATAAATTAAGTAGTCTCTTTACTTTTAGATCATTAGATATAAATAAAGTAAAGCTATTCTTTTCCCCTTCTACATAATCAATCCTAATTAAATCTTCAATAATAATAGATTGATTTTTTCTTAATTGATATGTACGAGGTTTTATCTCTTTCTTAGGAGATATTTTTTTAACCATAGAAGCATCAACTCTATTTAAAATAGATCCATTATCTACAAGACCTGGGGTATCGATTAACGTTAAATGATCATTTATATCAATTTTAACTAAATTAAGTGTAGTTGAAGGTAACGGACTCATTGTAAGTTCCTGATCATTAGAAGAATAATTACTAATTAACTTATTAATTAAACTACTCTTACCAGCATTAGTATGACCCACAACATAAACGTTCTTACTGGTTTGATAATATTTAATTCTTTTTAGTAAATAATCAATATTTAAATTTTTATTAACTGAAATAACAATAACTTCTTCAAAATTGATTCCTTTATTTTCTAAATATTTAATTAACTTCTCTTCTTTTACAGACTTTGGAAGAACATCTTTCTTATTAAGTACTAATATCATCTTATTAGGAATAAGTTCTCTAATAGTTTCAATATTCTCTTCCAAATTTAACAAATCTGTAATATATAAAACTAAATCTTTAGTCTCACCAACACTCTTTAATATTTCTAAATACTCATCATTAGATTTAGTAACCACTTGATATTCCCCATAATTTTTCATTCTAAAACATCTTTGACAAATATCATTTTCTAAATTAGTAGTATAACCTTCTTGTAAAAGATTTTGATCTTGTAATACAACACCACATCCCTTACAACGTTTTTGTGAATCATCCATAATATTTACCTCTCTCAAATATACCTTTCTTCTCATATCTCTTCACAATACGAGCTTCTAATTGTCTATTTATTCCTGTAATTTTTAAATCTTTTTTACCTAAAGGATCAACTAAAATTGTCATAACTTTAAATCTATTTCCCGCAAGTATATCAGTAACAATCTGATCCCCTATCATACACATTTCTTTTTTCTTAAGATTATAGTCCCTTTTTATCTTTCTAAGTCCACGAGTAGATGGCTTCATACTCCAAGCAACCCCACCTATACCTAAATCCTCCAAGTATGGTGCAATTCTCTTACGAGTATTATTAGAACTTATTAGTATTAAAAAATCATCTTGTAAACTTTTTAATAACTTTTTAGTATTTCTAGGACACTTCTTATGATCAATTAAACCTAAAGTATTATCTAAATCAAAAACTAAACACTTAATTCCTGCTTCTTTAAGTTTATTATAATCTATCTCAAAAATATTCTTTTTATACATTTTAGGTTTAAATAGTCCCATAACATCACCATAACTATTATATAATAATTTAATCATTATGTCTAATTATTTACATGTTGAGTTACCATATCAGTATTCATACTTATCACATCAAACACATATCCATTTTCTTTTCCATACTTAATAATATCCATTAAAGCATCCCTCGTATATGGTTTAATATCATGCATTAAAATAACATTAGCTCTATCTTTTCTTAATCCATTAATAACATTATTCTTAATTTCTTCAGCTGTATGTTGTCCACCTTCAGCATCCCCTGATGATAAATTCCAATCATAATATTTAAAACCACGCGATACAACATCACGAGTTAAATAACTCATAATACCTTCACTATATCTTCGACTAACAGTATTACTAGACCCACCTGGAAATCTAATAATATGTGACTCATATCCAGTAATATTTTTTACTCTATTTTGTACAGAATATAAATCATTATAAAAGCTATCGCTTGATGCATAAACAATACTATAATCATGACTACTAGAATGAAGTCCAATACTATGACCCTCATCAAACTCTCTTTTAATTAAATAATCAGGCCCACTATTAGTTACAAAAAAAGTTGCCTTTACATTCTCTTCTTTTAAAATATCCAAAATAATATTAGTAGTACCTTCACGAGGACCATCATCAAATGTCAGATAAATTGTCCCATCCGCATTAACATTACTCACAATAACATGTTGTGTAGCACGACTCTTATTACCAGACTTATCTATCGCAATAAATGAAACATCATAAAATCCAGGCTTACTAGTATCAACACTTCCCTTTGTCTTAACAGAAATATCATCACTACAATTATCAGACACATTATAAGCTTTATTATAAATATCTCCAACATGTAAATATAAATAGTCCCCATCACTAAAAGAAATAGTAGGTCCTTCATTATCTTTATAAATTAACTTCTTAGTAATACTAGCCTTATTACCACTACTATCAGTAACATAATAAGTAATCGAATCCTTTGATATATCATACTTAACACTATTAGATATATCACCATCATAATTATCATGAGCCACTATCTTACTAGGAACAACATCACTACCTGGACATAAATAAATATCATTAGAATCAATATCTAACTTAGGTTTTTCCCTATCAACAACATTAACAACTCTAACTACCTTCTTAGTAAAATACTTAGTCTTTAAAGTATAAACAACTCTATACTTACCTAACTTTCGAGTATTAACACTACCATTACTAATAACATCGCCAGTTAGGTCATTTCCCATAAAACTAGCTTTAAATCCATTCTCACTATATTTGTCCTTATAATTAACAAGAATATTTCTTCCACCATTTAACCATATTTGTGGCATAAGTAAAAAATTAAAAATACCAAATGCCACTAAAACTAGTACAAAAATAAAACACCATTCAACTGTTGCTTTATCTATATGTAACTTAATAAATCTACTCAATTTTCTCTTAAATAATAATCTTTTACTCATGCCATTCTCTCCAACTACTAATATTATATGTTCTATAAATATTTTTGTAAAGAAGAGAAAAAAATATTCAAAATAAATATTCAAAATAAAAGTAGATTAAAAAGCAATCTACTTATTTTTTACTATATTTTTCCGTTCCTAATAAACTCTCTAAGTAATTTAGTAAGAGCTCTTTTCTCTATCCTAGAAACATAACTTCTACTAATACCTAACTTATTAGAAATCCTCTTTTGAGTTAATTCACTATTCTTATTAAGTCCATATCTATTAACAATAATCTCCCTCTCTCTAGGTGTAAGTACATCTAAATATTTATATAATAATTTAATATTATCTTTTAAATCTATATCTTCTAAAAAATTATTATTATCAGTCTTAATAATATCCTGAATCATTATCTCATTACCATCTTTATCAAACCCAACAGTATCATTAATAGAAATATCACTATTATATTTATTATTCTTTCTAAAATACATAAGTATTTCATTCTCAATACACCTAGCACAATAAGTAGTAATACGTACTCCCTTATCAGGAGAAAAAGTATCTACCCCTTTTATAAGTCCAATAGTCCCAATACTAATTAAATCATCATTTAAATTAGAATCATTATCAAACTTCTTCACAATATGCGCAACTAATCTTAAATTATGTTCAATCAACTTATTTCTAGAAGTAATATCCCCATCCATTTTCTTTCTTATACACTCTTCTTCCTCTTCTAAAGATAAAGGTTCTAAAAAAACATCATTTGAATAACTCCCAGTAAAACACAATAAATTTCTAATAATAGAAAATAAAAACATATAATCACCTAAGTAATTATATGTTAATTTATCTTTTAATTTTACCAATAATAGTTTTATAAGTAGAACTTAAAATTCCATAATTAGTAATAAAAGCATAAATACAAACACATACTAAACAAATTCCTTGTAGTATTAATGACTTCTGGAAATATATAATTAAAGTAATAGTATACATAATAATACTTTCTATTATTAACTTCTTCTCAATAGTAATATTTACATATTTTTTTAGATCAAAATGTCTATATACCATCATAATTAAATAACTAACCATAGTAGAAATAGCCGCAGCATAAATACCAATATATTTAATTAAAACCACATTAATGACTATGTTTATTATTGCGCCAACTATTGCCGTAGATGCTACTTGTTTTGATAATTTCTTAGCAAGATATACTTGACTATAAAGGCATATCGCTACATTGAATACTGTCGCTATAACTAAAAATGGAATATAGTTATAAGCTTCATTATATTTTGAATCTATCATTAATGGGAAAACAAACGGCATACAAGCAAGCATTCCTACTCCTAAAGCACTAAAAAGTCTAAGTACAGTATTAGTTATATCCGAAAAGAATTCATCTCTATCTTTACTATTAATATGAAGAGCCGCTGACTCACTCCAACTCAAATTAAATACTCCAGTTAAACTAGATATAATTGTTGGAAACTTATTACTAATCGCATAAAGTCCATTCGCAGAAGCACCAAGAACAAAACTAATAATACTTCTATCACTAACATTTACTATCCACCAACTAATTCCATTAGGTATTAATGGAAGTGAATATTTAAACATATCTTTCATTTGTTTAAAATCTATAATCTTAAAATCAATTTTATTATATAACTTTAATCTAACAAATAAATATAAACTACATACGAAATTAGCAAGAGCCATACTAATAATCATACCTTCTGCCTGCATTCCTACAAAACAAATAAGTATTATATTTGATATAACTGTAGTAAGACCGGTTAAAATACAACTAATTGCATAGTCTAAAGTTCTACCAAGACCTCTCGCAACTTGTAAGAAGTTACCAGATAAAACACATACAATTATATCTATCATTATAATCCATCTATATGGAATAGTTACAAAACAAGTTATAATTATATATAAAATACTAAATACTAATAAACTAATCCCTAATATAAAGAAATTATTACTTACAAGCTTCTTAGTATCTTTTTCTTTCCCTCTACAATCAATTAAATATCTAAATATACTCATCTCAAGTTCCAAAGTTATAATAGGAACTAAAAGAGTTACATAAGTCTGAATTAAATCAACTGTACCATACTCACTAGTAGATAAATATGAAGTATATAATGGTAATAAAAAGAAAGATATAAGTTGCGTACATACTCTTCCGAAAAATATTATTACAGTATTTTTGGCTAATTCTTTTTTCTTATTCATGTTTTTCTCTCCTTAGACTATAAAATAAATAATATAGATAACTTCCAACCAATCCACCAGAAGAATCAATTAAAACATCTCTAAATTCACCACTCCTACCACTAACAAATAGTTGATGAAACTCATCACTACAAGCATACAAGAAAACCACAAGCAAACTTAAAAATACACTCTTCCAACCAATAATCATATATTCTTTTAAAAGACTAATTACAAGTAAACCAAGAATTAAATAAATTATAAAATGAGCTATCTTCCTAACTATAAAAACATACTTGTTTATATAGTTATTTTTTTCTGCATCACTAAGCTTATCTTTAGAAAAAATATCAGCAATTTCAACAATAACAGAATTACTCTTTTTTGAAGACTCATAATCTTTATCAGATGAAAACATAAAGATAGTAATCATACATAAAATAACTAATATAAATTTAATAACTTTTCTAAGCATCAAATCACCTTTATTTAATATACCACAATAATGTTTTTTTTTAAATAATTAAACAAGTAAGTAATCAAAAAAGTCGATACAAAATTGTACCGACCCTATAATTTGTAAATTTTAAAAGTTTCTATCTCTTAAGAAAGAAGGCATTTCAATGTCAACGTTTCCGCTATCACTTCCATCATCGTCTCCTAACAATTCTGGAGTATTGTATGAATATTCATCTCTTGCACTACTTCTTCTAGATTGACTATTTCCATTATTATAAACTGGAGTTTCAGGAACAGGCTTCTTCTTATCAAAACCTGTTGCAATTACAGTAACAATAACTTCATCATTTAAGTTCTCATTAATTACTGAACCAAATATTGTATTAATATCTGTATTACTTGCACTTCTTACAACCTCAGCTGCTTGTTCTGCTTCAAATAATGTTAAGTTAACTCCACCTGTAATATTGATAATTGCATCAGTTGCACCTTCAATTGAAGTTTCAAGAAGTGGTGATGAAACAGCTTGTTTAGCAGCTTCAAGTGCTCTATCTTCTCCCATACCAATACCGATACCAATAATTGCACGTCCACTCTTCTCCATAACAGCCTTAACATCTGCAAAGTCAAGGTTAACAAGTCCAACTACAGCAATTAAATCTGAAATAGATTGAACTCCTCGACGTAATACATTATCAACTTCTTTAAATGCTTCAAGCATTGGTGTAGATTTATCAATAATTTCTCTTAATCTATCATTTGGAATAATAATCAAAGTATCTACATGTTTCTTTAATTCTTCAATACCTTGAAGTGCATTTTCCATTCTTCTTTTTCCTTCAAATGAGAAAGGCTTAGTAACAATCGCAACAGTTAAAGCTCCAAGTCCTTGTGCAATTTCTGCAACAACACCAGCAGCACCTGTTCCAGTTCCACCACCCATACCTGCAGTGATAAATACCATATCAGCTCCAGATAAAGCATCTTCAATTTCTTTTTTAGACTCAACTGCAGATTCTTTACCAATTTCTGGTTTTCCACCAGCTCCAAGTCCATCAGTTAAAGTTGCTCCTATTTGAATTTTAACATCAGCTTTAGATGTATTTAATACTTGTAAATCTGTATTAGCAGCAATAAACTCTACTCCCTTAACACCAGATTCAACCATTCTGTTAATAGCGTTACCACCGCCACCACCTAAACCGATGACCTTGATCTTCGCTAATTGATCCATTTCAAGTCCGCCTATCATACCTATTCCTCCTTAATCTACGAAAAAGTGCCCAAACACTTTACTAATAACATTTTCATTTGTTGTAACAATAGAATCAGATGATGAAAGTCTATCAACATCATCATTACTAATCATGTTATAATGCTTTCCTCTTAAATCTAACTTATCATTAAAATATTTAATAGTACCATAACAACTACTATATTTATTATGCCTAATACCCATAGCTGAAATATTACATACTTTAGCAACAAAACCAAATTCCTGTTCCACTAAATACGAAAAACCAGCTAATTCGCTCAAGCCACCTGTTATAATTATATAACGTATTTCTCTATTTGTTAAGTTTTTTATTTCATTTTTAGCAAGTTTTAAAAGTTCTCTAACCCTAGCTTCAACAACCTTAGAAACTCCAACTTGATTAACCTCTTTTACAGTATTCTTATCAATTCTAATACTATAAGTATCATTACTATCCGCAAGAGATGCTAAACTAACCGCAAAAGTCTCTTTCATTTTACGAGATTCACTAATCTTAGACTTAAAAACATAAGTTAAATCCTTATCAACATTATAACTACCCACAGGTATCAAACTATTCTTAATCTGAATTCCTTTATTGAAAACAGAAATATTAGTACTCTCTTCACCAATATTAATAATAGCTCCAACCTCTTCATCATATTTTTTCTTCTTTATCGTATAGTAATCTCCAAAAGAAGTAAAACTAATATCAACAGTCTCAATACCACATAACTTTAATACCTCTAGTATTCTATATAGAGGTTCCTTTGGCACAGTACTAATAACAACTCTAGTATCTAATACACTACCCTTTAATCCCTTAGGATCACGAATATTTGTCTCATCATCAACAGTAAAACTAATAGGCATAGCAGTAACTAATTCCATCTCACTAAAATCTTGTCCCTTTAAAGCGTCAAGTAACGCATTAGAAACATCTTCACCAGTTATCTCATTATAATCAATTATATCAGTACTACCAATAACAATATCCATATTACAATTAGCTGGAGGAATACATGCAATTACTTTAGTAACCTTTATACCAAGCATCTCATTAACCTGTTTCAAAGCACTACTAACACTACTAACAGCAGCCTTAGTATCAACTATAAATCCATCTTTTATTCCCTTAGAAATAGAAGAACAAGAAGCCAAAACATGATATTTATCATTTAATTTTTCACATACAATCACTTTTACACTATCAGTACCTAAATCAATTCCAGTATAAATATCACTCATCGCATTTCTCTCCTATCTTTAAATTTAATTATACTATAAAAGATTTTTTTTGCAAACTTTTTTATTTAACTTTAAAGATAACTACCTTCTTATCAGAATAAATTAAATCATACCCATCATTTTCATTTAAATACGTAGAAAAGCCACTCTTTTTAGGCATTAAAATATAATCGAAATTATATTTTTTTAATAACTTATTATACTTATAAGATAAATTATCAATATCCAAATAATCTTCATAATTATATGGAGAATAAAGATCTGCTCTACCATCAATAAAAACAGGAATATCTTTATAAATTAAATAACCACCATAATCATAATAATTAAGTAATCTCTTTGGATTTTCTTTTCTTAAAACACTAATAGCTTTATCACTAATAATCTTCTTAGGACTAGTCTTTAAATTAGGTATATTAAAAATAAATAATGATATAAAAGCACATATTAGAACTACTAACACTAAACAAGTCCCCTTATCTACTTTTCTATCTGAAATATAATAAAAAATTGAATGAGACATAAAAATATATACAAAAGGCCAAAATCTTAAACTCTTTAATCCTAAATAT
>CAVLBI010000060.1:0-9408 GCA_963661295.1 bacterium
AATCTAGAAAAGAAAAAAGTTCATTAAAAAACGAACTTTAGTCTAAAAATTTACGAATTTGTTTTTTTTATAAATATGATTTAATTTAAAAGACACATATTTATTACTTTAGTATTTATTTTAATTCATATTTACTATAAGTAATTTTATGTGTCTTATTTTAATTTATATATGTTTTATTATTTCCATTCTCTTTAGATGCGATTAAAGTTCTAAGTTCTTCTATCATTTTATTTACTTCATCTTCGTCTGTTATATTATTGTGATGATTTTCAATAATTTGATTTAATTCTTTTTCTGGTATTGAATGAGCTAAAGCTAATTGATACATTTCTTTACATCTTTTAGATATTCTAATTTTTGCATTATATTTATCTATTGTTGATTGATAAAATTCTTGGTTTTCATCATCTAATTTATATGCATCATCCATTTCATTATTTATAATCATTTCTGACAATACGGTTGTCCATGTTTTTATGTCAATTACTTCACCGTTGTCTTTTTTCTGTTGTAGTATTTGATTAAATTTATTATATTCTATATTATTTTCTTTTAATAGTTTTATTCTTTCTAAATTATTTTGAGTTGTTTTAATCGTTTCGTTATAAGTATCTATCTTATAATATACAATTTTTATATTATACTTAACGTAAATATATCATATTAATTTTAGTATTACAAGCGCAACAATATAAATAAAAAGAAGAATTCATTTTAAAATTCTTCTTCTTTGTTTTCTATTTTTTCTTCTAATTCACCTAGTGCTTTTATAAGACTATCAATGTATGCACAACTCATAAAGCAAATTACTGAATCAAGTTCTGGAACTAATTTATCAATTGTCTCTTCTGATATTAATTCTCCATCTCTTAATCCATCTATAATTAATTGTGATGTTACGCCTGGATAATCTTCTTGTTTTTCTCTATTACAATCTATTTCTGTTAGATAAGCTTTATCTGCGACATTTAAGGCATCAATAAACTCATCTTTGAAGTCGATTGTTCTTGAATATGTATTTGGTTTAAATACTACTACAATACGTTTATCTGGGAATCTTTGACGTACTGCTTCTAATGTACTTTTTATTTCTGTTGGATGATGTGCATAGTCATCTACAATTATTGTTTTTCCTAATTTACTTATTGCGAATCTTCTTTTTGCATTTTTAAATGTTTTTAGTGAATTATATATTACTTCTTTATCTACTCCTAATTGTCTACACATTAATATTGCAGCTACTGTATCTGCGACCATATGTTTTCCAAATAGAGGTACTTCAAAGCTTCCATATAATTCATCTTTTATATATAAGTCAAATCGTGATGCATCTTCATCTAATTTTAAGTTTTTTATTACGGCATCATTATTGAATCCATATCCAAAGAACATTACCTTTGTATTATAGTTTATTTTTCTTACTTCTTGATTATCTCCGTTTGCGACTATAAATTTAGATGTGTTATTGGCAAATATTTCGAATGTATTTCTTATATCATCGATATCTTTGTAGCATTCCATGTGTTCTTTTTCAATGTTTGTTATTACTGCGTACATTGGATGATATGCAGTAAAATGTCTATTAAATTCATCACTTTCAACTACAAAATAATCGTTTGTTCTACTAGCATATCCATCTCCGGCACCTATAAAGTAGTTGCAACCACCATTTTCTTCTAATATATGTCTAATTATTGAGCTTGTAGTTGTTTTACCATGAGTTCCTGATACTCCAATACTTTTAAATTGGCTAATAACGTCTCCCATTAATTCATTATACTTCTTTATAGTTAGTCCCATATTTTTAGCTCTTACTAATTCTTTATGATCTTGTGATAAAGCTACACTGTAAGTTACTATTGTATCTTTATCTAGAGGATGTTCACTATCATAATATATTTTTATTCCTCTTTCATCTAACCCTTTTTGAGTAAATTTATATCCAGTTGCGTCATCATAACCAGATACTTCATTTCCTAAATCATATAATATTTGAGCTAAAGTTGACATTCCTGTTCCTTTTATACCTAAACAATAATACTTCATACTATCACTTCCTTATAGAAAAATTATATAACATAAATGTATATTAAGCAAAGAAATTAGACCTTTACTTTACACTATTATATTTATCTTTTTTAATTTTATCTCTTAGAGAATAGATACAGCCACAATAATCTTGTCTATATAAATTATAAATATGTGATAATTCTATGCTTCTTTTATATCCATTTTTCTTTTTAAAATCACTATATAGGTAGTTTGATATATATTTTTTATTTAGGTTTTCTCCTATTTCATTTATCCAGTCAGCCTTTTTATAAGGAGATAGTGTTAGTGTTGTACAGAAATTATCAAAGCCTAATTTACTGGCAATTTTTGCTGTTTCTTCTAGACGTAGTGTGTAACATTTGTAGCAGCGTTTTTCTCTTTCAGGTTCATCTTCTAGACCTTTTGCGATATCAAAAAACTCTTGTGGTTCATAGTTTCCTTCAATTAATTCTATTTTATATTTTGATGGGATTTTATTTATTAATTTTTTGATTTCTTCTACTCTTTTGTCATATTCATCTTTATTTGTTATATTTGGGTTGTAGTAGAAAATCGTTATTTTGAAAAAGTTTCCTAAACGTTCTAATACAGCTGATGAACAAGGTGCACAACAAGCGTGTAATAGTAGAGTTGAGCCTTCTTCTAATGTTTTTATTTGATTTTCCATTTCTAGATCATAATTCATATTATCACTTTCCTATATACTTTTTAGTTTCATTTATGTCGTTATGTTATCATGAAAAATAATTATTTTCAATTCATATTATTACTTTTAAATAATATAATTTAGTATGATACCATTATTAATTACAACAATTGCAGGAATATCTACCCTATTTGGGATAATTCCTACTTATATTAAAAATATTAATAAAGATAAGTTAATTAATTTATCTTTATCTTTTAGTGCAGGTTCTATGATTACTTTATCAATTTTTTCATTAATTCCTGAATCTTTTGATTCTATTAATAATATTATTTGGGTTTTATTATTTATGAATATTGGAATTATTATTTCTAGATTTCTTGATAGTTTTATTTCTAAGCAGACGACTAACTCTTTATATAAAGTTGGAATTACTTCACTTATCGCACTTATTCTTCATAATATTCCAGAAGGGATTATTACTTTTATTTCATCAGATTCTAATTTAAGACTTGGTATTACACTTGCTTTTGGTATTGCACTTCACAATATTCCAGAGGGGTTATCTATTGCTATTCCAATATATCATTCTACTAATAATCATAGAAAAGTATTTATATTAGTTTTAATATCTGCTTTATCTGAACTTATTGGTGGAATATTTGCAGCTTTATTTTTAAAAAATATTATTACTCCTCTTTATCTTGGAATAATTTATGGTATTACTGCTGGAATTATGCTTGAAATATCTTTTGGGGAACTTTTAAAAGAAGCAGGATATTATGATAACAAAAAAATTACTTTTTTTGGTGTTTTATTTGGCTTTTTAATTATGATTGTTTGTATATTTTATTTTAGATTATAGTTTATTTATTATATTCCCAAATGTTTAGTTTTCCTTTTTCTTTAATTGGTTCTTTTAATTCTTCTATATCTTCTAAAATCCAGGCATATCTTCCTTCTGTATAGTCTCCTAGTTTGTATTCTTTTTTATTTTTAGAAATTTTTTCTTGAAACTCTTTATCAACTTTTATACAATCAACTAATTTACATTTGCATATTATGTATCCATAGTTTAATTTTTTATTTTTAATTAATGAGTCGACGTAGAATTTATCTATTGATTCATTTTTATATTTTGTAAGAGAGGCATGGATATATAATTCTCCTCTATAATTAGTTTTCCAACTTCTAGTTTCTATTTGCTTTTCTTTATCTTTTATGAGTGTTGCAAATGGTTCTTTTATGCTTAGTACTTTCATAGATAGAAATTCTCCTTTTCCATGGCAATTAAATATTTTTTTACTTCTTTATTATTTCTTAATATTATTATTTTATTTGAATACTTCTTTATTATGTGTTTATCCTTATTGTAGTCATAGTTTTCTAACCAAATATACATTTGGTTTAAAAATTCTTTTGTTGGCTTATAATTTGCTTTTTCAAGGCCTATTTTTTGTTTTATATATCTTGCTTTTACTCTTTTTCTTAAGACTTTTTTATCTATATCAAATATTATTATGTAATCAACTAAGTTACAGATAAATTCTAAGTTTCTTCTTAGAACTCCTTCTATGATATAATTTTTATTTTCTCTATTTATTTTGTTTACTTCATTTTTTTGTTTTTCTTCTGTACGTTTTCTATTATTTTTATCATCATGTACTATTGAATCTATTTCAAAATAAGGTACATTATATGTTTCTGATAGTTTTTTAGCAAGGGTTGTTTTTCCACTTCCTACATTTCCTGTTATTAATACTTTCATATTTAAAAAATAAGGAAAAGACTATTTATCTTTTCCTTTGTTCTCCTCTTCTTTTTCTAATTCTTTATAGTTAATTTTACCATATAATGTTTTAGGCAATTCTTCCCTAAATTCATAGAATTTTGGTAATGAATAAACAGATAAATTTTCTTTACATAAATCTACTATTTCTTTTTTTATTTTTGGTGTTGGAGTTATACCATTTTTTAAAACAATAAATGCTTTTGGTACATGCATCTTATATTGATGTGGCATTCCAATTACACATACTTTATCTACTAGATTATGTTTTGAAATTACTTCTTCTATTTGACTTGGGTAAACATTAAATCCTGATACTATTATCATTCTTTTTAATCTTTGAGTATAGAATACTATTCCATTTGGAGCAATGTATCCTATGTCTCCAGTATGAAGATATTTTTTACCATCTTTATGTTTAATGATTACTTTTTTAGTTTCTTCTTTATTATTTAGATATCCCATCATTACTGTTGGACCATTTACACATATTTCTCCTTCTTCACCGATTGGAAGATCTTCATGCGTTTCTGGATCACATATTTTGTATGTATTTCCTACCATTGGTATACCTATACTTCCTGCTTCATTTGTTCCTGGGAATGTATAGCATGTTGCGGCTACTGATTCAGTCATTCCATAACCTTTTCCAATATTTACATGAGCTCCATGTTTGTGTAGAAATTCATTTATTCTTTCTTCAGCAGATATTGTTAAGTAATCTCCTCCAGAAATTATATATTTTAATTGAGACATATCTACATTATCAAACTTTTTGTTACTCATCATTCCTTCCCATAATGTTGGTACTCCAAGAATTACATGAGGTTTATCATTTTTCCAAATTTTATAAAATCTTCCAGCATCATATTCAGGCATTAATATTGTTTCCACTTTTAAACAAATTGGCGTATGGACGCAGACACATAAACCAAAGCCATGGAAAATTGGAAGAATTGTTACGATTTTATCTTTTGGTCTTACATCAATTACATTTACTGCGGCTTGTTGACTTTCAGCATTGAAATTGTAGTTTGAAAGGACAATTCCTTTTGGTGTTCCGGTTGTTCCTCCACTATGTAAAATTACTGCAGCATCATCTTTTTTCATATTACAATGGAAATTTTCATGGTTACGTAGACCTCTTGCCATAAATTCTTTCCATGACATATATGTACTATCTGTTGCCTTAGGCTTTTTTTGCGTTAAAGTTCTCGTTATTGTATAACCTACTGTTAAACCTAATGGCATTGATTCTTTAGGACTAACTAAAATGGTTCTAAATACATTTGTTTTTGGAATAATATCCATAAATTTTTCATAGTCAAAATCTACTAATATTAATATTCTTGATTTTGAATTGTTTAAATAATTAAGCATTGAGTCTTCACTTGATAAAGGATGAACCATATCTGCGATTGCTCCAATTTTATTACATGCGTAGAATGCATATATTGCTTCTGGCATATTTGGACAACATATTGTTACAATATCTCCTGGTCTTACTCCATGTTCCCTTAAACTTCTTGCACATAAATCAATATTTGATAAAAATTCATTATAGCTAAATCTATTTCCAAAATAATTTAAGGCAATAAAATCTTTATCTCCACCAACGCTATCTATCATGAAATCATAGATTGATTTATCTGTAAATTTTATACTTCTTTCTTCTCTAGAATAATATTCAAGCCAAGGCTTGTCATCTTCTTTCTTTTTGAATAACTTAGTAAAAAGGTCCCTAATAGGCATCATATTTACCCCTCCTACAATATTTTATTTTTTCATTATATTCTATTTTACTATTATATTATAAAAATATCAAATCTAAAAAAAGAAAAAGAACAAATATTTAATGTTTGTTCTTTAACTATTTGTTATTTGAATATCTCCGGATTGATGTGAAACTGTACCTGTTGCGAATGATCCAGGGTTTTGATGTGATGAGCTTGTAATACTATACCAATTAAATTGTCTTCCTGTTTTATTTACTATTTTTGTTAAATTTACGTTATTTGAGTTTGATTTACCAAATATTCCTCCACTAATTGATGTTACTGACTCTGGTATTACAACTGTGGTATAAGATGACCATGCAAATGATGCATATAGATTTTTTAATTTTACTCCATGTGATTCTCCTGGTATTGTAAATGTACCACCTGGTCTTGTTCCCGCATAACTATCTAGTGTTGAATAGTCTACTACACCATTTTTGATTCTATAGATCCATGCACTTTCACTGCTTGATGGAACACTATTATGGTAGAAAGCGTTAGTATCAATTGACAAATGATCTGTTTCACTTAGGTTTGGAAGCGTTATTGAATTGTAGTAACAATTTTGGAATGCACCGCTAGTTATTCTTTTTAATTTTACTCCATTTTTTTGAGCTGGTATTACTAATTTTCCTCCTGCTCTACTTCCCCCACAACTTGATATTATTGTTGAATAGTCTGTTGTTCCATCACTATTTCTTGCGTATATTATATCCTTTCCTTGAGGACATTTATTATTTATAAAAGCACCTGATGACAATGATGTAACTGTATCTGGGATATTAAATTCTGTTATATTATTTGTTCTAAAGGCAGACCCACCAATACTTTTCAAATGGCTAGGAAGCTTTATTGAGGTTAAATTATTACTGTAAAAAGCTGCCCCACCAATTGTTGTTACTGAATCTGGTATTATGACACTATTTAAGCCACATGATGCGAAAGCGTTTCCTGCTATCGTAGTTACTTTTACTCCATTTACTTCTTCTGGAATTACTACGTCTTTACTTGCTCCACCATAACCTATTATTGTTGAATAATCTGTTTTACCAGTTTTTGAGTCATATTTATAAATTATTGCTTCTGATGGACTCATTTTATTATTTGAGAAAGCAGCTCCACCTATTCCTGGATTTGAATTTAAATCTATTGATGATAATCTATTTCCGTAGAATGCATATGGTCCTATATATGTAAGTGTTTTTGAAAAACTTATTTGTGTTAATCTATTATAGGCAAATGCCCGTGACTGAATTGTTTTTAATCCTTCTGGAAATTGGACTGTTTCTAGTTTGTTTCCATAAAAGGCATAATCTCCTATTGTATGAATTGAACTACTTAATTTTAATTTTGTAATATTGTTATTTTGGAATGCTCCGTTTTTTAATTCTGTGATTCCATAATATAAATTTACTGATGTTATACCTTTATTTCTAAAAGCATTTTCATCTATTATCGTAACTAATTTTCCATCTATTGATGATGGGACATCTACATCTTTTCCACATTTTATATCATAATCTTTTATTGAATATGTTCCATTTGTTTCTTTTACTTTAAAACATTTTTCTGCTTCGGATAAAGATACATCATTTGAGACAGTTCTTTCTGTTTCTTCTCCTTCTTTATCGTAAATTACTACATTATCTCTGGCTCCAATACTGTTTCCAGGAATTATTTTTGAACCTTTATGATTATATACATCTTTTCTGTCTAATTTTTCTACTTCTTTTTTTAAATCTATTCTCCAACCAGCTTTATCTATTCCTGTCCAGTAAAAAGAGTATTTCTTTCCATCATATACTACGGCAACATAGGCACTATCCCAATCTGCAAAAGGACTTTTTGATGTTTCATCATCAGTTACTAGTCTATAGTCGAAATAGTATACTGTATTTAAGTCTTCAGCATAATAATCTCCACCATTTACTAGATTTGATACTGCTTTAGTTTGTAATTTTACAATATCTAAATAGGCGTCTTTCCTTGAATTATCAATTATTGTTGAGTAAGCAAATATTGAGATAGACATTAGTACCCCAAGTATTAAAACTACCGCCAATAACTCTATTAAAGAAAAACCTTTATTATTTATTTTTTTCATACTTAAACACCTCTATATTCTAATAAAATGATATCATAATTATATATTTTAGAAAAGAAAAATGTAGCTTTTGACTACATTTTTTATTTTATATATTTTATTATTTGTCTAAATCAATCAATTCATAATTTCTTGAGCCTAAAACTAATTCTTCTGCGTACTCTGTTATTCTTCTCCCTACTCTTGTATCAATTCTTTCTTCTAGAGCTGTTTTTCCTTCATCATTTGAATTTGCTATCATATCTAGAAATGCTTGGTCATTTGCGACCGGGTCTAGACTTGCGACTATTCCTAAGTCTTTCATTACAGGGTCTGTTTGATTACAATCGCAATCACAATCTACACTTAAGAAATTCATTACTGTCATGTAGATGATCGACTTATTATTTTCTTTTAAATAATCAGCTACTGCTGTTGCAGCTTCAGCCATTGATTCTATGAAATCAACTTGTTCATATTTGCATGTCCAACATTTATCTGGGTCTTCAGTTTGACCACATGAATGAATATATGCTTTACCATTTCGTGAGGCAATACCAATTGATTGATTCTTTAAGTTTGCACCAAAACCTCCCATAGCATGCCCTTTTCCATGTGCTAGATTTATAATTGAATCATAATTTTCAAAATTTTTTCCAATAATATCATATTTCAAATGTTTACCTTTATTTACTGGAATTTTTATTTCTCCTTCTTTATCCATAATGTCAACATTTGCAAACTTGGTGAATCCGTGTTCTTCTGCTACTTTGATATGATCTTCATAATTACATCTTTTTCCAGGATATGCAGTATTACATTCAATGATTGTTCCATTAAACTTCTTTACGAATGGGCCAATTAAATCAGCTTTTAAATATCCTCTTGAACCAGCTTCTCCGGTTGATACTTTACTCCTATTTTTCCTTTTAAATCTACTCCTAGAGCGTCATATAACCTAAATAAATTATCTGTTGTTATATCTTTTGTAAAATACACTTTTGATTTTTCCATATTTTCTCCTATTCTACATCTGTTACTGTGATAACATCTGATT
>CAVLBI010000060.1:9418-13737 GCA_963661295.1 bacterium
CGTTTTTTATAAATGGTAATCTGTTTTTATCTATTTTTATTGATACTTTATATTTTTTACCTTCGTTATCTTTGAAATAGTAGTATGTATTTCCATCAATATTTGCTGTTGTTAAATCATTTATTTGTACTTCTTTTGATTCACTTATACCAGTTGCTGCATCTCCTATTTCATTTAAATAATTTTCTGCGGCTTTTTTAATACCACTAGCACTATCAGTTACTACTACTTTTTGGTAGTCTTCTACATCTACAAATGCATACATTTTAACAAGGCCAGCATTATCTTTTAAACTAATTAAATATGTTGGTTTTCCACTTAGATTAATTAATAATGGGAATGTTGCAGTATAGTTCATTTGTTGTACTTGTCCTTTTGCAGACTCCATGGCTGATGTTTCTTCAGCTCCTGCTACTGAATAGTATTTTGTTTCCTTTGTTCTTAAGTTTGTAAGTACAAAACCTATATTAGATTCATCACTTAATACTGATGTTACTCCAGTATACAAATATACATCATCGTCTTGGGCAATGTAATTATATCCACTTGTAGTTTTTACTACATCTTTTTGACTAATTAAAGAGTTAATAAAACCATTTTTATATTTACCCCAATCATTAATTTGTTCAATTATTAAATCGGCTTCATAAACATGATCAACCCATTTTGGCACTTTGTCTACATCATAATATTTGCTTTTTCCTGTTATTGGATCTAATATTACGACACCTTTTACATCTCTTCTTAAACCTACTCCAGTATATTTTATTACACTTGCTATCCAATATGGATTGCCTTGATTGTCTATTTCAAAGTTAACACTTCCAAAGTTGAAAGTTTTATATGATAATTGTAATTTTCTATAAACATTTTCATTAAATAGTCCTGAAGGAATATATTTCATTCCTTTTTTTAATTTTACAACTTCACTTTTTCCTGTTGTTGAATTAACTTTTATATATCCTGTTACACCTTGTTTTCTATTTGTAAACCATTTAATAATTCCATTATATTCTAGAGGGGTAACTCTGATTATTTCATTGTTATAATTTATTTGTGTATATTGGCTTGATACATCAAATTGTGATACTAGTTCACTCATTTGACCCATTTGTCTATCACCTAATTTTTCTGATGAGTCTCTATCTAGTAATGGAATATTATTAAAGTTTGCTTCTTTTACTTCTTCTTTGAAATCTCCTGTTGATATATTTATTCTTTCATAATATTGTTTTGAGCAGAACAATGGCGATAAAATTATATTCAATACTATTATTAATCCAAAAATTATTGGTACTATTAAATATATTTTTCCATTCTTTTCAGTTTTATAGTATTTTCTATTTATAAAATCTGTAAATGTTACTTTAAAATTAAATATATTGTAAGCTGCTGTATATATTATAAATAGTAATAACATGAATACCCAGAAATCTATATTAGTTGGATTTATTGCTGGATATGTAAAATAGTAGTAAATTCCACCGAGTATTATAGTAATTAAAATACTAAAAATTATATTCTTTATTTTCAATTTAATCATCTCCTTATGATTTAATTATATCATGTATAAGAAATTTATAAAATTAATTTTTATATAGGCTGTTTTAAAAATAAAAAGTACCAATTAATGATACTTTTCTATTCTACACTTGTAAATTCATTTGAATATAAACTTTTATATACTTTTGATTTTTCTAATAATTCTTCATGAGTACCAGTTGCTTCTAATTTTCCTTTATCAATCACATTAATCACATCTGCATCTACTATTGTACTTAATCTGTGAGCAACTATTACTATTGTATGATCTTTTACCAAGTTATCAATTGTTTTCTTGATATAGTCTTGGCTCTCATTATCTAGGGCTGATGTTGCTTCATCAAATAATATTATTTTTGTATTTAATAATAGAGTTCTTGCGATTGCTAATCTTTGTTTTTGGCCACCACTTAAATTTATTCCACCTTCTCCAATTATTGTATCATATTTATCAGGTAGACTCATTATATAATCATCTATATATGCTTCTTTACAATATTTTCTTACTTCTTCTAGAGTTACATCTTCTTTTACTAATTTGAAATTATCAAGAATTGATAAATTAAATAAGAATGGTGTTTGTCTAATGATTGATATATTTTTTCTTAGATTTTCTTCAGTTAGGTCATTTAGATTTACTCCATCTAAAGTAATTTTTCCACTTGTTGGATCAAAATATCTAAGTAGTAAGTTAAATAATGTACTTTTTCCATTTCCACTTCTTCCAACAATTGCAATCTTTTTATGAGGTTCGATATTTAAATCAAGGCCTCTTAAAGTTAAATCCTCATCATCACTATATTTAAATTTAACATTTGTAAATTTTATATTACCTTTTACGTTATCTAATGTAATATTTCCAAACTTTTCATCATCATATAATTTATTATTAATTAGTTCACTAATTCTTTTTAATGAAACTGTTATTTTGTTGTAGTTTACGCCAAAGTCGGAAATTGATTCTACTACTTCATCTATTCTCCAAATATATGTTTCTAAGACAATGAACATACTATATGCAATATGTCCTGTTACTGTATAGTATCCTGCGGTTAATAATATAATGAATTGTAATATAAAATAAGTTAAATTGTTTAGACTATAGTAGATTACTTCATACTTTTTAATTTCTTTATTATGATTAAACAAGTTGTTTAAAATATTAAATATATTTTTTTCTATATTTTTCTTTATACCAAGAGATTTTATTTCTCTGATACCTGTAATATTTTCTGTTGCGACTTTTACATAATTATCTGATTCTTTCTTTATACTTTCTTGTGTCTTTTTAATTTTTGGGAAGAACTTGTATGAAATTAGTCCCATGATAAGACCAAATAATAATATTTCGAAACCTAATAATAGGCTTATTTTGAATGAGAAAATTAATACTACAACCACCACTAGAGCTTTACATATAAGTTTTATTAGTTTTTGAAGTAGTTCCATAATTCTATCTGGATCAGTATACAGTCTATTTATGAACTCACCTACTCCAATTTCTTCAAATGCTTTTGCTGGCAACTTATCTATTTTTTTGTATAAATCAATTGATACATTTTTTGTAAATTTAATTTCTAAATAATTATATAGATAATCTCTTGGAATTTGTAAAATTGTATAGAAGAATATGTATATTCCTTCCCAGATTGCTAAATACATAACAAATTCTGTAAACTTATTTTTAATTAGAGATTCTAAGGCAAAGCCCCAAATAAATGCTGCTATTAAGCTTGGTAAATATGTTAGAAATATTAATATTATATAAATAAATAATTTTAACTTTTCATTTTTTAAATACTGAAATAGTATTTTAAATGTACTAAACTTTTCTCTTGCTTTCATAAAAACACCTCACCTTTTAACATGTTCAATAATTTTAACACAGTACTTTTTTATAGTCAAATAAATGTTGTATTTTATAAATATTTTATAATTACACAACATATGTAGTTTATCTTTACAAATGTCCAATATTATTTTAAAATATAGTTAGGTGATGAATATGAGAAAAAAAGAAGATTTACGTATTCAAAAGACTAAGTCAACTTTATATAGGGGTTTAATAGAACTTATGAAGAATGAGTCATTTGAAGATATTAAAGTATCTAATATATGCAACAAAGCTAAGATTAATAGGTCTACTTTTTATGATCATTTTGCAGATAAGTATGAACTTTTACAATCTTTGATGGATGACTTAAAAATTGAATTAGAAGAGTCTTTAGAGGTTACTAAGGAAACAACTACTATTAAGGAGTATTATATCGAGACTGTCGATTTATTACTTTCACATGTTACTGATAATATTAATATTTATTCATCAGTTATAAAAAACAATAAGAATTCTATTGCTCATGATATGATGGTGGATTCTGTAATTAAGTTTGTAAATAATTATATTAATGAGAATTATATTAATGAATCAAGTATTCCTACTGAAAAACTTGTTCAATTTTATGCTAGTGGTGTAATAGCAGTTATTTTTGATGAAATGAAGAATCCTGCGACTTTTAATAAAGATAATATAGTTAATTATATTAAAATACTTATTCCTAATATAGATTTTTTAAAGAAAAAATAATCTAGGTATATTTGCCTAGATTTTTATTTTATTTCTATAGTTGAAATCATTGAAATTATTTTATCTTTAGTGAAATATTCTAGATTATGAATAGTTATATTATAGTTATAATTTTTAGCAACTATAGTTATATACATATTATCATTTGATGACGTTATATAGCCATTATAATTTCCTTTAAAATATATTATTC
>CAVLBI010000061.1:0-12394 GCA_963661295.1 bacterium
ATAGTAATTACCTTTTATTTTTTTTCTTAAATAAAACAAAAATATTGTAGAAATTTTCAATATACGATATAATATTAGACATTGGAGGGAAAATAATGGCAAAAAAAGAAGAAAATAAAGAAATTAAAAAAGAAACAAATAAACATGAAGTTGCTGTAAAAATAGAAGGTGACTCTTGGAAAAATGCAATAGATAAAGTATTTGATAAAAAACAAAAAACTGTAAAAGTTGATGGTTTTAGAAAAGGTAAAGTTCCAAGAAATGTTTATGAAAAGAAATTCGGAAAAGAATCTTTATATTTAGATGCTGCTGATGAAGTATTACAAGAAGCTTATGGTAAAGCAATGGATGATTCTAAATTAATCCCAGTAGTACAACCAGAAGTAAGTCTAAAAAGTATTGGAGAAGATGGAGTTGAATTTACATTCAAAATCATTACAAAACCAGAGGTTAATGTAAAAAAATATAAAGGATTAAATATTACTCCAGAAGAAGTAGAAGTAACTGATGAAGAAATCAATCATGAACTATCTCACTTACTTGAAAGATATACTGAATTAGTAACAAAAGAAGGAAAAGTTGAAAACGGAGATGTAGCAATCATTGACTTCGAAGGTTTCAAAGATGGTGAAGCATTTGATGGTGGAAAAGGTGAAAACTATTCACTAGAAATTGGCTCAAATACATTTATTCCAGGATTTGAAGAACAAATTATTGGTATGAAAGCTGATGAAGAAAAAGACATTAATGTTACTTTCCCAGAAGATTATGGTGCTAAAGATTTAGCAGGAGCTCCAGTAGTATTTAAAGTAAAAGTTAATGAAGTAAAAGAAAAGAAAACTCGTGAATTAGATGAAGACTTCTTTGAAGATTTAGGAATGGAAGGAATCGATTCTGAAGATAAATTAAAAGAAGAAATCAAAGCATCAATTAAAGCTCAAAAAGAAATGGATGCAGAAAACAAATATGTTGATTCATTATTAGAAGGAGTATCAAAGAATGTAGAAGTAGATATTCCAGAAGAAATGGTTAACGAAGAAGTAGATCGTTTAATGGGAAGATTTGCAGAACAAATGAAGATGCAAGGAATCTCACTTGATTTATACTATCAATTCACAGGTTCAAATGAAGAACAATTAAGAAGCCAAATGGAAAAAGAAGCTTTCAATAATGTTTTATATCGTTTAATGATTGATGAAATTAAAGAAATTGAAAAAGTAGTTATCACTGACGAAGAAGCAGATAAAGAAGCAGAAGAATTAGCTAAGAAATATCAAGTTTCAAAAGAAGAATTCTTAAGCCAATTTGGTGGACTTGAAATGGTAAAATATGACCTTGAAGTTAGAAGAGTTGTTGAACTATTAAAAGAATATAATAAGTAAAAATAAAGAGTGTTTATAAGCACTCTTTTATGTTGCTATAAATATGATTTATATATTAAATAAATTAAATAAAAAATATAAAATTGGCAGGGTTTTCCTTGAAAAAAATTCTATTTATTATATAATAGAAAACAGTAATTAAAATTTGGAGGGGATTAATGATGGATGAGAAATTAGTAGTACTTATTGTAAACGACATGGTCATTTTCCCTAACAGTGAAGTAAGAATCGAGTTTGATAACAACTACGACAAGCAAATGGTCGCAATAGTTGATAAAATAGAAGACAACTTAATGTTAATCGTTAATCCAATAGAAGAAGACAACTTAGATATAACATCATGTCCAAAATATGGTGTTTTAGGTAGATTAAAGCTTAAAATGAATGTCCCAAATGGTAAAACAAGAATTATAATTGAAGGACTAGATAGAGTTGAAATATCATCATACGAAGAAGAAGGAAAATTCTTTAAAGCAAACTATAAAGTTATTGAATATAACGAAGATGAGGAAGAAGAGACATCATACTATAAACTATTAGTAAAATCTCTTGAAAAATATATAAGTAAAGTTCCATATATGGGAAATGCCATACTATCACAATTAAATGGAATCGATAGCTTATCCGACCTATGTGATTTAATTGTTAATTTCCTACCATTAAGTTATAAAGAAAAAAAGAAATATATAACAACAATAGAACCAATAGAAAGAGCTAAATACTTAATTCAAGATATGAATCGTGACATGAAGTTTGCTGAGTTAGAACAAAAAATAGAATCAGAAGTAGAAAAAGAATTAAGTGATAGTCAAAAAGAATACTATCTAAGAGAAAAAATAAGATTGATGCAAGAAGAACTAGGCGATGTAAATAGTAAAGATAGCGAAGTTGAAAAATATCGTAAGAAACTAGCTAGACTAAAATGCAATAGTAAAATAAAAGATAAAATAAAAAGAGAAATAGATAGATATAATAATCTAAATAGTAATTCTCCAGAGCTTGGTATGATAAGAGAATACATCGAGTGGATGCTTAGTCTTCCTTGGAATATATATACAAAAGATACGCAAGATTTATCTAAAGTAAAAGAAACCCTAGACCAATCACATTATGCTTTAGAAGATGTAAAAGATAGAATTCTTGAATACCTTGCAGTTAAAGAAAATACAAATAATCTAAGAAGTCCAATTCTATGTTTAGTAGGACCTCCTGGTGTAGGAAAAACATCTCTTGCTTTAAGTATTGCTAAGAGTCTAAATAGAAAAACAGCTAAAATAAGCGTAGGTGGAATTAATGACGAAGCAGAAATTGTTGGTCATAGAAGAACCTATATAGGCGCAATACCAGGTAGAATTATTCAAGGTATTAGAAAAGCTGGTACATCTAATCCAGTATTCATAATTGATGAAATAGACAAAATGACAAAAGATATAAAAGGCGACCCAGCAAGTGCTTTGCTAGAAGTACTAGACCCAGAACAAAATGATAAATTCTTTGATCATTATATAGAGGAAGACTATGACTTATCACAAGTTATGTTCATCGCAACAGCAAACTATATAGAACAAATTCCATATGAATTAAGAGATCGTTTAGAAATAATAGATATATCAAGTTATACAGAATATGAAAAATTAGACATAGCCAAAAATCACTTAATTCCAAAAGAAATAGAAGAGCATGGTCTAACATCACTTCAAGTACAAATTAGTGATGAAGCAATAATGTATTTAATAAGAAACTATACAAAAGAAGCAGGAGTCAGAGAATTACAAAGAGTAATAGCATCATTATTAAGAAAAATAGTAAAGAATCTATTACTAAATGAAAGCGAACTTTTCTATCATATTGGTAAGAAAGAGATAGAAAAATATCTTGGAAAAATAAAATATTCTTTTACAGAGAAATTAGATGAATCTCAAGTCGGTGTAGTTAATGGTATGGCCTACACTATATTTGGAGGAGACATTCTTCCAATAGAAGCCAATCTTTTCAAAGGAAAAGGAAATCTTGTTCTAACAGGCTCTCTTGGTGACGTAATGCAAGAGTCTTGTCATATTGCTCTTGACTATATAAAGTCAAATATGGATCTTTTCAAAATAGATTCCAAGATATTAGAAGAAAATGACATTCATATACATGTCCCAGAAGGAGCAGTAAATAAGGATGGTCCAAGCGCCGGAGTAACAATTACCACAACACTAATCAGTTTATTCACAAATAAACAAGTTAATGCTGACATCGCAATGACAGGAGAAATTACACTAAGAGGTAGAGTACTACCAATAGGTGGATTAAAGGAAAAAGTAATTGGTGCCCATAGAGCCAATATAAAAAGAGTCTTCATTCCAAAAGAAAATGAAAGAGACTTAGATGAAATACCAGAAAATATAAAAAACGATATAAAGTTTATTATTGTAAAAGATTATTTAGATATATATAAAGAATTGTTTGGTGATGAAAGTGAATAATTTTATAATTACAGAACAAATTACAGAAAATAATATTAAATCATTTGAATTTGAAATTAATGTAAAAAGCCATATCTTATCAACCCCAGTAGATACTCTACAAGAGATGGTTCAAGAAAAAAGAACTTATGTTTACTTTGTTCAAATGCTTTACTGCCTAATACATAATGAACCAGCTTTAATACTTCTAGATAAAGAATATTTAGATAAGGTATACAAAGTAATAGAAGTTCATAGATTTGATGAAATTGGTAAAGAAATAAATGATGATATAAATGAATTAGTAACATTGATCAATAATATAACTTCAAGAAGTGAAGACGAAAAGAATTCTATGGTTGTCAATTACATAGTTGATCAATGTAAAAAAAGAAAAATATCAATATTATCAGAAGATGATTATATAAGATTTATAAATAGTATGATTTATGATGCTGTAATAGTTAATGCAATAGAAACTAAAGATTTTTCAACAATAGAAGATCCTAATACTTTTATCTGTACAGTAAACTATATACTAGAAGAAATGCCAGAATTATTAGTATATGAAGATGCTCTAGATACATCAAACGAATATCTAGATGAAATTAATAATAACTCAACATTTATAGAAAGAATATATTATCACGGAAGAAAAAAAGTCATAGAAAAAACAAAACAAAAAATAAAAAGTCTAAAAGAAGAATAAAATTTCTTCTTTTTTCATACTCTTTTTTAGGAGGCAATAATGAAAAAGAATATTCAATTTGAAAAAAGAATAGACTTCCCCACAATGGTTGGAGAAATAAGTGCTATATCATTAGAAAAAGACTTAACGTTTATAGACTCATCAAATATAGAAGGAAACTTAATATTAAGTGGTAAATATAAATTAACAGAAGCATCAAGATTAGAAGAAGAATTTAATTATAAATTACCAATCGAAATCTCACTAACAGAAAAATTAGATACAAAAACAAGTAGTGTAGAAATATCTAATTTTACTTATGAAATGCAAGATGAAAACATAATGATGTGTAATATTGAGTTAATGATTGATGGATTAGAATTAATAGAAGATGATAGAGAGTGTGATGGAGAAGGTGATGTAAAAGAAATAGAAATACCAATAAAAGAAAATAAAGAAATAAAAAAAGAAAAACAGGAAACTATAAAACAAGAAGAAATAAAAAAAGAAGAGGAACCAGAAGAAAAACCTAAAAAGAGAATTACGAAACAAGAAATAACTAAAGAAGAAGTAGTAGAAGAACAAGAAACAGAAACAAATAGTTTTCACTTGTTTGATATAACAGAATCAGATGAAACATATGGAACATTACTTGTCTATATTGTAAGAGAAAATGAAACGGTAAACTCAATAATTACTAAATATAATACAACTATAGAAGAACTAGAAAAATATAATGATTTAAAAGACCTATCCATTGGAACAAAACTAATAATACCAGTAAATAATGAATGAAATAATAAATAAATATCTAACTAATATAAAAAAGATAACTTATAAAAAAGACTATTCAATAATTGAAACATCAAATAATAAAAAATATATAATAATAAAAAATAAAAAGAATAAACTAAGTCTTTATAATTATCTAACTAACATAAATTATAACCTTTATAAAGAACCATTAAATATAAATGATAAGTATGAAATCTTTTCTCTTGATGACTTAAAAGAAGAAAGCATTACAAATGCGCTAATTACTCTTCATTATTTAACTGAAGAGTTTAGAGAGTGTAGTGAAGATGATCTAAAAGAACTAAAAGAAAAAATATTGTTTAATATTGATAAATGTTATAAATATTATTTAAAGCTACAAGAGGAAATTGAAAATATGTCTTTCCCACCACCTGCTAAGTACTTACTTATAAACAATATAAGCTCAGTCTACAAATTACTTGAACTTTCTAAATATAGATTAGACAATCTAGAATTAAATACCCTACGTGAAGTAATATTAATAAATAATTTTGATAATAATATATTTGATAAAATAATAGACTTTAATAATTATAGAAAAGATATATTTGTCTATGACTTAGATAAATTATACAAAAAAGATTATAAAAACTTTAAAGACATCTTAAAAAAATATAATGAAAAATTAAATTTAACTAAAGAAGAGTGGAACCTTCTATCCATACTTATATCAATACCAGAAGAAGCGGTTTTTGAAAATAAACACTATAACGATTGTATAAAAGTTAGAAACTTAATAAATTATGTAAATTATACATTTTCTTTTTTATCAGAAGAAGATGAAAAATATAAGGAAACAGATAAGCAAGAATTCGAAGAAGAGAATGAAAACATTTAATTTAGTCGTGATAAATATAAGTATTAATAACTGATAAAAAATAACAATTAGATTTACAATCACGAGAGAAAGATAGAAGAGATTACTTCTTCTTTTTTGCCTACAGCTAGAGCACCTACAAAATAAAGTATGCTTAGTATTCATGACTATCACCTAGTGTAGTATATTCTAAAAATTATATCTTTGACATTGATTTTATAAATGTTATAATATTAATTGTAAATAAATTAGGAGGTAATTTATGGAATTAAAAGGAAGTCAAACAGAAAAAAATTTAATGACTGCTTTCGCAGGAGAAAGTCAAGCTAGAAATAAATATACATATTTCGCATCTAAAGCAAAAAAAGATGGATATGAACAAATAGCTGCAATTTTTGAAGAAACTGCAAACAATGAAAAAGAACATGCGAAAATGTGGTTTAAAGAATTAAATGGTGGAGAAATTCCATCAACAGTAGAAAACCTAAAAGCAGCAGCTGATGGTGAAAACTATGAGTGGACTGATATGTATGATGAGTTCGCACGCGTTGCTGAAGAAGAAGGTTTCAAAGCTCTAGCAACTAAATTTAGAATGGTAGGAGAAATTGAAAAACACCATGAAGAAAGATATAGAAAACTTCTAAAGAATATTGAAGATGAAGTTGTATTCTCAAAAGATGGTGACTCTATCTGGATTTGTAGAAACTGTGGACATGTTGTAATTGGAAAGAATGCTCCAAAAGTATGTCCAGTATGTGCTCATCCACAAAGTTTCTTCGAATTAAAAAGCGAAAACTATTAAAATTAATTAAGAAGTCATAGAACTTCTTTTTTTTTGATTACAATTTATGATATAATATGCCTGTTAGGGGGAAGTGCTATGAAACTAGAAAGCAGCTATATAAATAATTTAGAAATAATAGGCTCTGGTACATTTGGAAAAATATGCAAAGATGGCGATAAAGTATATAAATTATACAAAGAAGAAATTAAAGGCGAGTACTACCAACTACGTAGTAATCCATCTCTTAATTATAATCCAATTACTAGATATAAATTAAACAGACTAAAACAAATAAAAGGTAAAATAAAAAACTGTAATTTAGCGTATGACAGTATTTATATAGATGGAAAGTTTAGCGGTGTAGTAGCTGACTATTTTGAAGGAGAAGCTTTAAGAAAAGTAAAAGATGAATTAACATTCGATGAAAAATTAAAAATTAGTAGAAAAATAGTAGATACAATGAAAAAACTTCAAAAAAATGGAATATATCCCTTAGATCTGCACCTAAGTAATGTAATGGTAGGCAAAGACTTAGAAGTCCGATTAGTAGATTTAGATGATTGCCTAACAAAAGTAAGACTTATAGGAACACCACTAATAAGAAGACATAGCATAAGAAGATTAAAACACACATTACAAGACTTATTCGATGAAAATAAATTTTCATTTTATTGTGACAATGAATTTGATAAATATAGATTTCCTAAAGAACCATTCCAAATTAAACCAACATTTAGAGGAATAGATGAATTTTTAAGTTATAAAGAAAAGAAAGAACGAGTATTATTTATTGAACAATCAACAGATATTGATAAAATAAAAACATTAGGAAAAGATAAAAAAATAATTCTACTTTATGACGAAGATAATATGCCATATTTTAAACAAATAATTCCATCTCTTTATGAACAAGGAATATTAATAGATGAAATGATTCCAAAACATCTAAAAGAAACATATATAAGAGATAATAATGTTATTGATTACTATGACATCTTAAATGATTCGACAAGGTATGTTTTACTAAAAAAATAATATACTTTCTATAGGTGATGGAAATGTTTTCTAAAAATATTCCACCTAAAGTATCATCCTTTAGTGCAGTTACTGTTGGTTATTTATTAATAGGTGATTTGTCCGCAAACGAACAAAATGCTTTAGGAAACTGGTTAATGCTAGTTGCCCAAGTACTATGTACAAATGCCTATTTTGTCCAACTACAAAATCTAGATGAAAGTAAAAATAATGAAAAAGAGCCAATTGATATCAATTTATTAAAAAGAATGAAAGAAGCTTTAGAAAAAGAAATAAATAATTTAGAAAAGAAGTGAAATTATGAAAAAAGAATTATTAGCTCCAGCCGGAAATATGGAATGTTTAAAAGCCGCTGTTTATAATGGGGCTGATGCAGTATACCTTGCTTGTAAAAGTTTTGGTGCTAGAAAATTTGCTTCAAACTTCACAAATGATGAAATAAAAGAAGCTATTAAATTCTGTCATTTATACGGAGTAAAAGTATACGTAACCATGAACACTTTAGTAAAAAACACTGAAGTAGAATCATTTATAGAACAAGCAAGATTTCTTCATAAAAATAGAGTAGATGCTATACTTGTCCAAGACTTTGGAATGATTTGCCTACTTAGAGAAATGTTTCCTAATTTAGAAATTCACGCATCAACTCAGGCAAATACATCAGCTTATGAAACTGCTAAGTTTTATTATGATTTAGGTATAAAAAGAGTAGTATTTTCTCGTGAATTAAGTATAGAAGAAATAGATAAAATAGACATCCCAATAGAAAAAGAAGCCTTTATTCATGGAGCTTTATGTATTTCTTATTCTGGACTATGTCTTATGAGTAGTATGCTAGGAGAAAGAAGTGGAAATAGAGGAGAATGTACTGGGTGTTGTAGACTTCCATACACTTTATATGATAAAGATAAAAAACTAAGTAGTAACAAATACCTACTAAGTACAAAAGAATTAAACACAAGTACTGAATTCAATAAACTATTAAATAGTAGTATCTATAGTTTTAAAATAGAGGGTAGAATGAAAAGCCCATTATATGTAGGATTTATAGTAAACTTATATAGAAGATTAATAGATAAAGAAAAAGTAGACTTAGAAGAAGAAACAGAAAAATTAAAAACTATATTTAATAGAGAATTTACTAAAGGACATCTTTTTAATATAACTGATAAAAATATTATGAATACAAAAAGTCCTAATCATCAAGGCTTAGTAATAGGAAAAGTATCTCCATATAAAGATAAAATAAAAATAACTCTTGATAAAGATAAAACACTAAGTCAAAATGATGCCATTAGATTTGTAAATTCAAATAAAGGTATGATGGTTAATTTCCTATATGACTCTAATATGAAATTATGTAAAGAAGCAAAAGATATATGTTATGTAGATAATAAATTAAGAATAGACAGTGATGACATCTTAAGTAAAACAGGGGATTATAATCTGGATTTAGAATATAAAAATAAAGAGAAAAAAAAAGTCCCAATAAAATTTACATTAAAAGCCCATATTAATAAAAGCTTAGAAGTAAGCATAAGTGACTATGAAACAACAATCACTAAGACTATTGGAACTGTCTACAAAGCAGAAAAAACACCAGTAGATAAAGAAAATATTATTAAACACTTAAATAAACTAGGTGAGTCTCCATTCAAATTAAAAGATATAGATATAGAAATGGATGATAATATATTTATTCAAATTAAAATGCTTAATGAAATAAGAAGAGATTTAGTTGAAAAGTTAATTGAAAAAAGACAATATATAAATGAGGATATAGTAGAAAATAAAGTTGTATTTGAAAAATCTAATAAACCAAATGAAGAAACTAATAAAATTAGTGTCTCAGTAAGAAATAAAGAACAATTATTAGAAGTATTAAAACTAAATGTAGATAGAATTTATTTATATGATGAAAAGTTATATGAAGAGTTTAAATCACATAGAAATATTTACTATATCTTACCTAAATGCTCATTTAATATTACAACTAATTTAAAAGAAAGAAACGTCACATCAGATTACTTTGATTTTAGTAAGACAAAAGTCCTTGGTTCATACTCATTAAATGTAGAAAATATATATACCGGATATTATCTAAAAAAACATGGTCTTCTAAATATACCAATATCAGTAGAGTTAAAAGAAGATGAAATAAAAGACTTTATCAAGTTATATGAAAAAAGGTTTGGAAAATCCACCTTCGAAGTATTCACATATGGTAGAGTAGAAAACATGATAATAAAAGGAAATATATTAGAGTTAGATAATAAATTAACCTATAATTTAAAAGATATAAAAAATAGATTATTTCCAGTGTACTATGATAATACAAATACACATATACTTAACTATCAAGAACACAAATTATCTAAAATTAAAAATTGTATAAAAAGATTAGATTTTTATGATGAAGATGAAAAAACAATTTCCGAAATTGTAAAATCCTATCAATAATTTAATTTGATATATTAAAAAAAATAATTATGTGTTAAAATAAATTATAGGGAGTGATAAAAAGTGGCAGAATCAAAAAAAGAAAAGAATTTATTTAAAAATTATGCTATTTTAATAGTTATTTTTGTAGCAGCAATTGGCTTAACAGCTTATCTATGCAGATGGTATAAAGTATATGATGATTATAAAAAACAAACTCCAGTAATAAGAGGAACATTACAAGAGATAGTATATGATGACTTAGAACATTATATTTTAGAGAATCCATCAGCTGCAATTTATATGTGTGTATCACAAGATAATGTATGTAGAGATTTTGAAAAGAGTTTTTCTAAATATATTAATAAAAAAGGTTTAAACAATAGTATAATATATCTTAACTTAACTGGATTAGATAAAGATGAATTTATAAATAGTTTTAATGAAAAGTATAATTTTGAAACTCCACTTACTGGTAATTATCCAGCTTTTGTAATATTTAAAGATGGAAAAGTAGATAGTGTATTACAAGGTACAGATAATACACCAGTAACACTATCAAAAGTAGAAAGTTACTTAGAACTAAATAATATAAAAGAGGGAGAATAATCTCCTTTTTAATTGGAGGGTTTTATGAATAATATAGTACTATATCAACCAGAAATACCACAAAATACTGGTAACATTATGAGAACATGTGTCGCAACAAACACAACACTTCACTTGATTAAACCATTAGGATTTAAAATAGATGATGCTCATCTAAAAAGAAGTGGAGTAAATTATATAGATAAATTAGAATACCATGTCTATGAAAATTGGGAAGACTTTAAAAGTAAAAATAAAGGAAAGTATTACTACTTCACAAGATATGGTCATAAGCCACATACAAGCTTTGATTTTAGTAATAAAGAGCAGGAAAACTTATATTTTATCTTCGGAAGAGAATCAACTGGTATACCAAAAGAAATACTAAAAGATGACTTAGATCACTGCATGAGAATACCAATGACAGCTAATGTAAGAGCCTTAAATATTTCTAATAGTGTCGCAATCGCAATATACGAAGCACTTCGTCAACAAGATTATAATGACTTACTAAAAGAAGAACCAAACCTAGATAATAATGGTCATAAAGGCAAAGATTTTCTAGAAAGAGACTAGTATAACTTACTAGCTAAAAATAAAAAACTTTATTTTTCTAATAAAATACTATATAATTAAATTGGTGATAATATGGATTTAATACAATATTTAATAATTGCCGTAATATTAATAGTTATATTACTAGCAATGATTAAAGCAACAAAAAAAGATGCAGACCTAGATTTTAATAAATTAGTAGAGTACTTAGGAGGAAAAGACAACATAGTAAGTACAGAAACAAATATGTCTAGATTCAAAGTAACCTTAAAAGATACATCTAAAGCCAACAAAGAAGGAATACAAAAATTAGGTGCAAAAGGTATCGTTGAAATAGACAATCAATTAAAAATAATTCTAGGGTCTAATTCTAAACAACTAAAGAAATATATAGATCAAATAAAATGACATTTTGTCATTTTTTTTATCTTTTCGACGAAATTCGACATACATAAATACAAAATTATGATTTAATAAAAGTGGTGATTATATGGAATTTATAAAACTTATACTATTAGATGTAATGTGTATTATACTACCACTTTGTCTATACCTAATATATGTAGCGTACATAAAGACAAAAGAAAAACAAGAAGATAGAATATATTTTTCTTTTGCCATACTAGTATCTCTTATTTTACTAATAATATTTGATGATTTAGAAATATTTTCTACTAATATGTTTTTTGGAATACCACTTCTTATAAGTTACTTGTCAAAAAGAGATAAATTATCTATTTTTATATCAATTATATTAATGCTTCTATTTTACGATATCTATAAAATTCCTGTCATAGTACTCTTATTATTTTACATATCATACTATGTACTGTATAGAAT
>CAVLBI010000062.1:0-2788 GCA_963661295.1 bacterium
TATGGCCGAAAGGCGCGAATTAAAATAAATTTTTTTATTTTAATTCTTTTCTTGTGATATAATGGTAATATACTATAATAGTACAATATAGTGAGATTCGTTCATAAATGCATTGAATTTGGAGGTATAATATGTTTAGTGGACTTTCTTTTATTATTTGTGGTTTTCTCATAAATTTTGTTATTTTATTTTCATTTTTTTCGAAAAAAAGAATAAAAAGTAATGAAACAAATATTTTTTCATGTTTAATAATTTGTAACTTAATAGGTTTGTTTATTGAATTTTTTTGTAATTTACTTGCAAAAAGTGGTGTAGAACCTGGCTTTTTTGTTGTTTTTATTACTAAAAGTTATTTAATGTACTTAATAACTTGGCTTTTATTTTTTTCTATATATATTTCAATCATTACTTTGAAATCATACGAAAAAAATAAAATGAAAGTTTATGTTGGATGTTTAGCCATTTTCATAATTTCTCTATTTGTTATAATTTTATTACCAATAAACTTTGTAAATGATGGTGTCAAAACATATGTTGATGGAGCTGCCCCTAAATTTACTTATTTTATTAGTGTAATATTATTACTAGTGTGGGTATTTCAACTTATTCTTAATTTTAAAAATGTAAAATTAAAAAAATGCTTACCATTATTTTCTTTTATTATATTAGGCTCAATCGTTATTTTTATACAATCTAGTAATCCTGGTTTACTTATGATGACTGCAATGGAGACATATATAATGCTTTTAATGTATCACACTATAGAAAATCCAGATGTCAAAATGATTCAAGAGTTACAGGTTGCTCGTGAACAGGCAGATAAAGCTAATCGTGCTAAGACTGATTTCTTATCAAGTATGTCTCATGAAATTAGAACTCCTTTAAATGCTATTGTTGGATTTAGTGATTGTATAATGGATGCTGAAAGTTTAGGGGAGGCTAAAGAAAATGCTAAAGATATAGTAAACGCTTCACAAACTCTACTTGAAATTGTAAATGGAATTTTGGATATATCTAAGATTGAGGCTGGTAAGATTGAAATTGTTAATTCTACATATAATGCTCGTGAAACATTTGAAGAACTTGCTAAATTAATTACTCCTAAGATGAATGAAAAAAATCTAGATTTTACTTATTATATAGCACCTGATATTCCTGATAATTTATATGGAGATCATGCTAATTTAAAGAAGGTAATTACAAATTTACTTAGTAATGCTAGTAAGTATACTGAAAAAGGATTTGTTAGATATGAAGTTAACTGTGTTAATACAAAAGATGTTTCAAAATTAATTATTTCTGTTGAAGATTCAGGTCGTGGAATTAAGAAAGAAAATATTGATAAAATGTTTACTAAATTCCAAAGACTTGATGAAGATAGAAATACAACAATTGAAGGAACTGGGCTTGGTCTTGCTATTACTAAGCAATTAGTTGAATTAATGGGCGGCAAGATAATAGTTCATACTATATATGGAGAAGGCTCTAAGTTTACAGTTGTTGTTAATCAAAGAATTGATAAGAGTGTTGCTAAACAAGCTAAAAAGTATAAAACAACATTAGATTTACATGGAATTAGAATTTTACTTGTTGATGATACTTCTCTTAATTTAAAAGTTGCTACTAAACTTTTACAAAGATTTAATGCTGATAATGTTATTACTTGTAATAGTGGATTTGCTTGTCTTGAAAAGATACAGCGTGGTGAACAGTATGATTTAATTTTACTTGATGATATGATGCCTAAAATGAGTGGTGTAGAAACACTTAAAAAATTAAAAGAAATACCTGGATTTAATGTTCCAACAATTGCACTTACTGCTAATGCTATTACTGGTATGAGAGAAAAATATTTGGCAGACGGATTTGATGATTATTTAGCAAAACCAATAGACAAAGAACAATTAGTTCAAGTAGTTAATCAGGTTTTAGGTAGAAGTATCACAGAAGAAATTGATGTACCACAAATAACTTCTACTAGTGAGTATAAAGTTCCAATTAGAGATAATGTTGTAAGTGTTGCAGAACTTCCTAAAGAAGAAAAAGATAAAATAATTCCAGTAGAAAGTAATATAGAAAGCGAATTAGGCTCAAAACTTGATTTGTCTGAAAGAAAAGATGATAATACTTTAGAATTAAAACCTGTAAGAGTTGACCATATTGAAGAAATAGAAACATTAGAAGAAGATGGTAATTCTCCTATAAATATAAAAAGAGATTTAATTCCTGTCATGGACATTAATATAACTGAGCCACTTACCAAGGTTCAAGATATTGATTCTAGTGTCCTTGATAATTTAAATAATACAAAAGAAATTAAATATGATAGAAGTTATCTTGAAGATAATGGAGTTGATGTTAATCATGCATTAGAACTTCTTGGTGATATGGATATGTATAATATGACTATTAGTGATTTTATGGCTGAGGTTGAGTCTAAGTGGGCTAGGATTAATGAGTATAAGAATACTAATAATATGCCGGATTATGCAATAGAGGTTCATTCTTTAAAGAGTGATTGTAAGTATTTAGGCTTTATGACTTTAGCTGATATTGCATATCAACATGAACTTAAAAGTAAAGAGAATGATTCAAGTTTTGTTAATGAACATTTTGAAGAACTTACTAATGAATATAATAAAGTTTTAGAGATTGCAAAGAACTATATTGAGCACAATCCTGCTGCTTCATAGATTCTTTGTAATCTTTTTTTCGAAAATAAATAATTTTTTCCTAATAATAAAATAGGAGGAAAATTTATGCAGAAACAGTTTTATACATGTCGATA
>CAVLBI010000063.1:0-7930 GCA_963661295.1 bacterium
GTATATATTTGTGTAGCCTTAATACTCTCATGTCCTAATAACTTCTGTACAGATAATAAATCAGCTCCCTCATTAAGTAAATGAGTCGCAAAAGAATGTCTAATCATATGAGGAGATATATTCTTCTGAATACTAGTATGTTTAATAATTCTATCAAGAATATATCTAACCCCCCTATCAGTTAAATTTCCCCCATTATTATTAAGAAATAAATAAGGACTTTTATGAATATTTAACTTTAAATAACCATCACTTAAATATAAATCAAGTATCTCACTACAATAATCCCCATAAGTAACATATCTCTCTTTATTACCCTTACCAAGAATTAAAATACTATGTCCTGCTTCATCAATATCACTAACCTTTATATTAACAAGCTCAGAAACTCTAACCCCAGTAGCATATAACATCTCAAGTAATAACCTATCTCTCTGTCCTAAAGGTGTACTTAAATCACACGCATTAAATAACTCTTCTAACTCATTATATTCAAAAAATCTAGGTAACTTCTTTCCTTTCTTTGGACCATTAACCAAAGAAAATACATTATTTTTAACAACCTTATTATTAGCTAAGTATTTATAAAAGCCACGTATTGCACTAAGCTTCCTATCAATAGATGAATTATTATCTTTCTTGGTATCTTTTAAATACATCAAGTAAAATCTAATATCACTATATTCAATATTTTTAAAATCAAGTCCCTCGCTATCAACATAATCTAAGTACTCACAAATATCATCACTATAATTAATAATAGTATGCTTAGAATAATTCTTCTCATAACATAAATAATCTAAATATTCATCAACTATTTTTCTTTTCATATACTTTTAAGAAATCATCTCCAAATAAACTTAATTGTCCAGGCATATAAGAAGGATCTGTTATTTCAAGTAAACTAGGAACAATAGCTTTTCGATCCATCTTATACTTATTTATTATATAAACATTTCTATTATTAAATTTATAAGTATTATATCTATTAATTGCCTCAACTACATTTCTAATAGCCTTATAATTTGATAAAAACCATCTACTACCACTAAAAATTTGACTCTTGTATTTTAATTCACTCATAGAAGTGTCAAGTAATTTATTATATATATCACTATTAACACAAGAATGACCATATGTAATATATTGAAAAAAGTCTCTATTGTTATACATCTTAGATGCAAAATCACTAAAGATTGGACTTACAAAACCAGGATCCTTAAGTTCACCTTTTAAACTTAATTCACCAATATCTTTTAATTTATTTCCAAAACGAGTATAAGACTTGTAAATAGGTTCTAAAAAAGTAATATCATCGTTATCTTTATGATGTTGTCTACAAGCAATAAAAATATCAGAGTCACGACTATCAATCATACAATTAGTATATAAATATTCACTTAATTCTTCGGAAGAATCAAAATTCATTGTAAAAGAATCAATTGTCTCTAAACTATTTAATTTAACTCTTTTCTCATTTTCATCACATAATTCTTCACTCTTATCATACCAAATTGGACTATAAGCATTACTAATTTTATCTCTTGCTATTAAAACATAACTATTTTTCTTCATATTCATCACCAAACCTAAGCCTATAATAACAAATATATGCTAATTAATCAATTATCTCATCTTCCATATCTTCCATAAAATCAATTTCTATAAGTAAATTTTGTGTAACATTACCAACTTCATACCTTGTATCACTTAAATTATAAATTAAAGAATCAATTGCTTCCCACAACGAAAAAGAAAATAAAAAAGCAAAAATCTCAGTAAACATAATAGATAAATTATTTCCATACAGACATAATAAAATATAAATAATAAAAGAAACCAAACCAATCACAGCTAAACCAATAGTTTTATTCCTACATCTATTATAACTCTTTTGAATCTTGTAAAGTTCTACCGCAAAATGTTCTTTAAAAATATGTCTAACATTCTCCTTATCATGATTATCAAGCCCAGGGCATCTTAAATGAAGTATTATTTTTACATCATTATCAAGCATAGACGTTTTATCATCAATAAATTCATAAATATCATTATTAAGAGATAACTGTTTTCCCATCGTTCTATAATCAAATAACTCACTCTTATCATTTAAATATAAATATAAATGTGCTTCTCCATTTTCCATTTCAAATTCATCTTCAAAAAACTTATCAAGATATGTTTTGTTTGAATAAAGTCTTATCTTTTCATGCATCTTTCTTTTAAACTCTTTCATACTACTATCACCATAGAAATTATAGCATAAGAAAAGAAGTATTTCTACTTCTCATAATCACATTCACTACACTTAATTTTATCTTTTTTTTCTACTAATAATTTGCCACATTTTGGACAAACTTCACCTGTAGGTTTATCCCAAAAAGCAGTTTTACATTTAGGATAGTTATTACATCCATAAAATACTTTTCCTCGTCTACTTTTCTTTTCAACTATTTTTCCATCACAATTAGGACAATCACAAACTTCTTCTTCCTTAACTTCTTCCTTCTTTATATATTTACATTCAGGATAATTAGAACAAGCAACAAATTCACCATATCTACCCTTACGAACAACTAGTTTATTTCCACATTCAGGACATATTTCTCCAGTTTCTTTAGGAGCCTTCTTCTCCATATCACTAAATGCATCTTTAACTCTTGGTTCAAACAAGTCATAAAACTTCTTTAATACTTCATTCCAAACAAGTTTACCATCAGCAATCTCATCCAAATCATTTTCCATATCTCTAGTATAATCAGTATTAATTAAATCACTAAAGAATTCTTGTAATTTATCAGTAGTCTCAATCCCAATCTCTGTAGGTTTAAATTTTTTTTCTTCTAAAGTTACATAATCACGACTCTTAATAGTATCAATAATTGTAGCATATGTTGAAGGTCTACCAATACCAAGCTCTTCTAAAGTCTTAATAAGTTTAGCTTCAGTATATCTTGCTGGAGGTTTTGTAAAGTGTTGGCTACAATCGACATTATTAGTAATCGCAACTTCATTATCCCCTATTTCAGGTAATATTTTATCTTCATTTGATTCATAATCTTTATAAATTTTTAAGTATCCATCAAAAATCAAAATAGATCCAACAGTCTTAAACTTATAATCATTATTATCAAAAATAATAGTAGTTTGATTAACACATGCATCAGCCATAAGAGATGCTAAAGTACGTTTATAAATTAAACTATATAATTTAAATTCATCATTACTTAAATATTCTTTAATTTTTAAAGGTTCTCTTAAAACACTAGTAGGTCTAATTCCTTCATGTGCATCTTGAACATTTTCTTTTTTCTTAGAATGTTTAACATGACCTAAATATTTTTTACCATAATTTTCTTCAATATATTTCATAGCTGGCTTTACAAAATCATCACTTAAACGAATTGAATCAGTTCTCATGTAAGTAATCAAACCAACGGTCTCATTTCCTAAATCAATTCCTTCATAAAGTTTTTGTGCAATACTCATAGTTTTTCTAGCAGGAAAACCTAATTTAGTGGATGCTTCTTGTTGTAAAGTAGAAGTAATAAATGGGGCTTTACTCTTTCTAGCTCGTTCTTTCTTCTCGATTGACTCAACAGTATACTTATCACCAAGAGCATCAAGTACATGATTAGCTTCTTCTTCACTATGTAATTCTATATCTTCAGTTTTGTATTTAAATAACTCAGCTTCATAATCTTCAAATATAGCAGTAATAGTCCAATATTCTTCAGGATTAAATGCATCTATTTCTCTTTCTCTATCAACAATCAACTTCAAAGCAACACTTTGAACACGCCCCGCACTCTTAGCACCAATTTTACTTTGTAATAATTTAGATAACCTAAAACCAATAATACGATCAAGTATTCTTCTAGTCTCCTGACTCTTTACTAAATTTTCATCAATTACAGTAGGATTTTTAATTGCTTCTACTACTTTATCATGAGTAATTTCATTAAACAAAACTCTCTTATAATCATTATCTTTTATTCCTAAAGCATCTTTCAAATGCCAAGCAATAGCTTCTCCCTCACGGTCTGGGTCGGATGCTAAATAAACCATATCAGAATCTTTTACATCTTTCTTTAATTCCTTAATAGTTGAACCCTTTCCCTTAATCGCAACATAACTAGGTTTAAATCCATTCTCAATATCAACACCAAGCCCATATTGACCAGATGTTGCCAAGTCACGAATATGTCCCTTTGAAGAAACAACTTTATAATCATCCCCTAAATATTTACCAATAGTTTTACTTTTACTCGGACTTTCCACGATAACTAAATTCTTTGCCATCTAATCCCTCCAATTACTTAATAATTTATACATGTTTTATAAAGTCTTGTCAACTCCTACATATATATTATATTAATTTATTTTATAAATTTACAAAAAATTAAAAATTAATTAATAGTTTTATCACCATGTTCTAAAATATAATCTTTTACAGGACCAAAACTTTTACGATGTTCCTTTAATATTCCGTACTCATGAATTGCCTCCATATGTTTCTTAGTAGGATAACCAACATTATCCTTAAAATCATACATAGGATATTTTTTATCTAAATCATACATCATCTGATCTCTTGTAACTTTAGCAATAACAGATGCTGCACTAATAGTAATACTAAGCAAATCACCCTTAATAATAGACGTAGTTGGAATATCTAAATCAAGTTTCATCGCATCAATTAAAACATGCTCAACAGGACAATTCTTCTTACATTCATCAATAGCTCTTTTCATAGCAATCTTAGTAGCATTATATATATTATACTCATCAATTTCTTCTGGACTGCACATACCAACACCAATACCTAAAGCTTGCTCTTTAATCTTTTCATAAAGTAAATCTCTTTTCTTCTCACTTAATTTTTTGCTATCAGTAAGACCATCTAAATCAAAATGTTCAGGCAAAACAACACAAGCAGTAACAACAGGTCCAACTAATGGTCCCCTACCAACCTCATCAACACCAGCAATATACTTAATACCCTTACCATGCAATTCTCTTTCATACTTATAATTATCACTAGAATCAATCATCAATCTAATCTTCTTACTCATTTTTTTATCATCCTTAGTAACAAAATAATCAAAACAAGCTTCTAAGTCTGCAACAAAAATCCCCTCAACTTCCCTAACTCTTTTTAAATCAAAAAAATCAGTAGTTAAAGAAACACTCTCTAAACTAACTTTCTCCTTAGTACTAATTATTAAATCATCACAATTTCTTTTAGCTCCAAGCAAAACTAAAGCACTCTCTCCTATTACGATAAATTTATCCTTACTAATATCAATTTTATTTAATATATCTATAATATCTTGTTTCTTCATCCTATTCACCAAAAAAATTATAACACAAGAAAAACAAAAAATAAATTTATTCACTTTTTAATAATTTGCTTTATGAGTGTTTTTTGCTCGTCTTCAAAACTCTTTAAATATTTTATAATATGTTCCGGAAAATTCAAATCTCTTACATCATAACTAAATATAGCGGTCTTTACTAAATCAATATCTAAATAACTTTCTAACTCTTCTCTAAATCTTGGAAATCTACAAATAAACTCCCTAAAACTATCAATATATTTAAACGAATGTAAATCATTTTTATAAATAAAGTCTGGATCTATATAAGTCGATTTTAAAGAAATTTCAAAATCATATAAATTAGCTAGATGAATATTCCCTATATCATCACTTGAAAAAATCATATTATTAAAATATCTATCTTGTTGTCCCATAAAAACATCAAGAGCAAACATCCTTATTATTTCATCCATTAGTTCAATTTTATTATCTTCATTAGGACACATCCCAAGAACCAACTCTAATCCCTCAGATGCTTCCAAAATATTACTGCAACTCATTGAAAAATATGCGTGTTCTTTATCTTTAAAATCGCAAGATGCAATTCTAATGTCATAACCCATACCTTTTATATCACCATAGTTAGCCATTCTATCTTCCTTTTTAAGACCAACTCCAACTAAAAAATAGTGAGCACATTTAATATTTTTCATATTACACAAAGCTTCTCCAATAAACTCAGCATGATTAAAATTTTTAATATACATCCTAGGTTCTTCAGACTTCAAAAAAAATCTTTTTTTACCGCTTTTCCAAGGTTCATTCCTTGTCAAATAAATTCTAGTGTCATCTCTTAAGCACTCATAAATACTAATCATTATAATCTATCAAATGTAATGTTTCCTAAATAGCCGTTTTTTAAATCTCTAACAATAATATTAGAAACTTTCTCATAATCAACTATTCCACCCTTTGATATTGCCCCCCTCTTTTTAGCAATCATTTCATAAGCTTCTATATAGTCATCATCAAGATCAGTTATACCGTATCTTTCCTCTAACTTTTCTGGATATAAATTATATAGCTTTCTTAATATAAAACAAGCAATTTGATCAAGATTTAATATATCTTCTTTAATTGACGAAAGTGCAGCTAACACATGAGCATTTTCTTGATTTTCAATTTTAGGCCATAAAATACCAGGTGAATCAAGTAACTCAATATCTTTATTTACCCTAATCCAAGTTAAACTTTTAGTAAATCCTGGTGTATTTCCAACCCCTGCAGCTTTCTTACCTACTAATCTATTAATCAATGTACTCTTTCCAACATTTGGAACACCAACTATTAATACACGTGCTGACCTAGGTTTCATACCTTTTAATTCTCTAGTTTTATTAATATCAACCATTAATTTTTTAGTAATATCAATTAAAGAATTGACACTCCCCTTCATCAAATCTACTGGCACGATATTATAACTCATTTCTTTATAATTATCAAGTATTTTATCAGTTTCAGCCTTATCACATAAATCATATTTAGAAACAACTAAAACCCTAGGTTTATTCTTTATTAAATCATCAATATCAACAATCTTAGAAGATATAGGCATTCTCGCATCAATAACTTCATAAACAATATCTATGAGATTAAGTTTTTCTGCAATTTCTCTCTTCGTTTTAGCCATATGTCCCGGATACCAAACCAAATGAGTCTCCTGGACATATGGTTGATTTACTTGATTATTATTTTTCTTTTCTTGTCTCATTTTTCTTTTTTCATACATATTCATATTTTTCATAATTCTCCTTACAAATTAGTGTTCATTTTTTCATCTATATCTAAATTAGGTTTACTTCTTCTTTCGTTAGCAATTTATCTTTTAATTCTTTTAGTAGATGTTCTTTCAATTAATAATAAATTTCTATTTACATCATCACTATATATTTTTTAAAAATCATGTAAATATATTAAAAAAATAATTTATATGCAAACTAAATCGTACTTATTATACCATAAAATATATATTTTTAGATAGACTATTATGGCTTTTCTCCAATTAAAAAAAGACCAGAAATCTTATTCTGATCCATTAAATAAATTAACAAATATAATTAATTTGAAAATATTTTAATATCAATTTACTTATTCATAAATATTTTTATTTCTTCTAATATGTGACCTATATTACCTTCTCCTGCATATATACTCATATCAAAAAAGTTATCATTTAATGAAACCCATTCAAGCTTATTAACTTCTTCTACTAATTCAACATCTTTATTTAAGATACCATAATATACTTCCAATACATAATTAAAAGCAGTATATTCAATATTCATAAATTTATTCAACTTAATAGCATCTTTTGAAATACCAGTCTCTTCTATTAACTCTCTATATGCTTCATTCAAACCATCATTTTCTTTTTCAATTTTACCACCAACAAAATTATACATTCCAATATATGGGTTCTTAGTTCTTTTACACATTAAAGTATTTTTCTGTTCCCTATCAAAAACTACAATTATATTATATTTTTTCATTAATACACGTATAATCTAATTATGGTCAAAATGACCTATATTAGATCCCTTTCTTTTATA
>CAVLBI010000064.1:0-6964 GCA_963661295.1 bacterium
AGTTTATATCATATCCTTGATTTATAAATTCTTCTCGTGCTTTATCTGTTAATTCTATTTTGATACTTAAGTCTTTAAGTCTTAATTCTATTTCACTAATTATTTTATCTAATATTTTATTAATTGCTTCTTTTGTAAGAGCATTAAATACTACTATTTCATCTATACGATTTATAAATTCTGGTCTGAAGTAACTTCTTATTTCATCCATTACTTTACTTTTATCATTTTCAAGGACATGTTCACTTCCTAAGTTAGATGTCATTATAATTATTGTATTTTTAAAATCTACTGTACGACCATTTGAGTCTGTTACTCTACCGTCATCTAGTATTTGAAGTAATAAGTTTAATACTTCTGGGTGAGCTTTTTCAATTTCATCAAATAGAACTATACTATATGGGTTTCTTCTTACAGCTTCTGTTAGTTGACCACCTTCTTCATATCCTACATATCCTGGAGGAGATCCGATAAGTCTTGAAACACTAAACTTTTCCATATATTCAGACATGTCAATTCTAACCATATGTTTTTCATCATCAAATAATTCATAGGCAAGAGTTCTTGCGACTTCTGTTTTACCTACTCCAGTTGGTCCTAGGAACATGAATGATGCGATTGGTTTATTTGGGTCTTTTATTCCACTACGGGACTTTAATATAGCATCACTTACTACACGTAGAGCTTCACCTTGACCCATAACACGTTTTTTCATATCATCTTCTAAGTGAAGTAATTTTTCCTTTTCACTTTCTAATAATTTCGTTACTGGAATATTTGTCCATTTAGCAATTATTTTACAAATGTCATTATCTGTTACTGTATCACTTAAAAGTTTATTTTTTTCTCTATTATTTAGTTCAGCAAGCTCTTTTTCAACTCTTGGTATTTCACCGTGGCGTAGTATTGCGGCACGCTCTAAATCATATTTATTTTCAGCAGTTTCTAGTTCAAACTTTAAACTTTCTAATTCCTTTTTCTTTTTCTTGATGTCTTCATTTAAGCCCTTTTCTTTATTCCAAGCTTCAGTTAGGTCTTTTTCTTTTGCTTTCATAGATGTTAGTTTCCTATCAATGTCTTCTTTTCTTTTCATAGACATTTCGTCTTTTTCTTTTTTTAGAGCTTGTTTTTCTATTTCTAGACGCATAATTCTGTGAGTTAAGCTATCTAATTCGAATGGTACTGAGTCCATTTGAACTCTAATTGTTGCGCAAGCTTCATCTATTAAATCTATTGCTTTATCTGGTAAAAATCTATCTGTTATATAACGGTTTGATAGTGTTGCGGCTGCGATGATTGCTTTATCTTGGATTGTTACACCATGATGTATTTCGAATCTTTCTTTTAATCCTCTTAGAATTGTAATGGTATCTTCAACGTTTGGTTCATGTACTGTAATTTTTTGGAAACGTCTTTCTAGGGCTCCATCTTTTTCTATATATTTTCTATACTCATTTAGAGTTGTTGCACCTATTACATGAATTTCACCTCTAGCTAACATTGGCTTTAAGATGTTTGATGTATCCATTGAACCTTCTGAAGAACCAGTTCCTACTATCATATGAATTTCATCGATAAACATGATAATACGTCCTTCACTTTTCTTAACTTCATTTAGGACATTTTTTAGACGTTCCTCAAATTCTCCACGATATTTTGCTCCGGCAACAAGAGAGGCCATATCTAGTTCCCATATTGTTTTATCTTTTAAACTACTTGGGACATCTCCTTTTAAAATTCTTAGGGCAAGTCCTTCAACTATTGCAGTTTTACCAACACCAGGTTCACCAATTAGAACTGGATTGTTTTTTGTTTTTCTTGATAATATTCGGGTAATACTTCGTATTTCTTCATCTCTACCAATTACTGGATCTATTTTTCCAGCTTTGGCATCTTCTACTATGTCACGACCATATTTTTCTAAAACATTTTCATTGTTTTCTTCATTTGGATAACCATACATATTCATCACCTCTGATATTAATTATACTATCTTTTTAGCACTTGTCAAGTGTGAGTGCTAATTTTTTTTGAAAGAAAAAGACGAAATTAATTGTCTTGATTTTTTGTCTTTATAAGTTCTTTTAATGTTTCATTTGAGTAGGTTCTTTCATTATTTTCCAATACTTTTCTGACCTTGCTTTGCCAGTCACCACTATGTACTATTCTATCTACTCTCTCATCGTTCATTAATACTTTTTTTGTGAAGTGACTTAATCTATAGAAGTCTCCTATATCAAGAATATATATAGCATCTCCAGTTGATACTTGACTATTTGCGGCATTCTTATAAAACTTTTCTAATATTACTTTTCCATTTGGATAAATGTAGCCTACATAACCATCAAATGTTTCTTTTCCTTTTACTCTAAACATTGGATTTGTTGTTGCGAAGAACTCTTTCTTTTCCATATACAAATCAAGCATTCTTTCTCTTTTTGATTGCTTTGCCTCTTCTGTTAGATGTTTTGTTTCTTCTCTTATTCCTTTTGCGATACTACTATCTAATTCTTCTTCTGGAAGTATTTCCCAATTAACACTTATTTCATTTAGATATTTAATTACTATATCCTCAACCTCTTCTAGATTCATTCCTTCAAAATTAAATTTAGAAAAATCTATCATTTTAAGATTTGGATTTTCTATCATCATTTTTCTAAACTTCTGGTAAATAATGTTAGGGGTTACAATTACTCCATCAGTTTTTTTATAATCAGGAATATTTTCATTGTTGACACTACCTACTCTTATCTTTGGAGTTGTTGATGTTTTTCTTTCTTTATTTTCTCTAAAATAATTACTTATATAATAGATATACCTTTGTTTACTATCTGTATCGGATAATATTTCAGCATTAATCATAAATTGGTTAACTATATATAACTCTAAACTTTCTTTGTCAATTACTAAATCTTCTATATCTATACTGTGTGTAAACATATAATTTAATATATCAGGAGCAGATTCAATCAATTTTCTAAAACTAATTGATAGTTCTTTGCAATAATTAGTGATATTAAACTTTTTTGCTTTTTTAAATAATTCATCAGCATCTATATCTAGCCCTTTTTCTTTGTATGTGGCTTCAAATTTTCTATTCATAAGAAATCTTACTTGGGGATTTAGTTTTTTATCATTAATCTTTTTTTCTGTTTCTAATAAATTATCATTGTATTCCTTTTCTACTTTATAACTTTTATATAAAAATGGAAAATTTTTATGAAGCTTAGATTCGTTTGTAATTAGTGATAGTTTTTTTATTCTCTTTTCAAATTCGGGTGTTAATATTTCTAATGCTTTTGATAATTCTTGTGATATAGCATCGAGTGATACTGATGGATCATTTAATATGTTGTAGGCGTTTAGATTATAAATTAGTGAACTATAAAAACCTGATGGTGAGAAAAACAATTTCTTTTCAAGGGTTTGTACATCTGAATATACTCCCATAGTTTTAAAAAATTCTATTCTTCCAATATCTGTAATTGTATTTAAATATTCAAGATATTCATCAAATGATTTTTCAACTCCTAAGTCTAGGATATCTTTATTTCCAGTTAAGTTTAGTAAATCATTATATAAAATATTTATTGGAGTTGAAATTGGTATTCCTTTGTTTATTATTTCACTTATTTCTGACATAACTTATCTCCTTTTCGTGTAGTTAATTATATTAAAATATACAAGAGAAAAAAGCAAGGTGATTCTTGCTTTTACTATCTTTAAATTTTTTTATTCATCGTAATCTATAGCTTTTAGATTTTTCCATTTTGATGTCCATTTAGCTACTTTACGCTCATACATTTCTTTTTCAAAGTCTATCTTTACTGGACGTAGTGTTAAACTAAATAAATCATTTAAACCATATGGAGCACAAACAATGAGTTTGTCATTTTCTATTCTAACTCCAATGCATGTAATTGTTGTTCCCCATCTACTTATTGCTTCTTCTACTGATAAATAGTCTTTTCTGTTAGCATTATATTTTTTGTTGTACCATATTGGTACTCTTTTTTCATTCTTTATATCAAATGACAAATTTAAGTCTTTTAATTTTAATTCTAAATCTTTAATTATTTTATCTTCTTTTTCATATGATGTGTCTTCATCATAATAGACTATATCATAATCTTCTATTCCATAATTTAAATCATAATTGTGATAGTAATTAAATACAGTTTGATTTATACAACCTGCTGATAGATAGTAATTTTCAAAGTCTTTATTTTCTTTCTTATATTCTTCTAATATTTTTAAAATAGCCATTATATTTTTACTCTTTTTTAAAATTTGTTCTAAGATATTTATTTGTTCATTAATACTTTTATCTTTACCAATTAACATTATTTTGTATACTCCTCATATAGTTTTTTTAGTCTTTTTTTGTTTAATACTGGTTTTATGCCTTCAATACTTACATCTGTATATACTCTTTCAAGTAATTTTTTTAGTCTTGGGTCCATTCTAGCACCGTCTTTTACTCTATTCCAGTATGATAGTTGGTATTCTTTAGTCCAGTTTTTCTTTTGATAAGTCATACCTGCTGATAAAGAGTCACAAATCATTTCTAAAACATATTTAAACGGTATTAATGGTGTTGGATTTGGTGCTCCATAGTCATACCAGTACTCATAATGATGTTTGTTGTGATTAATATGATGAATCCAAGCTAGGCTATAACCAACTTCTCTTTTGCAGTTCATTATTGGACTATATGTTCCCTGGAAATATTTAACACCCTCAAAAAACTCTACAGGTGTATATTTAGATAAATCATGAAGTAGTCCTTGTATTGGTATTCCTACTCTACAGCATAAACAAAAGACTTTAAATCTATGTGTATTTACTGTGTGCAAATGCCCGAAAAAATTTTTAATTGACATTTTATATTCTCTTACTTCTTTATTACTCATTTTATACTCACCATATTTATTATACAAAAAAAAGAAGTCTATTTCTAGACTCTTTACATATCTATTACGATATTAAAACTAATTAAAGTTCCTACTTCTTTATAACCAATTGATTTGTATAATGCGTTTGCAGGTAAGTAATTTTTATTGGTATATAGTATACACGCTTGACCTCTTTCTAATAAACTTTTCGTTAAATAATATACTAAATTTTTACTATAGCCTTTTTTTCTTTCAGATTTTTTTGTATAGACATGAGTGATTTTTGAAATATTTGATTTTTTTGTAAAACCTGCCATTGAAACTACTTCTCCCTTTATATTTTTAGATATATAAAAGTTATCTTTGAAAAGTATTTCGACATCTTCTATGGCAGTGCTTAAGTCTAATTGCCTTCCTGTTTCTTCTTCATAATTTTCTTGCCAAAGTTTAGCTGTTGATATTTTATTTGAATAGTCAATTTTTGAAATTTTAGTATTATTTAAGTCTATTTTATTTAATTTAGTACAGCTTAAGCAATTTAATTCAAGGTAATTTGTTGTTTTATACTTTTCTTTTAATATATCATATAAATTTTTTTTACATGTTATTTTTGTCTTAGTCTGAATTATTTCTTTTTCAATAATTTTAATTAATTCTTGTGCTTTTTTGGAATCTATTTTATCATTTGTCCATATCCAAGTTTCATTAAATTTACTTGAACTGGCAATTATATAGTCATTATTACTATGAAAAATATTTGTTTTATTATCATCTAATAGTATATATAACATATGAAATAGATATTTGTCATTTGGTACGTAGTTCATTTTTTCAACTCTTTCAATTATTTATTAGTTTTATAATATCATAATAAAGGTTATCTCTCTACTCTATTGAAAGAAATAATTATTATTGTCTGCGTGTAATTGTTTTAGAATGTAGTCATTGTTATTGTAGATATAGTTTGTTTTTTCTGTTGTAGGTGTGAATGAGTTATTTCCATTTTTTAATTTCTTTTCATAATATTCAAATAATTCTTTAAATCTATCATAGTGAACAATTTCTCTTTGTCTTAACCATAGAAGTGGTCCTATAACATTTGAATCATCTGTTAGGTCTATTAAGTTTTCATATACCGCTCTTGCTTTTTGTTCGGCAGCCATGTCTTCTGATAAGTCAGCTAGTGGGTCTCCTGTTGTGGCGAAATATCCTGTTGTAAATGGAACCCCTGATGCATCTGTTGGGAATAAGGCTTTGGCATGTTCAGCATAGTGTGTATCAAGGCCCGCTTCCTTAAGCTCTTCTAATGTCGCATCTTTCATTAGTTGATATATCATTGTTTCAAGCATCTCAACATGACCTAACTCTTCAGTACCAATATCTGTAAGTAAGGCTTTACCTTTATCATCAGGCATAGTTAGTCTTTGATTTAAATAGCGAAGTGCGGCACCCAATTCACCATTAGCTCCACCATATTGAGTAACTAAAAACTTTGCCATTCTTAAATCTTTTTTCGTAATATTTATTGGATATTGTAATCTTTTATTATATTTAAACATTATATCCCTCCCATGGCCAATTATTTACCCAGTTAAATTTTTTAGAACTTGTTATTCCGGATACAGATAATGGTCCATATTTTCTTTCATACTGTTCTGTTAGTGTTTTACACTTTTCTTCATAGTCTTTAAATAGTTGTAATAAACTTGTATCATCTGGGTGTATGTCTAAATATAAGTTTAATTCATGAGCTGCGAAAGCAACTGTGCTTAATTCGTATAAATCACGTTCTTGTTCTGTTTTTGGTCTTAATGTTTGTGGGGTATAATTTTTATATTCACTATATATATTTGAAAATAAATTTCCTTTCATATACCCTTCTGTTGGACTATATAAATTTATGCTTGTAGAGACTGTTCTTTTTGGATAATCTCTATATAAATTATTATATAATTCATTTAAATAATTATAGTTATTCATAATATCTCCCTTCTTTTTAATTTATGAAAGATTTAGGCTGCTGTTACTAAATTTAAATAATAATGATAAAAATCTTTATTTTATATTGT
>CAVLBI010000065.1:0-15963 GCA_963661295.1 bacterium
CTTTTATTATATTATTCATAATATAATTATATCAGAAAAAATCCCGTTAGGGATTTCTAAACGAAAAATTTATTTTTTGTTTTTCTTGTATAATATTTTGTTGAAAATTAATAATTTTTATGTTATACTTGTATTAGGATAGGATGTGTGTGTGTTATGAAAAAATATTTTAGTTTTTTATTAGTTGTTGCTTTATTTGGCTTAATCTTTATTCCAGGTGCTTTTGCGGAGAATAAAGTTGGAATTAAATCAATTGACTTAGTTGAAAAGTCTGAAAATACCAGTATTAATTCAGAGCCTAAGTTTAATAATTTAGAGATGAATTTTGATGTTGCATTTAAGGCAAAAGATGATTATGTTAAGTATAAAGTAGTTGTTTCAAATAATACTGATATAGATTATAAAATATCAGAAGATACATCTTTTAATGATTCACAATATATGACTTATAAGTATGATGTAGAAAATGAATTAAAGGCAAATGATGAGACTGTTGTATATGTAACAATTACTTATTCAAAAGAGATTGATAGTTCTAAATTAACTAATGGAAAGTATAGTGAATCTAATCAAGCGATTGTTCAGTTATTGGATAGAAATGGTAATATTATAAATCCTAATACTAGTAGTTCAATTATGATGATTTTAATAAATTTATTTATTGTTTCATTTGTATCTATATTATTATTTATAAAATTTAGAAATAAAAAGACATTACCTTTAGTATTAATTTTAGGGTTATCCTTAATACCAATTTCAACATATGCAGTAGAGACTTTAAAGTTAACAATTAACATTACTGTAGAAATTGAAAAGGGTTATAGGGTTGATATTTTATATAATGATGATGATGAAGGTCTTATGTTAACAGAAGATGAACTAAAAGAAATGGATGTGTCTGGTTTAAAATGTGATAAAGAGATTTATAATATTACGGATATTGTTTATGATGATACAAAAAAATATACATATTGTAAAGGAGATTTTATTTATAAAGATAATAAATTATATTCTGCAGGAGAAAAGGTTGATTTAAAAACTATTTATATAAAATATTTTGATTTAGGAGAATATGATTCTAGTACGAAAATGTTTGAATATTGTACTATGGATTCAAATAATAATTTAGTATTTAATTGTAATGCTAAAGGTGGGGGAATTCTTAATCCTGAATCTTATCGTTGGCTTTATAAAAAATCTGTTTCAAATGACTATAATTATCCTTTCTTTGATACGGATACAGATATAATGAATTTTAGTCATTATAGTGGTGCTTATGATAGCTATGCATTTGGTTTTTATCCAGTAACATTTACAATGCCAGATCATGATGTGTTGTTTACTTTATATTATTAAATAATTGTCAAATAGTGTGTGTAGACACAAATAAGTAATAATTATTTATGTAGTCAATGGAGTTATGCATTGGCTTTTTTGTATAATATTTTGTTTGTTGTTAATACTATAAGTGGGAGGTAATATATGGAAACATTAGAAAAAATATTATTAGTTATTACAATTATTGGCGCTGTTAATTGGGGACTAATTGGTTTATTTGATCTAGATTTAGTTGCAACTATATTTGGAGATTTTAGTTTTCTCAGTAGATGCATCTATACAATAGTTGGAGTATGTGGATTAATTAATATTGGTATATTGCTTGGACATATTGAATTTAAAAATGATTAATAGTTAATTTGGGTTTTGGAGTATTTTTAATATTTTTTAGCAATTACTTTTAAAAGACTATTATTTAGTCTTTTTTTTTTAGCTTATTTATGATATGTTAAGGTTAGTTAGGGGGCCTTATGATGAAAGACTATGTAGACAAAGTTTTAGGAAAACTAAAAGCAAAAAAATCACTTTCTTTAGATGAGATTGTATCTAAAGTTGAGGAACTAATTAGAGAGGAAAATCCTTCTTATGTTATGAGTAAAAATGATATTGAAGAGATATCTAATGTAGTTAATAAGGGAGTTGATAAAGAATATTTTAAAACTCCTAAGGATAAGTACAAATTAATGAGTAAAACTTCTTTTAGAAATGGTAGATTCATTGGTGATAGAAATGGTAATGGGTATGTAGATGTTTTTACTTCATATATGAAGGACGGGGAACAGGTTGTTGTTAAGAATAGTTACTATATTGACAAGGAATTAGCAAGTGGTGCTATTGATGGAGATATTGTGTTGATTGAAGATATTTCTTCTAATGGTAATAGTACAAGAAGAGATGGTAAGATACCGGCAAAGGTTTCTAAAATTGTAAAAAGGAAACCTATTAGTAAACTTTTAGGTGAAGTTTGTAAGAATGGTAATAGTTATTATGTTAGACCAGCTGATAAGAAGTTACAATGGCTTTATATTTCTTTACCTGGGGAAGCTATAGAAGGGCAAAGAGTAGAAGTTGAGCTTGAGGAAGCTGGAAAGAATTTTTATATCGGAACGGTTTTACGTGTTTTTGGACATAAAGATGATCCTGATGAAGATGTTCTTTGGGAGGCTGCAAAGTTTGGAATTGATGATCATTTTAGTGAAGAATCTTTAGAGCAGGTAAATCATACTCCTAGAGTTGTAAGAGATATTGATAGAGTAGGTAGAGAAGATTTAACTGATTGGGAAATATTTACTATTGATGGTGCTGATACAAAAGATATAGATGATGCATTATCTTGTAAGATTTTACCTAATGGTAATTATCAAATTGGTGTTCATATTGCGGATGTATCTTATTATGTGTCTGAGGGGTCTCCACTTGATAAAGATGCATATAGAAAAGGTACAAGTAATTATTTAGTTGGTAGAGTAATACCAATGTTGCCACATGAATTATCAAACGGAATTTGTTCTTTAAATCCAGATGTTGAGAGATTAGCAATGTCTTGTATTATGGAGGTTACTCCAAGTGGTAAAGTTGTTAAATCAAGGATTTCTCCTACTATAATTAAGTCAAGACTTAAAATGACATATGATAAGGTTAATGATATTTTGAAAAATGGTGTTGTTGATCCTCAATATGTTGATCATGCTGATACTTTAAGAAATCTAAATAAATTAGCATTAGTTTTGCGAAAAAATAGAATTTTAAGAGGGGCAACTGAATATGATAGACCTGAATTAAAAGTTGTTTTAGATGATTCTGGTAAAGTAAGTGATTTTAGCATGAGAATTCAAGATGTTGGTGAAAACTTAATTGAAGAATATATGTTACTTGCAAATGAAACTGTTGATAAATATGTTGTTGATCATGGATATCTTTGTCTACATAGAGTTCACGATAAACCTAATGCTGAGAAGTTAGATGAATTACTACAATTTTTAGGAGCGATTAATTATTCGTTTATGGATAGTTCTAATGTTTGTGGTGAAGATATCGTGGAAAACAGAAAATATATGCAAGAGTTAATTGAACATGTAAGTAATGCAGGAGGATTATCTGGACTTTTAACTCTTGAAACAATAAAATGTAATTCTCGTGCAAAATATAGTCCTAATAATATTGGACATTATGGATTAGCAAAAGATAATTATTGTCACTTTACATCACCTATCAGAAGATATCCAGATTTAACTGTTCATAGAATTATAAAAGATATTCAAGCTGGAAAGGGTAAGAAAGGTTCAGATAGTTGGGCTGTTCGTCTTCCAGAAATTGGAGATAGAACATCAAGGCTTGAAAAGAATGCTGATGATTGTGAAGATGCAACTCTTAAAATGAAGTGCTGTGAATATATGGAAGATCATATTGGTGATGAGTATGAGTGTACAATTATCTCTATTGGTGATAATGGTATGACTGTTGAACTTGATAATACTATAGAAGGATATATTAGAATAAAGGCTCTAAAGGGTGAGTATTGTTCTAATCCTGAGCAACATTCTATGGTTTCTATGGATGGATTTGAAGATTATTATATTGGTGATAGGCTAAGAGTAAAAGTTATATATGCATCTAAAGAGGATAAAAAAATTAATTTTGGAGTAATAGAGAAAGTTAAGGAAAATAAACCTAAGGATGCAGATTTAGGAAATAGAGATTTTAAGATGTTGACTAAAATGAAAAGAGCTAATGAGACTTATAAAAAATAGCTCTTTTTTTCTTAAAAAAAATTAGGTAGTTATGTTGATAAATTATTTATAAAATGTTATCATATTAATACAGGTATAGGGTTTGAAAATATATTATTTATTAATATATTTTTTATGTACTTGAAAGATAAGGAGATGAAGAGATGGTTATAACTCTATCTGATGTATTGACTGTAATTAGAAAAATTATAGATATTTCTTTAGTATGGTTAATATTTTATTTTATTTTAAAAAATATAAAAAATAATGTTAAGTTATCTTTAATTTTTAAAGGACTTTTATTTATAATAATTTTGAAGGTTATTAGTAGCTGGTTGAGTTTGGTTACTGTTGGATATTTGCTTGATTATATTATTCAATGGGGACCTATTGCAATTATTGTTATTTTTCAACCTGAAATTAGAACAATTCTTGAACAATTAGGACGTAATCAATTGTTAGGAAGACATAAAACTTTAACGGTTGATGAAAGAGAGCATTTAGTTTACGAACTTGTTAGTGCAATTGATTATTTAAGAAAAGAAAGAATTGGTGCTTTGATTGTTCTTGAACGTGATATTAGTTTGGGAAATTATATTGATAAAGCAAAAAAATTATATGCTGATTTATCAAGTGATTTGTTAATTGCAATTTTCTATGAGGGAAATCCATTACATGATGGTGGTGTTATTATTCAAGGCGATAGAATAACTTGTGCTGGAGCTGTTTTCCCTACTAGTAGTAGTCCTAAGTTAAATAGAAGACTTGGAACAAGACATAGAGCAGCTCTTGGTTTATCTGAAGAAACTGATGCAATTTGTATTGTAGTTTCTGAGGAAACTGGTAGAGTTTCAATAGCTTTAAAGGGAGAGATGTTATACAACTTAACACTTGATGATGTAAGAATGATGTTAATTGACGAATTAAAACCTAAACAAGATTTGGATTATAATGAAGATGATGAAGACAATGTAGATGAGGAAGAGATATATGAAAAAGATAGGTAATGGAATAGGAAGAATTTTTCGTCATATTGGATTATTCTTTGATAAATGGTTAATAACGCCAATAACAAAATTAATACTAAAAATAATGGAGCTTGGAAAAGAAAGTGCTAAGTCATTTAATAGACTTTCTAATAAAAAATCAACTTTACTTGTATTTAGTTTAGTTTTAGCATTTGGTATGTTTGTTTTAATAGATAGAGAGTCAAGTGTTATGATTGATCAATATGCAGAAATATTATATGATCAACCCGTTACTGCAGTTTATAATGAAGAGTTATATGTTGTGGAAGGTTTACCTAAGACTGTTGATATAACTTTAATTGGTCAAAGAAGACACATATTTTTAGCAAAACAGTCTCCATCTAAAGGAGTATCTGTTGATTTAACTGGTTTAAAGCCTGGTAATCATAAGGTGACGTTGAAATATACGCAGAGATTAAAATCGCTTGATTATAAACTTGATCCATCTACCGTAACAGTTACTATATATGAAAAAGTTAGTGAAACAAAGAATCTTACTTATGATATATTACATCGAGATAATTTAGATAGTAAGTTATATATTAGTGATGTTGAACTTGATAGAACAGATGTTATTATTAAGGGTGCACAATATAAGTTAGATCAGGTTGCTTCTGTTAAAGCTTTACTTGATGTTGATGAAATTGCAAATCCAAAAGCTGGGGAGATTACTGTTAAAGATATTCCTCTTGTGGCTTATGATAATAGTGGTAAAGTATTAGACGATGTTGAGATAGTTCCAAAGACTGTAACTGCTAATGTAAAAATAACTTCTCCAAGTAAGGAAGTTCCGGTTAGAGTTGTTCCAAAAGGAAATTTAGCATTTGGTAAATCAATTAAATCTATGGAGTCTAGTTTATCAACAATTACTGTTTATGGTGAACAGTCTGCTATTGATAAGATTGAACAATTTGAAGTTGAAATTGATGTTGATGGATTAGATAAGAATAAAGAATACAATGTTACTTTAAGTAAACCTAAAGGTATTACTGAATTGAGTTCTAAGTCTATGACAGTAAAAGTAGTTGTAGATGATTCTAGTAAGAAAGAATTTGAGGATATATCGGTTTCAACTAGAAATATCGGTGAAGGCTTAGTAGCGAATGCAGCATCAGCGGCTGATGCTAAGATTACGGCAGTTGTTACTGGTAGTGAAGAAGCATTAAAGAATTTGAAATCTAGTGATATTACAGCTTATGTAGATCTTAAGAATTTAGGTGAAGGTACACATGAAGTTGAAGTTAAAGTTACTGGTTCAGACTTGAAATTATCTTATGCTTCTAAGATAAAGAAAGTTAAAGTTGTAATTTCTAAGAAATAAGTATTTAGAGAACTAAATTTAGTTCTCTTTTTTTTGTAATAAATCGAAATCTATTTACATATGTAATATTAGATTGGAGAGTAATATGAAAAAAATATTTATTATATTATTAATTACTTGCGTATGTATTACTGGTTGTTCTAGTAGTGGAAATGCAAAAAAAGATATTATTAAAAATTTTGATAAGAAAAACAGTTATAAGTTAAAAGGAAGTTTATCTATAAATAATAATGATGATGTTTATAATTATAATGTTGAAGTAGGATATAAAAAAGATAAATATTATAAAGTCGTTTTAACTAATAAAGCAAATGGTCATAAACAGGTTATTTTAAAAAATGATGATGGTGTTTATGTACTTACTCCTTCACTTAATAAAAGCTTTAAGTTTCAAAGTGATTGGCCATATGATAATTCACAAGTGTATTTACTTAATGCGCTCGGAAATGATATTAGTAATGATACAGATTCTTCTATGGTAAAAAAGAATGATAAGTATTATATAACAACTAAAGTTAATTACGCTAATAATAGTAAGCTTGTAAAGCAAAAGTTAGAATTTTCTAAAAATTTAGAACTTAATAAGGTTATTGTTTATGATAAAGATGGCGTTGAGGTTATGACTATGAAATTTGATAGTATTAAGTTTACTGAAAAATTCTCTAATAATTATTTTGATGTTGATAGTATTATTGATGTAGAGAATAGTAATGATGAAAATACTGAGTCTACTAAAGAAACTAGTAGTTTAGAGGATACTTTATATCCATTAATATTACCTAGTGGTACTAAGTTAGTTAATGAAGAGAAAGTTTCTAAAGATAAAGGGGAAAGGGTTATTATGACTTATGAGGGAGAGAAGAACTTTCTTCTTGTTGAAGAAACTGCAGATGTATTTTCTGAGTTTACTGTAATTCCTTCATCTGGTGAACCTTTTCAACTATTAGATACTTTAGGTGTTATGGGTGATAATTCTTTATCTTGGACTCGCGGTAATACAGAATATTATATTGTTAGTGAAGATTTAAGTAAGGATGAAATGCTTGATGTGGCATCTTCTATTGGTACTGTTACTGCTCTTAAATAATAGACTTTAATCAAATCTTTATGTTATAATTGATTTGGTGATTAATATGGCAAGTAAAAAGGAAAAAGAAGAAGAAACAAAAAAGAGTGCAAAAAAAGAGGTTGTGGAAAAAGATAAAACTAATACTAAGAAAAATAGTACTAAGACAAAAAATGGTACAACTAAAAAAAGCAATACTAAATCTAAAAAAAGTATAAATGAAAATAAAAATGATAGTGTTAAATCTGAAAGAAATGTTGATACTGAAGAAAAAAAAGCTGTTAAATGTAAAGCTATTGATGAAGAAAAGGGTAAGAAAGAATTAGAAAAAGCACTAAAAAAAGAAAGAAAGAAAATTGATAGTGTTGGTATGATTGGTCCCGATATATCTGGAAAGATAATTGTGGTATGTATTATAATTTGTGTATTTTGTGCTTTCTACTTTTTAACAGTGTTTATTAGTAAAGACAGTAGTAGTTCATCATCTAACTCTAGTAATACTTCTACTACTAGTTCAAGTAGTAGTTCAAATAGTTCGTCATCTAGTACTTCTATATCTTATGATAATATTGTAATTGGAAGAAGTTTTTCAATGGAGGATTCTACTTATTTAGTTTTATATTATGATGGTAGTGATAGTGATTTGTCTAGTACAGTTAGTACCTTAGTTTCAACTTATAAAAACAAAGATAGTCATTTACCTATTTATAAAGTTGATATGAGTGATGGTCTTAATAAAAATTATTCTAGTGATGATTCAAATACTAATCCAAGTAGTGTAGAAGATATGCATATTAATGGATTAACACTTATTAAGTTTGTTGATAATAAGGTTGATGAATATATAGAGGGACAAGATAGTATTTCAGATTATTTAGGTTAAAAGACAAATTTATGTCTTTTTTTCTTTTTATGGGTATTTTAGTTATAAAATTTTTTTGATTATGATATTATTAATTATAGAGTAAAGAAGGTGCTTTATGAGAAAAAAGAAAGTTAAGAAGGAGAAGGACTCTTTATTTGAAAAAAAGTCTGGTATTTTTAATGAATTAGGATTTGATTTAGACGGTGATTCTAAATTTTCTATTTTTGAGGTAATTATAGTTACATTTATATCTATTATATTTGGTATTATTGTCGGTTATATTCTTACTTATACAAGCACCCCTATTAAAGCTATAAAAAGTGATCATAATTTAGAGGAAATTATTTCTACTTATAATACAATAAAGGATAATTATTATGATGATGTAGATGAGGATAGTCTCGCAGATAATGCGATTAAGGGAATGGTTAGTTCACTTGATGATTCTTATTCATCTTTTATGGATAATAAAACTACAGAGTCTTTTAATGAAAGTGTTGATGGTTACTTTGTTGGTATTGGAGTTACTATTATGTATAGTGATGAATATAACCAAATAATTAAGGTTGATGAAGATGGCCCAGGAGATAAGGCTGGACTTAAAGTTAATGATATTATACTTAGTGTTGACGGTAAAAGTGTAAAAGGTGTTTATGGTGAAGAACTTACTAGTTTAATTAAGGGAAAGTCTGGTACTAAGGTAAAGATTAAGATTAAAAGAGGTGATACAACTAAAAACATAACTGTTAAAAGAGGCATTATTGAAATAGAAAATGTAACAAGTCATCTTTTGGAGGAAAATGGCAAAAAGATTGGTTATATCAATGTTGATATTTTTGCTTCTAATACCTATAAACAATTTAAAAAGAATCTTAATAGAATGGAAAAGAAAAAAGCTGAGGCTTTAATTATTGATTTACGTGATAATCCTGGTGGTCATTTATCTCAGACTAGAGATATACTTAGTATGTTTTTTGATAAGAAAACAGTTTTATACGAATTAAAAAATAAAAATAAAGTTTCTAAGATATATTCTTCTTCTAATGAGAAAAGAAATTATCCTATCGTTATTTTAGTAAATGGTAATAGTGCATCTGCAAGTGAAGTTATGGCAAGTTGTTTTAAAGATAATTATAAAAATGTTACTGTTGTTGGTACAAAGACATATGGAAAAGGAACTGTTCAACAAACAATTAAGTTATCATCTGGTACTAGTTTTAAGTATACTACTGAAAAATGGTTAACATCTAAAGGCAAGAGTATTGATGGAGTTGGACTTAATCCTGATATTAATGTTGAGCTTGAGCAAAGTTATTATAGTAATCCAACTTATGAAAATGATTTACAAATACAAAAAGCTGTTGAAATATTAAAATAGAGTTCACTTTGTGGACTCTATTTCTGTGCAATTTACTATTAATTGTTTGTCTTTTTTCTTTGGAGAGCAAGTTGTTAAAATTAATTGATTTGATTTTTCTTTATTTATATCAATATAACCATTTTTTTGTTCTTCATAAATACTTTTTACTTTATATTTGAACGTTTTATCTTTATAAATGAGTATTACTATATCATTTTCTTGAAGTTTATCAAGTTTTTCAAAATATGCTATTTTTCCGATGCCAGAATGAGCTGCGAGAAACATTATACTGTTGTCTTGATCTGGCATTATTGATTCTTTTAATATAGTTACATGTTCATTTACATTATTTTTAGGGCTATTAATATTATATAAATTTTCTTTTAATTTAATTTTATCTATTATTAATGTACCTATTATATCTTTATTTTCTATATTATCTATATTTGTTATATTTTTAATACTATTTATTATTTTTATATTAGAATTAAGGGGCGTATTTTGTTTATTTATAAATTTATAATTTATGAGAATTACAAGTAAGGGTATTGTTAGGACTAATAATATAGATTTATATTTTTTTAGCATACTAGTATTAATATTTGGAAAAGTAATTTACTAAGGTAAGTGAATAAAGATATATGGGTATTTGGTACTTGTATTTTATAGTCTTTTAGGGTAATTGTTTCATTTGTTTGGTTTTCTACTATTATGTCGAATGGAGATATTTTTGTGTAGCCATCTGTTGTATTTTTTTGAGCAATTTTATATTTTCCATAAGGTAGAGTTATTTTTGCGATTCCTGCATCATCAGTTTTTATTGTTTTAATTAAAGTACCATTTGAATCATAAATTTCAAATTCTATATTTTTTTCTCCTTTGAATATAGTTCCTTCTCCATATTGTTTTTCAATCGTAATTTCTTTTTCGATTACTTTGTTTTTTAATATTAAATCTTTGATTGTATTATCTTTGTCTATTATTATTTCATAGATTGTTTCGTCTAATGTGTATCCAACACCAGGTTCTATTTCTTGGAGATAATATTTTCCAAATTGTAGGTTTTCGATTTCAGCAACATTATTTTTTATTTCTAGTATTTGAATTTCATTTTTATTACTATCCATTAATTTATATTTAGCACCGTCTAGGGAGGCATTGCCGGATACTGTTATGGAGTTTGTATCTTTATCTATTTTAGTAATTGATATTTTTGTTTTTAATATATGAATATTTAATGATACTTGTTCTGATTCTATGTCTCCTACATTTATAAGATTTTGACTGTTTTCTGCTTGATAAAATAATATTGGTTTGTTGTGTTTTTTGTTATCTTTAATTAATGTTATTTTATAGTCACCTTCATCAATATTATTAATTATTAGAGAGTTGTTACTTATTTTTATATTATTATTTGTTGTTTTATAGTTATTTAATACATTGTTTGTATCTTTTAGAATTCCATTTTTGCCTTTTATAAAATAATAGTCTTTGTTTATGATAGATGGTTTGATATAACTATTTGAAATTAGTGAATTTATCTCATTAATTTCTTGGTCGTAATAATTTACTCTATTTCCATTTAATTTATCTGTGAAATAGTAGTCACCATCTGGTTGGGCTGTTTGCCAGATCATTAATTGGGTTATGGCATACCATTTTCCATCCCAATGATTTCCATATCCATATCCAAAATATATAATTCTTTTAATTCTATCCATTTGCTCTTGTGAAAGGTTTCTTGGGGTAATGGTCGATGTATAATTTGAATTTTGAAACATTGTGAATGGTTCTAAACAATATGCAGTTTGATTGTCACCTGTTCTTCTAAAGAACCTGGCTTTTTGATAATATTTTGTTTTAGTAGATGGCTGATATTTAATCATATAAATATTATCGATATATTCTGCTTCATAGAAATTTGCACTTTCTGCATTTACATTTATTATTCCTAGAATACTTAATGAAAATGCTATTATTAAGAAAAATATTTTTTTGATAAAAATCCCTCCTTTTTTTTCTTAATGGCTAGATACTATCAAATTTATTTTAATAATACAAATCGATGTTTTCTTAATTTGAGAGATATTTTATATATGAATTTTAATTTTTTTCTTAGTGAATTTTTTGTTTTTAATTGGTGTACTGTTATGAATAAAAAAGTTTGATAGTATGATATAATAATTTTGAGGTGTTGTTTATGAATGACATAGATATTTCTAGAAATAGTAGAAAATTAAATATTATTGATATTGCTGATAGTATTGGTATAGATAGTGATAATATTGAAGTATATGGTAAGTATAAGGCAAAGATTAAGCCTTGTTTTCGTGATAATAATAGCAAGTTAATACTTGTTACGGCAATTAGTCCTACTCCTTTGGGAGAAGGTAAAACTACTGTTAGTATAGGGCTAGGGGATGCATTACATAGAATGAATGAGAAGTGTATCATTGCTTTGAGAGAACCATCTATGGGGCCTGTTTTTGGTATGAAAGGAGGAGCAACTGGTGGAGGTTATAGTCAAGTTGTTCCTATGGAAGATATTAATTTACACTTTACTGGAGACTTTCATGCTATTACATCTGCTAATAATTTAATTAGTGCTGCTATTGACAATCATATTTATTTTGGTAATAGTTTAGGAATAAAAGAAGTTTTATTTAATAGATGTTTGGATGTTAATGATAGGGCTTTAAGAACTGTTGATCTTGGTACAAGATGTGATTCTTTTACAATTACTTCTGCAAGTGAAGTTATGGCTTTATTTTGTTTAGCAACTGATTTGGATGATTTAAGAAATAGGCTTGGTAATATTATTGTTGGAATTAATGAAGATAATAAATATGTTTATGTAAAAGATTTAGAGATAGAGGGGGCGCTAGTTGCTTTATTAAAAGATGCTTTTGCTCCTAATCTTGTTCAGACACTTGAGAATACTCCTACAATTATTCATGGTGGTCCTTTTGCGAATATAGCTCATGGATGTAATAGTATAGTTGCTACAAAAACAGCTTTATCTTATGCTGATTATGTTGTTACAGAAGCTGGCTTTGGAGCAGATTTAGGTGCGGAAAAGTTTTTTGATATAAAGTGTAGAACTGGTAATTTAAAACCTAATTGTGTTGTTTTAGTTGCGACTATTAAAGCTTTAAAGTATCATGGAGGAGTTTCTAAAGATAAAATATTTGAAAAAAATGACGAGGCATTGGTTGAAGGATTAAAAAATCTTGATAAACATTATTCAAATTTGAAAAAATATGGTGTTAATATAATTGTTTGTTTAAATAAATTTGATACTGATACTGATGAAGAAATTTGTATAGTAAAAAATCATTGTGATAGTACTGGTTATGTTTTTAGTTCTTCTACTGCTTATGTTGAGGGTGGAGAAGGCGCAATTGATTTAGCAAATAAGGTTATTGATTGTTGTAGTAAAAATAATGAATTTAAATATTTATATGAAGTTGATGCTGATATTGTTAGTAAGATAAATAAAGTGTGTTGTGAGATATATGGAGCGAAAAGTGTAAATATTTCTGATGAGATTATGGAAAAAATCAATGTAATTGAGGAAAATAATATGACTAATCTTCCAGTTTGTGTTGCGAAGACTCAATATTCTTTCTCTGATGATAAAAATAAAGTTGGAGTACCTAGTGATTTTGAAGTTACTGTTCGTGATATAAGACTATATGGGGGTGCAGGATTTATTACTGTTTTGTTAGGTGATATTATGACAATGCCTGGACTTTCTAGAAAACCAAATTATGAGAAAATTGATGTTGTCGATGGTAATATAATTAATTTAAGTTAAAAAAAGAGTTCTTGTGAACTCTTTTAATTTTGCTTTTCAGTTGTTTGATCTTTGTCTTCTTCTTTTTGTGTATTATCACTAGCATTATTTGGTCCAGTAACTTTTGGACCTGGGGCTTTAATTGTTATTTGTGCAGTATATGTCGTGTTTTTATAAGTTATATAATATTGATATGTTCCTTCTGTATTTGATATTACTTGTGATAGGTCTAATGTTAAGGCGTTATATACTTCATCAGTAATTGTTTCATTAATATATGATCTTGGGTTTGTAGATATTGAATCTCCTATTGTAAATTCAAGATTTTTTAATGTAAATGCAACATCTGGTAATTCTTTTTCTTTTACTGTTATTGTTCCAGTATATTTTTTCTTATTACTTTTTATTGTGTATGTATAAGTACCTGCTTGATTTATATTTACAAGAGATGTATCAATTGTCATTGTCTCAAGTAGTTTTGAATCAATTTGTTCTGGGTTTTCTAAATAATCTTCTATATTGACACTGATTGGATTATTTACATAAATAGTTATATTTTTAAGTTTTATTTCATTTTTCTTTGCTTGTGATTCAGAAATTTTCTTTTTATCTACACTTAAACTGTATGTTGTTTTAATAACAGTTTTAGTTGAATAATTCATTGTAATACCACTACCTAGCAATACAAATCCCCAAATTCCGATGATTACAGCAAGAATTCTTAACTCTTTTAAATTCAGTTTCATCGTAAGTCACCTATCTTTGTTTTTATTATAATATATTATTCGTTCTTAAACAATGATTTCTTTTATCATTTTTGTTGAAAACGACAAATTTTTAACATATAATTTAAGTAGAGGTGAGTTTTATGGTTTTTGGATGGTTATTAGCTTTTTTACTTTTTTTAGAAATTGAGTTAGTTACTGTTAATTTAGTTTCTATATGGTTTGCTATTGGGGCATTTGTTTCTATGATACTAGCTTATTTTACTGATAATTTCTATATTCAAATGTTAGTATTCATTGTTGTTAGTGTAGTTGCTTTACTTATTACTAAACCACTTGCTAAGAAGCTTAAGAAAACTTCATTTGTACCAACAAATTCTGATAGAGTTATAGGTAAAATTGGAGAAGTTACTAAAGAAATTACTCCTGATGACTATGGTGAAGTTAAGGTCTTTGGTAATTATTGGACAGCTTGTAGTAAGAAGAAAATTGCTGTTGGTGAAAAAGTTAAAGTTATAAATATCGAAGGTGTAAAACTTATTGTCGAAAAGGAGGATAAATAGATGGTTTTAGTTGTACTTATTGTACTAGTAGTGATTGCTGCTTCAGGAGTTAAAATAATTCCACAATCAAGAGCTTATGTTGTAGAAAGACTTGGTGCATATCATAGAACTATGCAAACTGGTTTACATTATGTAATTCCTTTTATTGAAAGAGTTGCGAATAATGTTAGTTTAAAGGAAATAGTTAAGGATTTCCCACCACAACCAGTTATTACTAAAGATAATGTTACTATGCAAATTGATACAGTGGTTTATTTTCAAATAACAGATTCTAAATTATATACTTATGGTATTGAAAATCCAGTTAATGCAATTGAGAATTTAACTGCAACAACTTTACGTAATATTATTGGTGAGTTAGAACTTGATGAGACTTTAACTTCTCGTGATGTGATTAATACTAAGATGAGAAGTATTTTGGATGAGGCTACTGATCCTTGGGGTGTTAAAGTAACTCGTGTTGAAGTTAAAAATATTTTACCACCTCGTGATATTCAAGAGTCTATGGAAAAACAAATGAGAGCAGAACGTGAAAGACGTGAAGCAATCCTTAAGGCAGAAGGAGAAAAAAAATCTGCTATATTAATTGCTGAGGGTGAAAAAGAATCTACTATTCTTAGAGCTGATGCAGAAAAAGAGGCTAAGATTAGAGCTGCAGAAGGTGAGGCTGAAGCAATAATTAAGATTCAAGAAGCTACTGCTCAAGGTTTAAAATTACTAAAATCTGCAGATATGGATGAAGCAGTTTTAAAACTAAAGAGTTATGAGGCAATGGTAGAAGTTGCTAACGGTAATGCAACTAAAATTATTGTACCTAGTGAGTTACAAAACTTAGCAACTTTAGGAACTACTTTATCAGAATCAGTAAAAAAAGATGACACTGAAACATTATAAAAAATAAGCACTTCAAGTGAAGTGCTTTTTATATGTAGTAAATTATAATAATATGAAGTATTAAAAATAGTGGGAATAGAATTCTAAATTTTGATTTTTTTGTTTTGTGATGAAAGAAGAACATTCCTATAATTGCACCTATACTTCCTCCAATTGCGGATAAAAATAGTAGAGTAAATTCTGGAATTCTATATTTATGTTTAATTGCTAATAATTTATCTAAGCCTATTATTATAAATTCTATTATGTTAATTATTATTAAGTAAAGAACAATATAT
>CAVLBI010000066.1:0-3625 GCA_963661295.1 bacterium
GTGTTATTACTGATTTAATATATTTTCATAATAAAGATGGAGAATTTATTAATATTTGTGGACTTGTTAATAGAAAAGAAGCTAAATACTTTAAAAATATTATTTATATGGGGAACTTTTGTAATGGATTATTTAACGGTTATATAACATGGTTAAGAGAGATTCATAAGGCTTTTCCTTCTTTAGATATTTGTCTTATTTATACTGAGATTAATAATGTTATTTTAAGTGAGTTTAGTAAATATTTTAAATGTGTTAAGTATGATTCTTCAATTGACTATGTTTGCGTTAAATTAATTACTACATATTCTACTTATTTTTATCCTATGAATATTTATAGTTTAGATGAATGTAGTATGTTTATTCATGGAAATATGGCTGATTATGAAGCATCTGCTAGGTTTTATAATGATATTTATGATAGATATATTGCGGTATCTCGTGTTTCTAGGGATAGAGCAATTGGTTATTTTCCTACTAATAATATTGAATATATTTATAATCCATATACTTTTGATAAGACAAAGATTAAACCACATTTAAAATTAGTTTCTGCTTTAAGAAATGCTCCTGAGAAAGGAATTGATAGAATAAAGAAGATGGGAATGATTCTCGATGAATTAAATATTCCATATACTTGGGAAGTGTTTACTGATGTAGTTGAGGCTAATCATGGTGGAGTGTTATTTAGAAATTGCGTTACTAATATAATTGATTATATACAAGATGCTGATTACTTAGTTCAATTTAGTAGGACTGAGGCATTATCTTATTCATTGACAGAAGCATTATCTTCTAATGTAAAGGTTATGGTTTGTGATATACCAGCAATATCTGAGTTAGGCGTTGTTGATGGAGTTAATGGAATTGTAATATCTTTAGATGACTTTAATGATGGCAGAGAAGATGTTTTAAAAGAAAAAATCCTTGAAGCTTATAGAATCAAGAATAAGGAAATTAATTATAAATATGATAGAAGTAGATTTGAAGCTTTAGAAGATGTATTTAGTAAATAAAATTAGTTATTAAGTCTTTCTTTGAAAGTACAAGATTTACATAATTCTTCACAAGGTTTTCTATCTTGAAATGACTTTTGTAAAGATGTGTATTTTTCTGAATTAATTATTTCTTCTAGGCTTTCTTTAAAGATATTGCCAAGATTAACTACTCCGTTTGAGTCAAGACAACACGGAACTAATGTTCCATCTACTAATATACCTATTTGAGTTTTTAAGGCATAACAGTAACCATTACTTTTATGAGTTGTTACTTCTGGCCAAGAAAACTCATTATCTTTATCCACATATATTGTGGATTTTATTTTTATGTTATTAGATGTATAAATTTTATTAACAGTTTCTTGTGGTAAATTATAATACTCTTTTATTTTATTAACAATTTCCTGTGACTTACTATCTAATTCATTATTTTTTAATGTCCAAAGACGGTATATTACAATTTTATCTTTTAATAATTCCACATTTTTAAATATTTCTTCACAGTAATTATCAAGATTATTCTCTGAGTGAAGGGAAAAATTTATTTTGTGTAATGATTTACATTCACTTAGTTCTTTTGCCATTTTACTAAATAAAGTTCCGTTTGTTGTGAGATTAACTTTTAAGCTATACTTTTCTGCAAGGCGTAAGAACTCTATAATATTTGGATGAAGTAGTGGTTCTCCTTTAATATGAAGATAAATGTAGTCAGTGTAGTCTTTTATTTTTATTAAAATATTTTCGAATTCATCTCTTGTCATAAATCTTCTTTTTCTTTTTACTTCACTGCAGAAACTGCAACTTAAATTACAATTATTGGTAATTTCTATATAAATTTTTTTGTATTTTTTCATAGTGCAGTCTTCATCTCAAATAAGATATCACGTAATTCCATGGCTCTTTCAAAGTCAAGGTCTTTCGCAGCTTTTCGCATTTCTGCTTCGATACTATCTATTTCTTTCATTATTTCTTTCTTAGTTTTCTTCTTCTTTGTCTTTGTATCAGCATTAGCATTATTTGTGATAATGTCTCTTATATCTTTCTTTATAGTTTGCGGAACTATGCCACGGTCTTCATTATATTTTTCTTGAATTTTTCTACGTCTTGCGGTTTCTGTGATTGCTTCATTCATAGAGTCTGTAATTTTATCACCATACATTATAACGTGACCATTAGCATTTCTGGCACATCTTCCAATAGTTTGAATAAGACTTCTTGTACTACGTAAGAATCCTTCTTTATCGGCATCAAGTATGGCAATTAATGATACTTCTGGGATATCAAGACCTTCTCTTAATAGGTTGATTCCAACAAGAACGTCGTATTTTTTAGCTCTTACGTCATGAATTATTTGCATTCTTTCTAATGTTTTTACTTCACTATGAAGATAAGCAACTTTTATATCTAATTCTTTTAGATAGTTAGTTAACTCTTCTGCCATTCTAATAGTTAAAGTGGTGATTAATACTCTTTCATCTTTTTTGATTCTTTCATTTATCTCACCAACAAGATCATCAATTTGTCCTTCTGTTTTTCTTACTTCTATTGTTGGGTCTAATAGACCAGTAGGTCTAATAATTTGTTCTACATATTTATTGTTTGTATGTTCTAACTCTAAATCTCCAGGTGTTGCGGAAACATAAATAGCTTGATTTATCTTTTTTTCAAACTCTTCATACTTTAATGGTCTGTTGTCTAGAGCACTTGGAAGTCTAAAGCCATAATCTACTAAATTCATTTTTCTGGCTCTATCCCCATTATACATACCTCTAACTTGTGGTAGTGTAACGTGAGATTCATCTACTACTAATAAATAATCATCTGGGAAGAAGTCCATTAATGTAGTTGGAGTTTCTCCTGCTTTTCTTCCTGCCATTGGAGCAGAATAGTTTTCTATTCCTGAACAAAATCCTGTTTCTTCTAACATCTCTAAATCATAATTAGTTCTTTGTTCTAGGCGTTCTGCGGCAAGTAATTTATTTTCACTTTTTAAGACTTCTAATCTATCTTTTAATTCTAGTTTTATTCTTTCAATTGCTGATTTTAATTTTTCATCACTAACTACAAAGTGACTTGCTGGGAAGATACTTACATTTTTCATATTTTTTAATATGGTACCAGTTAGGGTATCAATTTCACAAATTCTATCTATTTCTTCATCAAAAAATTCTATTCTATATCCTATTGTGTTTTGATTTGCAGGAATGATTTCTAAAGTATCTCCTCTTACTCTGAATGTTCCACGTTTAAAGTCTAAATCATTTCTTTCATATAACATTTCAACTAACTTTGTTAGAACTTGTTCTCTTGATGTGTTTTCTCCAACTCTTAGAGTTAACATTTTATTTTTATATTCTTCTACTTCACCAATACCATAAATACATGATACAGATGATACTACTATTACATCTCTTCTACTAATAAGTGCTGAAGTTGCGGCATGACGTAGTTCATCTATTTCATCATTAATTGATGAGTCTTTTTCTATATAAGTGTCAGTTGATGGAACATATGCTTCTGGTTGATAATAATCATAATAAGATACAAAATATTCAACATGGTTTTCTGGGAAAAACTCCTTTAACTCCGAATATAACTGACCAGCTAGTGTTTTATTATGTGCTAAA
>CAVLBI010000067.1:0-6491 GCA_963661295.1 bacterium
ATGTTATAATTGTTGTGTTATTTGTAGTGGAGGTTATTTTATGAATCAAGAAAAAATTGGTGAATTTATTCGAAAATTAAGAAAAAAAAATAACTTGTCACAGAAAGAGTTTGCAGATAAGTTAGGAGTTACTTTTCAGGCTGTTTCTAAGTGGGAAAATGGTAAGAATTTACCTGATATGAGTACTTTAAAAGAAATAAGTAATTTATTTAATGTTAGAATAGATGAAATTATTAGTGGAGAAGAAAAAGATAATTGTAATTGTGGAAATAAATGTAGGGATAAGTTTAATTATATTTATATTTGTTTATTTATTTTACTTGTAATTATTATAATTATTTTTGGTTTTTATATTTACTTTAGTAGTAATAAAGATAATTATAAAATAAATGAAGTACATACTAATAATAGTGACTTCAATATATCTGGTACTGTAGTTAAGACTGATAATAGAACTTCTTTAATTATTAATAATGTTGATTATACTGGGGATGATTCTTCATTAGTTTATAAGAGTTTAAAGTGTACATTGTATGAAGAAAAAGATAATGTAAAAACTAAGATTAATTCTTGTGATAGTGGTAGGAATGAGACTCTTGTTTCCTTTTTAAAGAATGTTAAAGTTAGAATGGATCATCAAGTTGCGAATTGTCCTATGTTTAGTAAATCTAAATTAGTACTAGAAATAGTTGTTGTTTCAGAAGATAATAAAAATATTACTTATGAGTTACCTATAATAATAGAAGAGAATTGTAAATGATTTTTCAACTTGTAGTTGAGTAGTTTCAACTATGAGTTTATTTTTTTTTGAAATAAATTTTTGTATTATTGGAAAAGAGGTGATATTGTGCCTAAAATTTATGTAAAAATAGATGGTATGCATTGTAGTCATTGTGAAAGTGTAATTAAGAATAATTTGCTTTCTATTAATAATATCAAAGATGTTAGTTTTTATAATTATATAGCATGTATTACTTATAGTGGATATTTAAGTAAGAAAAGAATTATTGAAACTATTAATGATAGTGGGTATATTACAAGTAATGAATATATCAGTAATGATATTAATGACTTAAAAGACAATATTAAATTATATGAATTTGTTTTGATTAGTTTATGTATAGTTATTTTGTTTTTAATTCTTTATAAGATTTTTGGGTATAATATATTTAATGTTATACCAGAAATTGATAGTAGTGTATCATATTCTATGTTATTTGTAATTGGGCTTCTTACTAGTATTCATTGTATTAGTATGTGTGGGGCTATTAATTTAATGAGTGCTGTTGGAGGTAAGAATAGTATTAAAAGACCATTATTATATAATGTTGGAAGAGTTTTATCTTACACTATTATTGGTGGAGTAGTTGGTTTACTTGGAGGAGTAATTTATTTTAATGATACTATTTCTGGGGTAATAATTTTAATTTCTGCGATAATTATGTTTTTAATGGCACTTAATATGCTTGGTATTTTAAAGATAAAAAGTGTTCATTTTAAATATAAGTTAAGAAATAAGAATCCATTTATAATTGGACTTTGTAATGGGTTAATGCCATGTGGTCCTTTACAAGCAATGCAGGTATATGCTTTATCAACTGGTAGTTTTATTAGTGGTGCTTTTTCTATGTTTATGTTTGGTATAGGAACTGTGCCTTTGATGTTTTTTGCTGGGTTTTTAGTAAATATTTTAAATAGTAAATGTAAAGTTATAATTAATAAGATTGCTTCTGTTTTAATACTCCTTTTATCTTTTGTTATGATTAGTAGAGGTATTAGTACGTTGGGATTTAATATTAATTCTATTTTTAATAATTATGGGGACTATACTGCTTCTGTTATTAAGGATGGTTATCAGGAAGTTAATATTGATTTATCTTATTCTTCATATGATGATATAATTGTACAGAAGGGTATTAAAGTTAAGCTTATTATAAATGTTTCGAAAGAATATTTAACTGGTTGTAATAATGAGGTTGTGATTTCAGAGTATTCTATTAAGAAACATTTGAATGTGGGAAAAAATATCATTTGGTTTATGCCTAATAAGACTGGTGAATTTACAATGAATTGTTGGATGAATATGATTAATAATACTATTAAAGTTATTGATGATAAAAGGTATTTTAAGGAGGCTTAATATGAAAAAAGTTATTTTAAAAATAGATGGTATGACTTGTAGTGCTTGTTCATCTTCTTTAGAAAAGTATTTAAGTAAGCAAGAGGGAGTTGATGATGCTTTAGTAAATTTAGTAATGGCAACTGCAAGTATAAGTTATGATGAAGAAAAGTTGAATTTAGATGATTTAAATAGATTTGTGAGTGATGCTGGATTCAAATCGCTAGGTGAATATGATGAGCGTGATGATAATAAGAAAGATAATAAAAATAAATATTTACTTGTTAATGGAACACTTGCACTTATTGTGTTATATATTTCTATGTCACATATGGTTGGTCTTCCAGTAATTCCATTTCTTAATATGATGAAGTATCCTATTAATTACTCTGTGTGTTTATTTATATTTACTTTATATTTTATATATTTTGGAAGAGATATAATAATTAGTGGAATTAATAATATTAAAAATAAATCTCCTAATATGGATACATTAGTAATGCTTGGAGTTATGTCTAGTTTTATATATAGTACTTATAATATGATACTTATATTTATTGGTAATGAAATGGCAGTTGAGGCTCTTTACTTTGAAAGTTGTTGTATAATACTTTATCTTATAAAACTAGGAAGATATATAGATGGAATGAGTAAAGAAAAGACAAAAGATGCGATTAAAGATTTAGTAACAATAACTCCTAAAACTGCTTTATTAAAGAAAGATGATAAGGAAGTTGAAGTTAGTCTTGATATGATTAATAAGGGTGATATATTAATAGCAAGACCAGGAATGAAAATAGCAGTTGATGGTGTAATTACTAGTGGAGAGTCACATTTTGATGAGGCATTTATCAGTGGGGAGTCAATTCCTATAAAAAAGGGTGTAGGAGATAAGGTGATTGCTGGGTCTTATAACATAGATGGAGTAATTAATTACGAAGCACGTAAGATTGGAAAAGATTCAACTATTTCTGAGATTGTAAGATTAGTAGTAGAGGCAACAAATACAAAGGCTCCTATTGCAAGAGTAGCTGATAAAGTAAGTAGTTATTTTGTACCTGGAATAATAATTATTGCACTTATTACATTTATATCATATTTAGTTCTTGGGATGGAATTAAGTGATGCAATTACTGCAAGTGTTACGGTTTTAGTTGTTGCATGTCCATGTGCTTTAGGTTTAGCAACGCCTCTTGCGATAGTAGTATCAGAGGGAGTATGTGCAAAAAACGGAATTCTCGTTAAAAAATCAGAGACACTTGAAAATGCTAATAAAGTTGATACGATAATATTTGATAAAACTGGTACATTAACATATGGATTATTAAAAATTGCAAAGGTATTTAATTTTAGTGATTATAGTGATAAAGAATTATTAAAGTTAACTTCTGCACTTGAGAATAATTCAACTCATCCAATAGCTAATGCATTTAAAGAATATAAGTGTGATAAGAAAGTTAAGGACTTTAAAAATATTGAAGGTGTTGGTTTAAGTGCGACAATTGGTGATAAAAAGTATTTAATTGGAAATAGTAAAGTATTAACTAAATTGAAAATTAAAAATACGTATGAGTCTGAAGAGAGTGAATTATCTTTATCTGGAAACAGTATTGTTTATGTTGTGGAAGAGAATAAAGTAATTGCTTTAATTGGAGTGAAAGATATTGTAAGAAAAGGAGCTAAAGGAGTAGTAAGTAAATTACTTAAAAATAATAAAAAAGTTATAATGCTTTCTGGTGATAATGAAAATACGGCAAAAATAATTGCAGAAGAAATTGGAATTAAAGAAGTAATTGCCAATGTTTTACCTAAAGAAAAAAGTGAAGTAGTAAAAAAAATAATGAGTGATAATGAACGTGTTATGATGGTAGGAGATGGAATAAATGATGCGCCAAGTCTTGCAATTGCAGATATTGGAGTAAGCTTAAATTCTGGTACTGATATTGCAGGTAACTCAAGTGATGTAATTTTAATGAATGATAATTTGAATAATATTTATAATTTGATAGATATTAGTAAAAGAACATTAATAAATATAAAAGAAAATTTATTTTGGGCATTTTTCTATAATGTTTGTATGATACCTATTGCGATAGGACTATTAAAGCCATTTGGTATTTCAATGAATCCAATGATTGCTGGTGGTGCTATGACAATATCTAGTTTAACAGTAATAATAAATGCTTTAAGATTAAAAAAATGGAGGAGTAAATAATATGTTTAGTAATAAAAATAAAATGATAGTAGGAATTGATGGTATGATGTGTGGTCATTGTGCTAGTAAAGTAGAAAGCACTTTAAAAAGTATTGATAATATTTCAAAAGTAAAAGTTAATTTAGATAAGAAGGAAGCTATTATTACATATACAGATAAAATAAATAGAGAAGATATTGAAAAAAGAATAAGTGATTTAGAATATAAAGTTACTAAAATAGAGGAGGTATAATGAAAAAATATATTGCATTATTTTTAGTAATATTATCTTCAATGTTTTTTATTACTGGTTGTAGTAATGATAATTCAACTGAAGAAAAGACGCCAGTTAATTTAAAAGAAGCTGTAGGTGAAGTAGTGGATGCGAAAACAAATTCAGATGGGAAAATTGTAATTGATAAAAGTAAAATAACTGATAAAGTAACTTATATTAATTATGATGTTGATGGAGTTATTGTTGGATTACTTGCGGTAAAAGATTCAAAAGGTGATGTTAAAGTCGTAGTTGATACTTGTCAAAGTTGTGGAGGTTCTCCTTATGCTTATTTTGTACAAGTTGGAGATAAGATTCAATGTCAAAATTGTGGAAATATGTTTTCTATAGATGAACTTGATAATTTAGTAGATGACGGATGTAATCCTATTGCAATAGAAGATAAAACTGAGACAGATAATGAGATATTAATTGGCACTGAGCAGTTAAAAAACTTAAAAGAAAAGTTTGAAAACTGGAAAGGACCAACTCAAGAAAATTAGGAATTTGGATTTCTAATTTTTTGTTTTAATTTTCTAAATTTTATTGTATACTTTATCTATAAGGTAGGGAGAGTGTGTATATGAATAAAAAGAGTAAAGTATTGTTGATATTATTAGTGTCTTTATTTTTACCTTTTAGTGTAAGTGCTAAATCTTATTATTGGACTGTAAATGAAGATGATATGAAAAATAAAGAACTAATTAGTGGTGATGATGTTGATATTAATAATGCCAGATATTTGATTCCTTATGAGGATATAAATGTATTAGCACGTCACGATTACGATGAAAGAAGTACTAACTTTGAATACTATATAATTGATAGTGTTGATTCTAATGGTAACATTAAATATAAAAAATATGATTTTTTAACATCAGCAAATGAAGTGTTTAATTCAAGATATGATAATAACGTTGACCCATGGCATTCACAAGCAATTAATTTTTATTCTTGTCGAAGTGGTGATAACGAATGTAATATTACTTTACCAGCTGTTAATGGAGAAATTGTAAGATGGAGATTTGATAATAAGAGTTATGGAAATAAGACAAAGTATGATATCTGTGGTTATGAAGGAAATGAATATTATCAAGTTTGTGAAGGTGGAGTAACACAGGATTCTTATGCAGGTACATATGAATTCTATACTTCTTATGTCTATAGGTTATATCAAGTACTAGAAGAAAAACCTTCATTAAAAGTTACATGTGATGACAATAAATTAAAAAAAGGAACAGCATCAAAATGTAAAGTTAGTTTTTCATATAAATATGCATTAAATAATGTATCATTTAATATTTCAAGTGATAAATTAAAAATAAGTAATTTTAAACCAATCAATAATTGGTCTGCAACTGAAATTACTGATGGATATTCATTAGAATACTCAAATGATGATTTTTCTTTAGTTGATTTTAAAGATAGTACTGAAATAGCAACATTTGAAGTTTCATCAGAAGATGCAATAGAAGATAAAATATTAGCTTTATTAAAAGTAACTGATTTTAAATATATTGATAAATTAGGCGAAAATACATTATCTGATATTGATTTAGATTTTAACGTAGCTGATGATGCTGATAAAGATAATAAGATTAACAATATAATTAATCCTAATACATTTAGTGATAGTTATTATTTAATAGTTGCAATTTCACTTATTGGATTAATTTGCTTTATTCAAGTAAAAAGTAAGGCTAAAAGTAAATAGTTAATAAATCATATGCTTTGGCGTATGATTTTTTTAGGAGGTTCAAGGTGGTAGAAGTCATGTTTATTGCATCAACAGGGGGACATTTAGCAGAAATTTTAAAAGTAAAAAAGTTATTTAAAAAATATAGTTATATTTTAGTGACAGAGAAAAATTCTCTTTCAATTAATTTACAAAATGAATATAATAT
>CAVLBI010000068.1:0-2278 GCA_963661295.1 bacterium
AACAAATGTACTTTTCTTTAAAGATTTATTCTTCTTCATTTACTAATCCTCCACTATATAAATTTTATCACATCCAAAAAAAAAAGACTATAAGTACTAAATTACTTATAATCTAGTTTTTACCTTTAACATATTGTCTAGATATATTATCTTCCATTTCAATACCATTTTTTTGTAATCTTTCACGAAGAACTGCTCTTGTATAAAATACAGCTTCTAATAAAGTTAAATCAGAATCCAAAAAATTATATCTATCTCTTGTTCTATCCCAAATATCTTTATGTTTTCTTGCAAATTCATTATCTAACATTAATGTTTTAGCATCCTCTATTTTTATCTTTCCACGAAGTTTTAGCATTTTCGCAAAATATTCAGATAACTTATCAGGATCATACCCTAAGCTTCCATGTAATTGATAAATATCATAAAAATCCTTAACTCTAGTATTTAAAACATCTTCTTTATTACTTTCCAATATAATGCACATCTTTTCAGCTAAATACTCTTCAAAAGAAGGAAGATATATTTCAAAAGCTTTATCATCCTCAAATAAAGGAGGCATTACTCTTCTTTCAAGTTCAATTAATCTATTATAATTATCTTGATAATCAATACCAAGAGGTTGCTTTATTTTACCAAAATCAGCTTCTAAAAATATTTTATGAATACCTGTTTTAGTCTCTTCACAATTCTTTCTTAATCTAAAATCAAAATTATCAGTATCGCTTTCTCCAAACAAAGAATTAATTAAAGAAAGATTAACATCTAAACTTCCGATAGTCGCAATATCAATATCAGTAATACTACGAACACTTCTACCAAGATAAGCCATCTCCGCAGAACTTCCCTTAACAATAATAGAATCATCCTCAAGACTAGAAACTCTTTCTAAAAAACTTCTAGAAACAAAAGTCAAATAAACATTATTAAAATTAAAATTCAAACGAGCAGCTTCCTTCTTTAAAAAAGCCTTCATTTGATTACTATTTGTAAATTTTTTCATACTTTACCCCACTTAATTCTATTTTATAAACTTTTTATTATCTTCAGCTTCATTATAGTCATATACCTCTAATTCAGCTAATCTACTATTATCAATTTGCGTATCATTGCCAAGCTTTTTAGAAGTTGTCCATTCAACACTTTGTTGAGAAGAACTTAAAGAAAACATTAATGCTAATCCATCTACATCATTTTCATTTATTAATCTTTTATATTCGCTAGAAACAGTTCCAGTAATTAATACAGGCGCAATATTCTGTTTTAATAAATGTTGATTTAAAATTATTCTTCCCGTTCTACCATTTCCATCATTAAATGGATGGATTCTTTCAAATCTTATATGAAATATTGCTTCTTTAAAATATATTTTATTTAATCTTCTATTCTTTTCTTCTGAAGAAATACCAAACTCAAATGGATCTTCAATCTCTTCACCAAAATTATTATTATAATCATAAAACAATTTCATCATTTCAATAGAAACATTCTTTTTATCAACAGGTGGAAAAGAAGCTCCAATAACAGTATTATTAGTCTTTTTAAAACCATCAACACTATTAGCATCACTTTTATTAACTAAAGAATTTATCTTAATAGTTTCAGGTATACCTATATTATCAAAATCCATAGCTGTATCAAAAGCATCAAGATTATCTTTCTGCATATTATAAGCATTAGTATAAGCATCTCTACGTACTGGTAATATATGAAATAACTTATCTAGTTTATTAAATGTCGCAATCTTATCAAAATTACCATTCTTATCAAATATTAAATAGTATAAAACATAAGGAGTATACATTCGAAAATGTTCATCATATATTATTTCAGTTTGCTCTTCACTTCCATCATATTCTTCGGTAAATTTACCATATCTACTTCCTTTAAAAACAATTATTTGTTTTACAATTGATATTATATTCTCTTTCTCTTCATCACTTAATAGTTGAAAATAAGAATATCCCTCATTATTTTTATTCTTTTCTAATTCAAAATTACAAATATCTAACTCATCAAAAGCCTTTTCAATTGATAAACTTGCATCAGAAAAAGCTTCTTTAAATCTTGTAAATAAAGCTAAAAATTGATCATAATCAAAACTTACTCCAGAAACAGTAACTTTCTTTCCTTCTTCAAACATAATATTCCCCTTCAAATTTGCTATATTATAGCACAAAAAAGCAAAAAAATCAATCACAACTACTTAGATGATAGATGCATCGTTAATTTTCTTTTGGAAGTCCGCTTATTAATAAATAACGGAATTAAGTATGAT
>CAVLBI010000069.1:0-8645 GCA_963661295.1 bacterium
CTGTTTCTACTCAGCAAATATTTTTTACTATAAAGATTTTTACTAGATTTAATATAGTTTCTCTATAATTATTAATAACTGTAATCTAAATTAAAATCTGTGTCAAAATTTGTATCATAATCTGTATCATAACTTGAATCATAATTTAAAGAAGAATTATTAGCATAGGCTTCTACTAAATCTCCTAAATCGTAACCTATATCACTCATCAACTCTTGATATGCTTTTTTGTTTTTTAAACTATTATATATGGTAGTTATATCATCAGAAGTTAATTCGTCATAACTAACAGAGTTTGATAAGCTATTTGTTTTTATAGACTTATTATATTCAAAAGAATATTTTATATCAAATGATGATAGTGTTTTTTTATTTTCATTTATAGTTATGTTATAACTATTATTTCCTAGGTCGGTTAATTCATATGTTGCATCTCCATAAACTATCTTAACTTTAACAAATTCATTTAATAAACCTTTTGTATATATAGAAACACTTACACTTTCTTTGTTTAATACTGAGATATCATTATCAACATTATTAAGTGATTCTTTAATTTCTTTTTTACTTTCATTAAATACTTTTGATGCTGATGTTAAAAATTCATCATCATTTTTTAAAGTCTTTTGAACATCATTGACAATGCTTTTTATATTATCATCTGTTATTTTCATAGTATAAACTTTTGCATTGATAGGGTTTCCATTTACTGTTATTTTTTCTTTTGATTTAGAAAAATAATCATTTTTTAGTGACTTATTAAATGCATTGGTTGTCTTTTCTATTACAATTCCAGTGTTTTCATCTCCGGCTTTTTTAAATATATCAGTTTCTTTGAAATCATCATATTCTATTGCTTTTGGATATATGTCTCCTAATGAAATATATCCTTTTTTATTATATATTACCTCCATATCTACTAAATTATTTTTATTATAGTTTGCTGATATTTTAGTATCAAGTTTCTTATTTTTATAATCAATTGCAGTTGATATTTTTAAGTTCATTTTATTTATAATTTTTTCTAATTCTTCGTCTCCTGTGTTAGATACTTTAGGTATTACTTCAAGGTCTGTTGTTAGTGAATTATATTTTCCAGATAAGTTATTTGAAATTCTTTCACTTATTCTGTTTACGTTTGATTTGAATATTGACATTGGTGATGGATTAATTACAACGAAAAATACAATTATTAGTATTAGTACTATTAGTGATATAACTATAGCTATTAAGATTGGCTGTCTTGCATTTTTCTTGTTTTCTATATTTTGATTATTGTTCTGTGTTTCTGGTTGCATATTATTTATATTTTGTGTTTTAGTTTGTTCATTAACTTGAGCGCTGGTATTTGTTATATTAACAGAGTTATATGCATCGTTAGTAATGTTTGAAGTCAAGATATTTCCATTATCTATATTTTGACTATTAATATTACTTGATGAATCAACAACATTTTGACTATTTATTTGATTAGTCTGATTATCAATTTCTATTTGTGCACCACATACTTTACAAAAACCACTTCCTTCTATATTTTGGGTATTACATTTCTTACATATCATTTTTTACTCCTCCTACTATACCTACTATAGGTTGATTATATCATGCGTTTTTACATGTTGTAAATTAAATTTCATTTTAGTATAATATGCTTAGTTTAGTATAGTAATAAAGAAGGGTTTTTATGAAGTTTGATTTTAGTAGTATACAATTTGATTATAATTCGAAGGTCATTATAACTTACTTGATTTTATCCTTAATTGCATGGTTTCTTAATGTAATCAGTCATGGTAAATCAAATAAGTTATTTTTTGAAAACTATAGGTCTTCTTGGTTTAATCCTTTGACTTATGTAAGGCTTTTTACTCATAGTATTGGTCATGAGAACTGGGATCATCTAGTTGGAAATTTTTTATATATTTTGTTAGTTGGACCTATGATTGAGGAAAAGTATGGAAGTATAAATTTACTTATAATGTTACTTGTTACCTCTTTAGTTATTGCGCTTTATAATATTATATTTACTAATTGTAGCATTTTAGGAGCGAGCGGTAATGTTTATATGTTGATTGTTTTAAGTTCTTTTGCAAATATAAGTGATGGTAAGATACCAATAACGGTTTTATTAATACTTATTTTTTATATTATTAGTGAAGTTAAGAAGAAAGTTTTAAAAGGTAGAAAGGATAGAACTTATCATGATGGTCATTTATTAGGTGCTGTGTGTGGTATTTTATTTGGAATATTCTTTTTAAATCATAGTAATTTAATTGATGTGGTTAAAATGATAAAATAGAGAATTGTTTTTTTCTCTATTTTTTTGTATCTATTACTCTTGTATATTGCTTCATAAAGTCTTCCTTATCAGCTGTTGTTTTACTAATGGTATTTAGTAGGTAATCAAATAATTCTTCATCTTCAAAGTTATGGAAATATCTTAATAAGAAAGTTCCGTCTGTTTCTAATTCGTCTATTAAGTAGTCCAAATATTCAATATCAAATTTATGTTCTGATATTGCATCTATTAAGCTTAATGTAAATTTAACGTTATTTAGTATTGTTTCAATGTTTAGTGTTGCGTTAGGATATCTAATTTCAATTAGGCCTTGGTTTCTTTTCGCTAGATTTATACCATTTTTTCTTTTAAATGAGTTACTTTTTTCTATTATATTTTCAAGTGAATCTGTACTAAAATCAATTGTTCTTATATTTTTTAATAAACTAATACTCATTTTTGAGGCGTATTTTTTAGCTGTTTTTCTTTCTTCATATTCATCTCCCATATAAAATAGTGAGATATCTGTTTCAAACAAAGTAATTATTTTATATAAAGTCTCAATAAATTTTTTGTCTTGTAATTGTTTTTTTATATCAACTGTTATGTGTTCACTGCAATATGGACCTGGATATGATTTTGTTTGTTTTAATACTTCACAAATGCTTTCTACTTCTTTCCAGTCTTTTTCAGTATCTGTCATTATTTTACTTGATAGTTCTCCACCAAATAATCTTTCTTTTGCGTTTATTGTGACAGAGGCATCTATATCCAAATACCAGCTCTTATAGTTTAAAAGTTCTGGTGTATGAAGGGCATGCTTTTTTATAAATTTTACTGGTAGTGCTTCAAATAATAAACTATAATATATTTCATTTAGGTCGTGTGTTGAGTTTGCAAATTCTAATTCTAGTCCAAAATTGTATTTATCATCAAAACCTATTTTTCCATCTTTCATACATGCTCCCCCTCTTTTGGCTTCATATTATAACATATTTTATTAAAAAAACATATATAGAAAGAGTCTTTAATTTATGATAAAATATAATGAAGGAAGTGATTAATATGAAAAAAACTATATTAACTGGTTTAAGACCTACAGGTAATCTTCATTTAGGTCATCTATTTGGAGCTGGTCAAAACTACGTTAAATTACAAGATGATTATGAGTTCTTTTTAGAGATAGCTGATGTTCAAGCTTTGACTGATAATTTTAATAATCCTGATAAAGTTAGAACTAATGTGTACGAAATAACTAAAGATTTACTTGCGATTGGTCTTGATCCTCTTAAGGTTAATTTCTTTATTCAATCTAAAATACCTGAAATTGCTGAACTTACAGTATATTATAGTAATTTAGTAACTGTTGCGAGACTTCAAAGAAATCCAACTGTTAAGACTGAGATTTCTCAAAAGAAAGAGTTATTTGGTAATTCTGGTGAAAGTATTACTTATGGATTTTTAGGTTATCCAGTATCTCAAGCTGCTGATATTACTGCATTTAAAGGAGAATTAGTTCCAGTTGGAGAGGATCAATTACCTCTTATTGAACAATGTCGTGAGATTGTTAGAAAGTTCAATTCAATTTATGGTGAAACTTTAAAAGAACCAGATGCATACTTATCAAAAAACAAAAGAATCAAAGGACTTGATGGAAATGAGAAGATGGGTAAAAGTTTAGGTAATGCAATATTCTTAGTTGATGATGAAGAAACTATTAAGAAAAAAGTTATGGGTGCTTTAACTGATACTACTAAGATTAAGAAAGATGATCCTGCAAATCCTGATGTTTGTATGGTTTACTACTATCATAATCTTGTCAATAAGCCTGAAAATACTGAAAAAATTTGTTCTGAGTGTAAAAAAGGTGCAAGAGGATGTGTTCAATGTAAAAAAGAATTAATTGAAGCAATGAATAATTTCTTAAGACCTATTCAAGAAAGAAGAAAAAAGTACGATGAAAATCCAGAACTTGTTCAAGAAATTTTAGATAAGGGTACTGAGAAGGCACGTGATCGAGCAAAAGAAGTTATGGGTGAAGTTAAACATTCAATGAAAATAGACTATTAATTAATAATAGCCTATTTTTTATTTATAATTATTTAATTGATTTATTTTTTTTATGAAATCTTTACTTTTTATATAAAGACCTGTATATCTATCATAATAGTCATCTAAGAATCTTGATATTTCTTTTGTTAATTCATCACTTACTTCTAGTTTTTTTATATTTTCTATATCTACATAGTAATACATTCTAATCATTTGAATTGTTTTGTTACTTACTAGTGGTTCATTGTTGTAGCAATTACTACAGATGTATCCTCCGGCGTAACTTGATATTGTGACTATATTTTTCTTACTACCACAATGAGTACATGAATCAATATTTGGAGCTATTCCTAAATAGTTTAATAACTTTAATTCTATTATATTTGTTAGTACTAAAGGATTAAGCCCCTCTTCTATTTTTATTAATGTATTTTTTAAAATAGGAAATATTTCTAGAGAGTCATTTTGTCTTACTACTTGATTAGTTAAATCAAGGATGTATGAAGCGTATGATATTTTTTCAAGATCCATTAGTGTTTTTGAAAATGAGTTTATTATATCAATGCTTATTAATGTAGAAAGCCCATTTTCTTTATAATAGACATTAAATTTACCATAAAGTAGTTTTCTACTTACTCCTCGTAATTTACTTTTCATCTTACGACAACCTTTAGACATTATACCTATTAGTCCATGGTTTTCTGTTAAAACATTTAGAATTTTACTTGATTCACTATAATTAGTTTCACTTAGTATAATTCCTTCAAAACTCTCTATTTTCATTAAATCACTTCTTTTTTAATTCTGTTAACAAATTAAAATATTTAATATTACCTGTTTTTTTAAATAATTCCCATAAAATATCTTTAGTCATAAAATCACCTCTACTTATATAGTGGTGATTTTTTACTTTTTTTATTCATCGTCTTCTTTTAATCCAAGCTCTATTAGATATTTTTCTTCATCTCGCCAATTTTTAATTGACTTAACATATGTTTCTAGGAAGACTTTTTTTCCTAAGAATTTTTCCATATCTATTCTTGCTCGTGTACCAATTTCTTTTAACATTGAGCCTTGTTTTCCGATTATTATTTTCTTTAAATTATCTCTGTCTACTACTATTAACACTTGTATATGAACTACTTTTTCATCTTCTTCATAATTTTCTACATAACATGTTACTGTATGTGGAATTTCATCATGTGTTAGTTCAAGTACTTTTTCTCTTACAAATTCTGCCATTATAAATCTTGTTGTGACATTTGTAAGATCTTCTTCTGAATAGATTTTTTCACATTCTGGTAATTCTTTTTTGATACAATCAATAAGTAGGTTTACATTGTCATTTTTCTTGGCAGATATTGGTATTATTTCTTTAAAGTCATGTAATTCTTTTAATTCATTTATTTGTTTTAAAAGATTTTCTTTATTCTTTACTAAATCAATTTTATTTAATAGTAAGAATATTGGAATACCTTTATCTTTTATTTTATCTAGTATAAATCTATCGCCTTTTCCAAATCCTTTTGATATGTCTACAAGAAATAGTATTATATCTACTCCCTCTGTGTTATTGTAGGCTTTTTTATTCATAATATTTCCTAGCTTATTGCTTGGTTTATGAACACCTGGAGTATCTGTAAAAATAATTTGAGATGTTTCATCATTATATATACCATTTATGACATTTCTTGTTGTACCTGAAACATTGGAAGTTATTGCAAGATGCATACCTAATATTGAATTTAGTAGCGAACTTTTTCCGACATTTGGTCTTCCTACTAAGCTAACAAAACCACATTTCATTTTAAATCCTCCTCGCCAAATGGATATGGGCACAATTCTTCAACTTTCTTTTCTATATATTCACCTTTTGTATTAAAGCATCTTACGATTGCATCTTTTTCAAATAATTCTGAAATCATTTGACGACATACAAAACATGGCATACCAATTGTATTTGTTGATGATGTCATAACATTTATCTCTTTAAATTCATATTTTTTTACTCCATTTGTTATAGCTTGAAATATGGCATTTCTTTCGGCACATGTTCCAGCTCTCGTTGATGCATCTTCTACATTTACTCCATAAAACTTTCTTCCGTCCTTTGTAATTACACAAGCAGATACTGGATAATTTGAAATTGGAACATAGGCATTTTTATGTAAATTTAATAATTCTTCTTTCATTTCTTTCTCCTATATTAATTCTATTATTTTTGGTAAAAATATTATTATTCCGCCTATTAGTGCAGTTATACATAATATTAGTGTTGCGGAACTTGCTGTATCTTTTGATATTTTTGCTAGTGGATGAATCTCTGTTGTAGTTAAGTCTATTGCAGCTTCTATTGCAGAGTTTACTGCTTCACAGGCAGCAATTGATCCACATACTAAAATAACAAATAACCATTCATAGGTTTCAATTTTTAGTACAAATCCTAGGATAGTCGCTAGAACTGTAGCTATTATAATTATTATGATATTATGTTCATATTTTGTAATATATACTATTCCGTCAATTGCATGAAAAAAACTTTTTCTATATCTTTCTAAAGCAGTACCTGTATCTTTATTTCTAACAGGAGTTTTCTTTTTTAATAGACCTTTTATTTTATCTAGTAATTCCATAAGAGCTTAATACCTCCTCTTGCTTTGTGAACATGATTTTTTCTTCTTCTTTTGTTTGGTGATCATAACCTAATAAGTGATAAAAACCATGGACTGCAAGAAAGGATAATTCTCTAAGTAATGAATGTCCATATTCTTCAGCTTGAGCTTTAGCTTTATCAATTGAAATATAAACATCTCCTAGTATTCTTTCTTCATCTGGAACTATTACGCTATCTTCATCTTCTAGAGCAAATGTTATAACATCTGTTTCTCTATCAATATGGCGATAAGTTTTATTTAATTCATGAATATAGTTGTTGTCTACTATTATTAAATTAAAACTTGTATTTTCTAACTTTTCCTTTTCCATTGCACTATATAAAACTTTTTCTACTGTTTCTAATTCATTTATTTCTTCATCGATTTCTTTAAAGATTTCTATTTTATTCATTTTTACCTCCTAAATAAACAATATTATGGAAACAATTCCTACTAATATTAGAATTGATAATATATCTAAAAACCATTCCTTACGACAGAACGATGGAAGGCTTTGTCCAATGCCTTTTAATATTTTGTAGATTATATATCCTAATACTCCTCCTAATACATTAAGAATAATGTCATCTACATCGAATACTCTACCTATTGCCATTTGAACTGACTCGATAGCAATTGATGTTATTAAACTTAATACTAGTGGTAAATGGACTTTTTCTACTTTTAAATATAGGCTTGCGAATAAGCCGAATGGTAAAAATAGAAGCATATTACCAACTACATTCTTTATAAATAAATTACTTGTAATATTATATCTTAAAATCTCTTTAAATGGAATAAAATTATTACTTGACCAAGAGACATTGTCTTGGAATGTTACAACTTGGAAAAGGCATAATATATATATTATAAAACTTAGCATTAGTAGTTCTTTATATAAAACTAGTCTTTCATGATTTTTAATTAAGTATGTAATTCTAAATGAAACTAGGACTACAATTGATATTAGAATCATTGGCCATGTAAAATCAACTACCCCGTGAATTGTACTACTTAATGGACCTAACACCTAATCACTCCTCTTTTTTATTTAACTCATCAATATCTAAGGTGCTTATATCAAAATAGTCAGTAATGTTTTCTTCTGCAACTATGAAAACATCTACTTCTATTTTACTATTATTTATACTTTTTTTCAAAATTTTTTTATCTATGATAGTTGCATCGCTAGGAAGGCGTTTTTTTATTGCTTTAGTTGCTTCTGAAAGTGCTTTTTCATCTTGTGATTTATCAGTTAATAATCTTTTATATTCTTTTATTTCATAATATTTTGAAACACCTATATTAATTGGAATTATCTTACTGTCTATTATATTATACTGTTTTATTTTATAATTTTTTAAATTGTTATTATAAAGTATATTTTTATTTAGTATTTTGATTGTTAAGGAGTGTTTTTTCTTATTGGTCTGTTTTTTTATTGTTTCATTTTGAGAAAATTTTACATGTACTGTATACCAGGTATTTCCATACACCTTTCCAACGACACAAACTTTGTTTTTTACAGTTTCTTTGTTGTGAATTAAACCACTAATTATTGTTTCACCTTTTACTACATAATCATCCTTCTTTTTTACAATTTCTCCTTTTTCTGCTTCTATTCTTGTTATTACAGCATTCTTTTTAGAAACAATATTTCTTGG
>CAVLBI010000070.1:0-3781 GCA_963661295.1 bacterium
ATATAAAGTAGTATAGGATGTGTTTATATGACTCTTAATGATTTAGAGAAAAAAAGAAAAAAATATAGAAATAGAATTTTTTTAAGCATGATAATATTTGCAATAATATTATGTTATATACCTCCAAAAGCAACAGTTTACGAAGATTTTATTGTTTTTTTAATTTTTTCAATTATAATTGGATTTATTATAGCACTTTTATTAACATTAGGTCCTAAAAAAAAGTATAGTAAAGCATATAAAGAATACATTGTTTTAAGGGGACTTAAAGAGATATTTACAGATTTAAATTATGAACCAGAATCAGGTATGCCAAGAAGTACAATTGCTGATACTCATATGATGTATATGGGAGATATATATAAATCAAATGATTTTATATTAGGAAAATATAAAGATGTTCCTTTTAGCCAAGCAGACGTGCATATTCAAGAAGAACGTGAGACAACTGATTCAGATGGAAATACCACAACATATTATGTAACAATATTTAGAGGAAGATGGATGGTATTTGATTTTAATAAAGAATTCAAAGCAAATGTTCAAGTTGCACAAAAAGGATTTGGTAATAATAGAGTAAAGGAAAGAGGATTGTTTTCTAAAAAAGATGACAATTCATATTATCAAAACGTCAAGATGGAAAGTGAATCATTTAATAAAAGATTTAATGTGTATGCTCAAAGTGAACATGATGCATTTTATATACTTACACCATCTCTAATGGAAAAGATTGAAAGATTAGATGACAATAATAAGGGAAAACTTTTACTTTGTTTTATAAATAACAGATTACATATAGGTTTATATGATAATAAAGATTCTTTTGAAGCACCAAACTGTCTATTTAAAATTAATGAAGAAAAAGAGTTAAATAGAACAAATGGTGATATAAAATTAATTACACAGTTTGTAGATGAATTAAATCTAGATAATACTTTATTTAAAAAATTAAGTATTAACAGTGAACAAACAAATCAAACAACACAAGAAAATAATATGATGAATCAAAATGCCATTAACTACCAACAACAAGTAGCAAATGAACAAACAACTGTGAATCAAATAAATATGAATAATCAAAATAATATTTAGTATTGAAAGGAGGTGTAGTAATGATAATCGCAATAATTTTAATAGTAATTGTAATTATAATAATCGGATGGTTAATTTCAGTTTCAAATAATATAGAAAAAGCAAAAATAAAAATAGATGAGGCTTCATCTGGAATAGATGTTGCTTTAACAAAAAGATATGATACATTAACTAAGATGATTGATGTAGTTAAAGCGTATACTAAACATGAAAAAGAAACTATGTTTAAAACTATTGAATTAAGAAAAAATATGTCTATTTCTGAAAAAAATGAAGTAAATAAAGAAATGGATAGTCAATTTAGCAAAATAAATGCGTTAGCTGAATCATATCCAGAATTAAAATCTAATGAAAACTACAATACTTTACAATTAACAATAGTTGATGTAGAAGAACATTTACAAGCAGCGAGAAGACTATATAATTCAAATGTATCAAACTATAATCAAATGATTAAAGTATTTCCAAATAGTATAGTTGCTGGTAGTAAAGGATGTAAAGAAAAAGAATTCTTTGAAGCAGAAGAGACTAAAAAAGAAGATGTAAAAATAGATTTAATTTAATATTAATAGAATTAAAAAAGAAAATTATAACTATTTTCTTTTTTTATTTTTAGCATTGACGAACATAAGTTTGATGTATATAATAATAAGACATAAAGATTAAGGAGGCGAATAAGTGGCAGATTGAATTGAGTTGCTTTTCTAGATAATATATAAAAATTTATATTAGGAGGTATGTAATGGATAATGAATTAATAACAAATGAAAATGAAATAAATAATATTTTTGATAATATTAAAGTCTTAGTTATATACAGTAGAAATAAAGTTTACCAAACTGTAAATACAGAAATGCTTAGTTTATATTGGAATATAGGAAAAATTATTATGAAAATACAACAAGGGAATGAAAGAGCAAGTTATGGTGACGCTGTACTTGAAAAGTTATCTAAAAAACTAACTGAAGAATTTGGTAAAGGTTTTTCAAAAAGGAATCTAGAAAGAATGAGAAAATTTTATACCTGTTTTCCAATTGCGACAACAGTGTCGTCGCAATTAAGCTGGTCTCATTATTTAGAACTTATAAGAATTAATGAAGAACCTAAAAGAAAGTTTTATTTAAATGAATGTATCAATTCTAAATGGAGTGTTAGAGAGCTCCAAAGACAAAGAGATTCTTTATTATATGAACGACTAATACTATCCGCAGATAAAGAAAAAATCTTAGAACTATCTGAAAAAGGGCAAATATTAAAAACAAGCAAAGATTTAGTAAAAGATCCATTTGTATTAGAGTTTTTAGATATAAAAGAAAATATAGATTATTTAGAATCTGATTTAAAAAAAAATATTATTGAACACTTAAAAGAATTTTTATTGGAGTTAGGTAAAGGATTCAGTTATGTTGGTAATCAAGTAAGAATAACACTAGATGAAGATCATTTTTATCCAGATTTAGTTTTTTATAATAGGATTTTAAAATGTTTTGTAATTATTGATTTAAAAATTGGAAAAGTATCATGTCAAGATATAGGACAAATACAAATGTATGTTAATTATTATGATAGAGAAATTAAACAAGCTGATGAAAATTCAACGGTTGGAATATTGCTATCAACAAATAAAAATGAAACGATTGTAAAGTATACTCTTCCGGAAAATAATAAAACAATATTCTCTTCTGAATACAAATTACATATGCCAACCGAACAAGAATTAATTACAGCCATTGAGGAAGAAAAGAAAAATTTTGAATTAAATAAAGAAGATTAGTTACAAAATTTATCATAATTAAGAATTATAAAATGAATTTAAATTTATACAAGCATTTTTACTACACTAGTGATAAGTACAGACTAATTTTAGAAGTTGACAAAAAGGCTTTTTCTTTTTCTTAAAAAAATATGTTATAGTATTAGGCACAAAAGGGTGATTATATGCAAACAGATTTAAATGAAAGTATTAGTAAATTTTTCTCATTACCAGTATAAGAAATAACAATAGAAGAAATTAACAGATTCTTCGCAAATAAAGATAAAAATGATTATGGTAATTTACTTCATGCTGCAGTTCAAAATAAATATGATGAAGAAAAAGTTTTAAAATTTATAAGAGTTCTCTTAGAAAATAATTATGATGTTAATTATAAAGGAAAGAATACTGGATATAATTTTATACAATTAGCCCTATATGGCTATACAGATGAAAATAATAAAGATCATTCATACTCAACAGAATTTATATTGAAACTAGTAGAGATTGCAAAAAAAACATAATTTAGATGTAAATACAAAAGATAATGATGGGGACAGTATTATTCATACCGCAATCGCAAGTGAAGTCTACTCAGGAAAAATATTACCAATTCTTGATGCTTTAGGAAAAGACTTTGATATTGATTGTAAAGATAATGAGGGAAATACTCTAAAACAAGCACTAAATTTATATAAAGAAGAGGCACAAAAAACGAATGAAACTTGGTATGAAAGATTATCTAAAGAAGAAAAAGTTCTAAGCGAAAGATTTGAAATAGGAAACTATACTTTAGAAGAAATAGAAAAACAAGAAAAAAACATACGAATTGAATTAGAAAAATTAATCAATAAAATAAATATTAAATATCTAAAAGAAAATAAAGATGAAATATTCTCACTAAAAAATAGACTATCAATTATATTTAATAAAAAG
>CAVLBI010000071.1:0-2147 GCA_963661295.1 bacterium
ATGAAAAAAAAGGAAAAATCTTTTAATATTAATGTATTTCTCTTTTTTGACTAAAATTTTGACTAATAATTAATAAAAGCATTGTCAAAGAATTCTTTTTTGTATTCTAAATTTGAATGAACATATATTGATAGAGTTGTTTTTATATTTGAATGACCAAGAACTTCGCTAAGCGACTTTATGTCAAAGCCTAGGTAACAACAGCGTGTTGCAAATGTATGCCTAAGAATATGAAATGTATAGTCTGGTATACCCAATTTCTCTAATATTTTTTTATAATTATAATAGAATGTCCTAGAATCAATAAATTTTGATGAATTAGTCAGAACAAAAGTATCACCGCCAATTGTCTTTTTTCTTTTATAATTTTCTAAATATTTCATTATAACTTTATTTAATGGAATAACTCGTATAGAATTATCTGTCTTTGCAGTATTCAACATTAATTTTGTTTTTTTCATAGAATTGCTATCGTTGATTTTTACTCTTGTTAATGTATTTTTAACTGTTAATAATTTAGTTTCAAAATTAATATTTGACCATTTTAGCGCACATATTTCTCCGAGTCTAAGACCAGTATGAAGTGATATTAGAATCCCTAATGTGTGCTGATTTATATTAGAAATCGCATAGTTATGCAATTTTTTTAGTTCTTTATTAGTTAATACATCTATTATTTTTTTATGTGTTTTTGGTAACTTTATATCATAGTTTAAACCTACATATTTTAATAGAGCTTTGAAAATTACCATTATTTGTTTAACTGTAGTTTCATTAAGTTGTCTTTTTTTATTATACATAAAATCATATATCATTATCTCAGCAATCTGATTTATTTTTAAATCACCAAATGTTGGTAATATATGCTTATTTATAATGCTTGAATAATAATTAAATGTACTTATTTTTAATGTAACTTTATTAATTTTTAACCACTCATATGCTTTTGTTTTAAATAAACTATTGTCTTCCTTTCTGGTATTATTATTTATATTTAATAGAACTTCTGTTCTTTTATTCTTGGCATTCTGATATGTTTTTCCATACACATATCCATATAAGTTTTTTCCATAAATATCTCTTCCTTTTATATATCTTGCTTCCCATCTCCCATCTTTTCTATAAAATATATTTTCGCCTTTACGTGCCATGTACACTCCTCCTTTGTGACTAAAATTTTGACTAATAATTTTTCAATTACTGATTTATATTCTTCATATTTTGACATAATACGACTAAAAATTACATAAATTGACTAATTATTATTGAAGTTTAAGTTTAATTATTATACAATTTGGATATAAGATAGTAGTAAATAGGTTTCATAATATAGCAAATATTACGAAAAAGGCATGTCTATCTTAATTATATTCCATCTTTTTTTATAGAATTATACAAAAAAGATAAATAAAAAAGAGTAAGGAGGTGAAATCTTGAAAAAGAAAAATAGTAAAAAATTTGTTTTATCATTACTTGTTTTATTACTACTAACAATATCAATAGGATATGCAACATTAAGTACAACATTAAAAATAAATGGTACTTCAGGAATAAACAATCCTACATGGAATGTACACTTTGCAAATATCGAAGTAACAGATGGAAGTGTTTCAGCAACAAAGGCAGCTACAATCGACACAGCTACAACAACAGTAGACTATAACGTTGATTTAACAAAGCCAGGTGATTTCTACGAATTTACAGTAGATGTTAAAAATGAAGGAAGCATTAATGCAAAACTAAGTGCTTTGCCTACAATAAGTGGAGTATCAACTGAACAAGATGTATATACAAACTATACAGTTACATATAAAGATGGTTCAGCAATAAAAGCGGATGACAAATTAGCTTCTGGTGAAACAAAAACATTAAAAGTAAGAGTTGAATTTGATAAAAACATTACTAACGATCAATTACCAACAAAAGCACAAACATTAAATTTAACTTTTGAAATGAACTATGTTCAAGATTAATAAATAGATATAGCAGCTTGGACCAAATCCAAGCTGCAACTTCTATATTTATATATAAATATAGAGCAAATATCTATATATAAGTATAGAAGGGATGAAAAAATGAAAAGAGAATTAAATAATTACATTTTATTCATAGTAGTATTTATCTATATACTCTTTTATAAATTTTTC
>CAVLBI010000072.1:0-21237 GCA_963661295.1 bacterium
TATTTATTTTAATTTAAAATTCATATTATATGAATTGTTTTTGAAGTGGACAAATGTCCACTTCTTTTCTGTTATTTATAAGGAGAAAATTCCTTATAAATAAACAAAAAAAGAAGCTTATACAGCTTCTTTAGTTACTTCTACTTTTCCTTTATAACTTCCACATTTAGGGCATACTCTATGTGGCTTAATCATTTCTCCGCAATTACTACATTTAGTCATTCCAGGAATTTCCATAGCATTATGACTTCTTCTCATTCTCTTTCTAGTTTTTGAAACCTTACGGAAAGGAACAGCAAACATTTGAATATCTAACTTCATCATTGTATCACTCCTCTTCAAAATCTTTTAATAAATCACTAAATGGATTATTACTTTTATTTAGTTCATCTTCACTAACTAATTTCCATCCATCCCCATGAAATTTACTGAGATCTCTAACCTTAGTAAATCTTAAGGGGACCTCCAGTACAATATTCTCCCATAAAAACTGAAAAATATCAAGAGTATTTTCATTTTTTTTGCAGTTTTCTTCAATAAAATCATCATAATCTATACTATATTCATAAAAACACTCTTCTAAAGAAATTGTATCAGGTATAACCATTTTACCACAAATATTACAATTTACATAGTCATCTAAATTTCCTTCTTCATTTTCTTTTAGAAAAATACTACCAGAAACAGTAACCTCTTCTAAACAAATTATACTACTATTTTCATAATAATCCTTACTAATATTATACTTTTCACTAATATCAATATTAGAAACTGTATTACTATGTAACAAACTTAAATCAATATTCATATAACCACCTATTTATTAATAGCAACACTGCCATTTTCCTCAGTAACTTGTATTGCACCATGATAATGCATATCACTTCCCATAGGTAACGAACTATTTTTACTAACCCATAACCTGATAGTTATTTCTCTACTTTCTAATGCATTAACATAATCATTAAGAATAACACCATCTACAAGTTCACTCAAAGTATATATCTTATTATCCTTATTACCATTCTTTATTGAAACTCTAAGATTATCTTTAGAAATTAATCTATCACCACAATTATCATTAAGAATACTTTCTAAATCATCACTTATCTTAACTGTAAAATATACCTTTTCAGTTAAATTATTCTTAATGCTTAAACTATAAGAATTAGAAGATAAACCAACAGAATCAGTAACAGGAGTAACCTTAGTAATACTCATCTTGTCACCACTTTTTTCATGATAAGTAACAACAAAACTCTCAGAACTAAAATCAACATCCCTAGAATCTCTAAATTTATCATAAATCTTATAAGTTGCAACTACAGCAATCAATAAAATTAAAATAACATATATAACATTTTTAATCATTTCCCTTTTAGGATTATACTTATACATAAAACACCTCATTACAATGATATACTTTATTAACATCTTTGTAAACATTAATAAATCTTTTTAATTGTAACTTAACACATTAATTACATAATTTATCAAAAACTTTGTAAACTGTCTTTAAATCCTTGCAACTTACAATAAATCTACCTGTATGACAAAAAGTTAGTCCATCAATAGAAGAAACTTTCTCAAGTTCTTCACCATCTAAACCAGCCCATTCTTCAGGAAAATCCATTCTAGCAGTTTTATCAGTCAAACTCTTAGGAATTGTCTTAATAGCATAACCACCCCTGTTTGAAGGAAACGCAACAAATAATATATTATTCTTATCTTCTCTATTTAAAATAGTTTCTTCATATGGTAAAAATTTATCAAGAATAAAAAACTTATCATTAGAAGAAACACTATCTAACAAATCATTGACCTTCTTATCAGCAATTACTTTACCATTAGCGTATAAAATTTCTTCATAAAATATCTTAGAAGCAACATCTACTGCCTTAATAAATTGAGAAAACTCATCCTCATCTGAATCAAAACTAGGATTAAATAGCTTAATAATAGAACTAATAGTCTTTACTTTATATATAGCATCAATCTTAGGAAAAACACCATTATCATCAGCATCTATTCCCTCGATAAAATCCTTATCTATATACTCCCATAAAGAATCAATATTAGAAAAGCCCTCTTTTTTTAAGAAATCCTTACCAAACTCCTTCCAAAGAAGCCCAAAAGAACAATAAGTAATATCATTATCTCTTTTCAAAGCATCAGCCTGATGATGATCAAACTTACCACGGCCAATATCATAAACTATAGCCTTAGCAGATAACTTATCAAAATCAACACTATTAGTACGAAATACTTTACTTCGTCCTAAATATCTCTCTAAAAAGGCGGTTGCAAAAACTTCATCTGCATGCATTGTTCCACTATGAGTAATAAAATCTGCTTCTTCTTGTGTTTTAACTATCTTAATCATCTTCAAACTTCCTATCTATCATCATCATTTCTTAAAATTAAAACTAATCTTAATATTTCAAGTATAGCAGTAGCAACGGCCGCAACATAAGTTAATGCAGCTGCAACTAACATTCCACGACACTTTGAACATTCATGAGAATCTACTAAATCAAGTTCATTTAATTGAATTAAAGCCCTATGTGATGCATTAAATTCAACTGGTAAAGTTACAACTTGGAATAGTAAAATAATAACATCTAGAATTATTCCAATAACAACTAACTTCATCATTGAAAAAATAAATCCAAATAAAATTATAAAATATCCTGCATTAGTTGCAAAGTTTGTAATTGGAACTAAACTACTTCTAACTCTTAAGAATAAATAATCATCCTTATCCTGAATAGCATGTCCACACTCATGTGCTGCAACAGACGCTGACGCTATACTAGTACCATTATAAATTTCAGTAGATAATCTAACAACTTTACTAGTAGGATCATAATGATCAGTAAGTTCACCACTTGTTTCAACAACCTTTACATGAGAAAGCCCATTCTTATCAAGTATCTTCCTAGCAATTTCACACCCAGTATATCCCTTCATTGTTTTAATCTTTTTTGTACTATTATATTTCACACTAATATATATTTGTGAGCCAATCGTAATCACAAGAGATAATATTAATATAAAATACATTCCATAATATTCAATATATATTTTAATCACCTCTAATCTTTCTTAATAAACATATTATAACATAAAACTTAAACTTTTAAAAATTGATAAGTAAACTAAATCCTATACCTTGTACTTTTTTATAATACTTTCAAAAACTTTAACCCCATCAATTGCCGCCGTAGTAATACCTCCAGCATATCCAGCACCCTCTCCAGCTGGATAAAGACCACTTATGGCTTCAAAATTATCATCTCTTTCAATCACAACAGGTGAACTAGTTCTACTTTCAACTCCTAAAAGAATAGCATCATCTCTATTAAACCCCTTAATCTTCTTACTAAAATAATTAATACCACTCTTCAAAGAATTACAAACATATAATGGTAAAACTGAGTTCAAATCAGCAAATCTATAACTTCCTTTAGTATTTGGTGTATACTCTCCAAAAGAATCAGATATCTTATTATCACAAAAATCTTTAAACAATTGAACCGGAATTAATCCCCTACCAGCTTTATAAGCAAGAGATTCAAGTTTTCTTTGAAATTCAATTCCCGAGAAAACATCATTTCCAAAATCCTTTGGACCAACAGTTACAACAATTGCACTATTAGAATTTTTTTCAGCTCTTTTATAATTACTCATTCCGTTAACTACAAGCATACCCTCTTCACTAGATGCATTAACAACATATCCACCAGGACACATACAGAAAGAATAAACTCCACGTCCGTCATCAGTAGTATATGTAAGTTTATAACTAGCACTACCTAAAATATTAGCACTATCACCATACTGATTAAAATCAATCATCTCTCTTGGATGCTCAATTCTAACTCCAACTGCAAAATTTTTAGCTTTCATTTTAATACCCCTATCATTCAACATATAAAAAGTATCTCGTGAAGAGTGCCCAATTGCTAAAACTACAACCTCCGTATTTATTGTATAACTATCATTAACAACAACTCCACAAATCTTCTCATTCAAAGTAACTAAATCAGTAACACATGAATTATATCTAAACTCTCCACCCATACTAATAATTTTATTACGAATATTTACAATAACATTTCTCAAAACATCAGTACCAATATGAGGATGAGCATCATACAGTATTTCCTCAGGTGCTCCACACTCAACAAATATTTCAAATATATGTCTTCCTCTATTTAACTTATCCTTCACCAAAGTATTTAACTTTCCATCAGAAAAAGTACCAGCTCCACCTTCACCAAACTGTACATTTGAATTACTATTAAATATTCCTTTATCAAAAAAATCATTTACAGTATTTACACGATCCTCGATCATCTCACCGCGCTCTAAAATAATAGGTTTAAATCCTGCCTCAGCTAAAAAATAAGCACAAAACAAACCACATGGTCCACTTCCAACAATAACAGGTCTTAAATTTAGCTTTTTACTACCAGTCACTTCATATTTATAACTTAAATCTTCAAGTAATAAAATATCATTTGATTTTCTCTTGAGTAACCTTTCTTCTAACTTTTTATCTAAGTTAACTCCAACTTCATATACAAACAATATATTATTCTTATCTCTCGCATCAATACTTCTCTTTAAAATAAAATAATCTTTAATATCTGATGACCTAACACCCAATTTATGACACACACCATCAATAACATTATTAGAGCCTATTGATACTTTTATTTGCCTAACTCTTATCACTTATATCATCTCCTACAAGTAACCCACTAATAACACACATCATTAAATTATATCCTCCACAGTTACCATTAATATCAAGTAATTCTCCAGTTATATATAAATTAGGAACAACTAAAGACTCACAACTTTTCATATTAACGCAGCATAAATCAACTCCACCATTGCAAATTTGTCCAAAAGAAAATCCCTTTGTCCCAACGATATTATAACTAAACTCAGTAAGTGACTTTATAAATTTTCTTTTCTTATCATAACTTAAGTCATAATAAAATTCACAGTTTTCTATACCATTATATCTTAAAATCATATTAATAACTTTTCTATTCATAAAACCACTAAGTAACTCAAAAATATTTTTTTCTCTATGCGCACAACTAAAATTATAGAACCACTCCATATAATCATCTTTAATAAATGGTATAAAATTAACTTTTATTACCTCACTCTTCCCATCAATAAGTCCTCTACTAACATAATGACTTAAATTAAAGGTACAAATACCACTAATTCCATAATCTGTTAATTGTACTTCTCCTTCTTCACCAGAAATAAATCTACCATCTTCATATAAGCTAAGTACAACGTCACTTCTAACTCCACTTACCATATTACAATACTTATTATCACTAACAAGTTGAACAAGAGCTGCACATGGTTCAATAATATTATGCCCAAGATTTTTTAAAAATTCGTATCCCATTCCATCACTACCAGTCTTAGGATAAGCACAAGAACCAGTAGAAATAATTAACTTATCACAAACAATAGAATCATTAATAATAAACTTATCATTATCACGCTTTATATCACTAACTAAATAATTATATTTAACATCAACTCCTAAAGAATCAATCTCACTAACTAAACAATCATACACACTACTAGCCTGATTTGAATAAGGATAATAATAACCATTCTTTATCTTAGGAACAATACCAATATCATCATAAAATTTTAAGACTCTATCCAAATTATAATCAGTAATAAAATCACTAACTAAATCCATGTTTTTACTATGATAATTACTAATATTTCTATCTTCATTAAAATAATTACAACGACCATTTCCAGTTAATGATAATTTCTTAAGTAACCTATCATTTCTTTCTAAAATTAATACCTTAAAATCACTATTTTGAGCAATCCTAATAGCCGAAATAACACCACTAATTCCACCACCAACAATTACAATATTCAAAACACAACGACCTCTTTTCTAACAATCATATAATACCATATTTCACCCGATAACAAAAGTTTAAAAATTAATATCTTGCCTACTCCATATACTTATAATATAATAAAATCAAAAAAATGAGAATAGTGAGAAAATGAAAAAGGAAAAAAAGAAAAAAACAAGCTAAAAAATGCTAAAAAAAAGGAAAGATAATCGGAATAAGTATAATAATAATCTTATTAATATTAATTATAATGACGATACTGCTTGTACTATACACAAAAAAAGAAGTTAAAAATATAAAGGCAAGTTATAACCAATATATAAAAATTAAAAAAGATACAAATATCTATGATAAAAATAAAAAAGTAATAGGAAAAGTATATAAAGGTACAGAATTAGAACTAGAAAAACTAAATAAAATAACTGCAAACAATAAAAACTTAAAAGTAAAAAATTGTAACTACTATATTTATTATAAAGATAATAAAAAAGTAATAACTATAAATAATGATATAAATCTACCAATACAATATATTAATGATAATAAATATTATGTATATTACTTAAACAAATTATTAGAAGTAAAAAAATCAAATAAAATAAAAGAAATAGATCACGAAAATACTAAAGAAAATAGTACAAGCCATATAAGTATACTTTTATATGATACTATAAACGATACATGTACTAATAATGAAAATTGTACATCAACTGAATCAATCAAAAATCAAATAAATAAATTATTAGAAAATGGCTACTACTCAATCACAACAAATGAATATGAAAATTACTTAAATAACAATCTAAGATTAAAAGATAAAGCTATACTTATATTAACAAACAACGAATCAGATACAACAAAAAATATATCTGAAGAATTAAATGTTAATATTGAAACACCAGGTAAAAGTGATTTAGTAAAAGAAAATGAAAAAGCAATATCAAGCACTTATCAAATTAAAAATTATTCAACTATAGAAAATATTTTGAAAATGGCTAATGGCGAAAAAGTTGTAGAGACACCTCCAAAAAAACAAACAAATTATGTTCAAGGTGTACCTGTTCTAAATTATCATTTCTTCTATGATCCAACATTAGGTGAAGAATGTTACGAAGGTATATGTCTAACAACTCAAAAATTTAGAGAACACCTAGAATATTTAAAAAATAATAATTTTAAAGTTTTAACAATGAACGAATTTGTAAGATGGCTTTATGGAGAAATAGAAATACCTGATAAATCAGTCCTAATAACAATAGATGATGGTGCAAAAGGAACAGGTGCACATAACGGTAATAAATTAATACCTCTCCTAGAAGAATATAAAATACACGCTACCCTATTTTTAATTGCTGGTTGGTGGGATATATCAAATTACCAATCTAAATATCTTGAAGTACAATCACACACATATGATATGCATAAATATGGTGACTGTGGCAGAGGTCAATTAGTATGTGCAAATTATGAAGATGCGAAAAAAGACTTACAAAAATCCCTTGATATAATCGGTAATAATACATCTTTCTGTTATCCATTTTATAGTTATGATAACGAAGCAATTCAAGCAATCAAAGATTTAGGATTTAAAGTAGCCTTCGCTGGTGGAAATAGAGATGCAACTAGAAATAGTAATAAATATCTAGTACCAAGATACCCTATTCATAGTAATATTACAATGGATAGATTTAAAGAAATAGTAAACTAAACTAAAAAGAATAGAAAAACCTATTCTTTTTATATATTCCTTGATATAGATAAAATAATACCCATACTACACATACTAATAAGCAAACTAGATCCCCCATAACTAAGAAATGGAAGTGTAACCCCAGTAACAGGAATAAGTCCCACTACAACACATAAATTAAGAACAGCTTGAAATAATAACTGAAAAAGTATTCCGAAAGTTAAATATTTAGAAAATAAATCATGACAATTTAAAGCTATCTTTACTCCCCTATAAAATAATAAACCAAATAATAAAACAACAATTAAGCACCCAACTACACCAAACTCTTCACAAATAATTGAAAATATAAAATCAGTTTGTGGTTCCGGTAAATAAAAGTGTTTTTGAATAGAATTTAAAAATCCAGTTCCAAGTACCCCTCCAGGACCAATCGCATATAAACTTTGTATCATCTGAAATCCACTACCAAGCTCATCTTTCCATGGATCAATAAACGCCGTAATTCTACTCATTCTATAAGGTGCAATTACAACAAGTACAATTACACCAAGAAGTCCAATAACTCCACCAGCCATAAAAAACTTCATAGAAACACCTGCAATAAACAAAATAGAAATAATGGACATAAAAATAATAACTCCAGTACCAAGATCTGGTTGTAACATAATAAGACCAAAACACACACAAGTAACACCAAGAATTGGAAATAACCCCTTAAAATAACTATCAATATAGTCATTACTTCTACTTAAATATTTACTAGTAAAAATAATCAAACTAATTTTTGCAGCCTCACTAGGTTGAATCCCAAAAGAACCAATTCCAAACCAACTACGACTACCATTTCTAACACTACCAATACCCGGAATCAAAACAAGAATAAGTAAAATAAAGCTTCCAAGTAATAATACATTTGCATACTTATAATATAGAGAAACATCTATCTTAGAAATGACAATCATAAGAATAAAACCTACAATAAAAAAAAGAAATTGATACTTTAAATAATGAAAAGAATCATTAAATTTATAATCTGCCCATATAGATGAAGAAGAATAAACCATCATTAGACCAAATACACACAAAAGAAGAACACAAAACAATAACAATCTATCTAATCTTTTACCATTCATCATATCACCTATTAAAGTATATTAAATAAATATAAAATAATTCTAATTGTATTTATAAAAACCATATAAAAGCAATTATATATTTTCAGATATAACATATAGTTATATATGATATTCGATAAATGTATTTTTCTAAATCAATAAATTTTGATATAATTAGCCCATAAATTTGTTAATACTGCTTTATCTAAGATTAACGAATTAAAAGGGGGGGATAAAAAATGAATAATGATAAAATATTAGAAAGCTGGAACTTACAATTCCAAGACCAAAAAAAATTAAATTATAAACAAACTAAAGAATTAATAAAACTTGCAAATGAAACAGAAGATGAAAAATTAAAAAAAGAGTATTTTGATCAAGCAATATTAGGTACACAATATGTTATATATAACTTTTTAAAAACTACAAAAATACATTGTTTTTCAAGTACAGAAACACCTACAGAAGATATAATCGCAACTGTATATGAAACATGGATAGAATGCATAAAAAATAATGACTTAAAAGAAAATGAAACATTTTCAAAAATAACTTTCAGTAATAAATTCAGTAATAAAGTAATGGAGAAATTAGGTATAAGACAACAACTAAGAAAAAAACCTAGTGACAAATATTCAAATGAATTTAACAATATGGCTCTTCATAGATCAAATACAGAGTTAACAGAACTTTTTATGACATATTATATTGCTACTAACTCTGGGCAAGATGTAGAAGAAGCTCTAAACAAATATGAAACATATAAAACTCTATTACCATTTGAAAAAGACGGAACTATAACTTTCTTCAAAAAAATAACTAATTACATAGAAACAAGTACTGACTATAGAGATATGTCACCTGCAAATATAAGAAATTACATTGAAATGATAATCGCAAATACAATTTCTAATGACTCATTAGAAGATGAAATATTAATTGTTACTTATAGATATGACGACAATGAAATATATAGAGATTTTAGTACGCAAATAGATATTGCCCTAAACTCTTTAACTGATTTACAAAATGAGCTATTAAGAAAATGTTATGGTTTTGATGAAAATATCACATCAGTACAACAAATAGAAGAACAATATCATTATACTAAATATAAAAGAATGTCACTTATGTATAAAGCTCTATCTAATCTAAAAAAGAAAAATAGAGAACAATTAGAAGAATATAAAGACTTACTTTATAGATAAATAGATAAACAAAAAACTGGTAAACAATACCAGTTTTATGCATCTTTTAAAAATGCTTTATAACACTTATATGCTTCATATATATCAGACTTAGAAGTTACTTCCCATGGAGCATGCATACTAAGTACACCAACACCACAATCAATAACATTAACATTCTTATTAGCTAAAATATAAGCAATTGTTCCGCCACCACCAGCGTCAACAAGACCCATCTCACTAATTTGAAATTTAACATCATTATCATCCATAATTTTTCTAAGTTCACCTATAAATTCTGCATTTGCATCATTTGACCCACTCTTACCACGAGCCCCAGTATATTTACAGAATGATACTCCTTTATTAAAGAAAGTTTCACATCTCTTATTAGAAACATCTGAATATAGTGGATCATATGCCGCAGTAACATCGCTTGATAACATTTTAGAATTCTTAAATACACGACCTATTGTCGTTATACTATTCTTTCCAAGTAAAGAACAAATCTCAATTATTGCATCTTCATAAAAAGATGATTCCATTCCAGTAGAACCCATACTACCAATTTCTTCTTTATCAACTAATATACAACTAATTGTCTTACGACACTTAGAAACATCTAAAAAAGCTCTAAGAGAAGTATAAGCACATACTTTATCATCCTGACCATATGCCATAATCATTGACCTATCAAAACCAAAGTCTCTTGCACATCCTGCTGGAACAACCTCAATTTCACTAGATAAGAAATCCTCATCTTCAATATCATATTTTTCTTTTAAAATATTTAAAATATTTCTTTTAACTAAATCTTCTTTATCTTTATCATCTAAATTTAATGGTCTACTTCCAATTAAAATATCTAAGTTATCACCACTAATAACCTCATTTGCTTCCTTCTTCATTTGTTCACGACCAAGATGTGGTAACAAATCTGTGATTCCAAATACAGGATCATTACTATCTTCTCCAATATTAATTATAATCTTTTCTCCACTCTTCTTAATAACAACACCATGTAAAGCAAGTGGTAAAGTTACCCATTGATATTTTTTAATACCACCATAATAATGTGTATCAAAATATGCAAACTCATCACTTTCATATAAAGGTTTAGACTTTAAATCTAATCTAGGAGAATCAATATGAGCCCCAAGAATATTAATTCCATTTCTTATATCTTCATCACCAATTACAAATAAAGCAACACTCTTTCCCCTATTATTAACATAAACTTTATCATAAGGACATAATAAAATATCATTTTCAATATAATAATCTAAATTTTTAAATCCATGTTCTTCAACTAAACTAACTATATTACTAGTAGCTTCTCTCTCAGTTTTACTGTTACTAATAAAATCTTTATAATCATTACTAATTTTTTCTAATTCATTTAGTTCTTCACCATTATAATACGTCCAAGTATTTTTCTTCTTCATAATATTTCTAGCCTCCTATATTTAGTATACCAAAAAACAAAAGAAAAAAACATCATAAATGATGTTTAAACCCAAACTCCAAAAATTATTCCAGCCATAGCAAGTACTAAACCACATACCCAGAATAATTTAACAATATCAGTCTCACTCCAACCTAATTTTTCAAAATGATGATGAAGTGGTGTCATTAAGAATAACTTTCTTTTGAAAACAACAACCCAGAACGTTTGAAGTATTACTGATAATGTTTCAATAACAAAGATAGATGCAACAACAAGTAAAGTTAATTCTCTATGTGTAAGAATAGCAATCGCTCCCATTACGGCACCTAAAGCAAGAGAGCCAGTATCTCCCATAAAAATCTTAGCCGGATGAGTATTATAAACTAAAAATCCCATTAAACTACCAACTAAAATTAAACTAAATATTCCGATATCTTCAAAACCCACTGATAAAGAAATTAGTGCAAAAGCAATAAAAGCAATCGCAGATAAGCCACCAGCAAGTCCATCAAGTCCATCAGTTAAATTAACTGCGTTACTAGCTCCAACTAATACAAATAAAATAGCTAAACCATATAACCAGCCCATTTCAATATCTATATTAAGCGTTCCAACAACCCAAGCAGTCTGTCCACCACTTCTCATATAAATATAGAAAAAACCAATAGCAATCAAAACTTGCATAAACAACTTCTGACATACAGTAAGTCCCTCATTATTACCTTTCTTTATAGATAAAAAATCATCCAAAAAACCAATAAATGTATATCCAATAAATACAAGTAAAACAATTCCTAAATTAGAACTATAATCAATCTTACCAGTAACAATTAAACCAATAGTCGCAAGCAACGTAGGTATAATAAAGATAAGACCTCCCATAGTTGGAGTACCCTCTTTTTTTCTATGAGCCTCCCCTACAAATATAGATATTTTTTGTCCAACACGCATCTTCTTTAATAATGGAACCATTATCAAACCTAATACAGCAGATGACAAAAAACCAATCATAATGGCAAAAATCGCCTTGGTTAACAATAGCATGTTGTCTCCTCCATTCCTAAACATTATATCATAAATAACCATTTTTTATTCCAAATTAGACAAAATTAGCTCTAACTTTACATAGGATACTCTCCCATAGTCAAAACTTTATTATTATTTTCCTCTAATACCTTTTCTTGTTGTTCCTTAAGCTTTTGCATCTCATACTCTTTTTCTAAAACTTCACTCTTAATTTTATACAAATTACTTAAAGTCTCAGATATTTCAGGTATACTATCAAAATAATCTTTAAAATCATTATTAATCTCTATAATCATTTTATCAATCTGAGAACTAGTACTCTTAAGTAACCTAGAAGCATCAACAATAGAATCAATATTTCGTTCTATATCATCACTATAATCTTTAACCTTAATAACTTTATATTTTTTACTAACAATCTTAGGTTTCATAATATTTTTCATAAACAATAAATATAAAGCCGTATTAGCAGCTAAACTCTTAGCAAATCTAGGTCCTGGTAAAAAAAGTTGTAAATTAAGAAGATTCATTAGTCTTTTACTTTGAGCACTCATTGCCGCAAACTCAAATCTAACCTTCTCACTAACACTTGTTGCATCTTTTACCTTTTCTTGAACCTCACGAAGAAGTCTATCTTGCTCATATTGAAATTTTAATAATTCATTATTAATTCTATCAACACTATAATATTTATTTTTAAACTCTTCAAACTTCTTATTTGCGTCCTCTAACTTTTCTTTCTTATCATTTACCTTTAAAGACAAATCATCCTTCTTAGAATCAAGTTCATTTATTTTAGAAGCAATCTCAATATACAAAGGAGAATCCTTAATAGTAGAAATGACCTTTCCTTCACTAAAATCACCTAAATAATCCTCAATTAAATAATAAATATAATTATCATCATAATCTTCAAGTCTATCTATTTTAATTCTATTTTTTAGTTCATCAATCTTTTCAATAACACTAGATAATCTCTCTAAAATAATATCAGCATCCTGATTATTAGAAATCTTCTCACTATCATCATTTAAAACTGAATACTCATAAATTAATTGTCTTAAATCATATCTAATATCTTTAAGATCTTTCTCATACTCAGAAATTAACTTATGAGTTTTTAACTTATCTAAAGTTTCCCTCAAATGATCAGGTAATTTATCACTATCTAAGTCCAAATCATAATCAATATAATCTAAAATATTATCACTAGAATAATCATCTCTAACATCAGAACTAGGTACAGATAAATGTTCATCACCACTAACTAAAACCTTAGTAGATGTATCAGTTAAATGATTTGTATCAGTATGCTTTACATCACCATTCTCACTACCATCATATATAACTTCTTTGTCTTCTTTATGTCCTGGAAAAAGTAAGTCTTCTATTATTGTTTTCTTTTCATCTAATGCTGTAACTGGAACACTAACAACAACTTTGCCACCATCATTTGTTTCAATAATTTTTGTTTCTACCTTTCCCCTTACATAATCTTCATCATCTTTTATAAAAGGATTTTCATAACCATTACTTTTATCACGTATATCAGCTAAGCTATCTCCCTTTTTAGCAGTATCATAAATAGTTTTTAAAGTTCCTCCAACAATTACAATAGGTAAAGCTTTAACAAGAGTTAGAGCTTGTTGCTTCTTTACTTTTTTTTCTAATTCTTTTACCTCACGCTCAATCTCAGCCTGTTCAAGTTTATTTTTTTGTTCTTTTTTTATTTTTAAAGACCTTCGCCTATCATTATATCCACCTTTTTCCCCAATTGTTTCATTCATAGTATCACCTACCTAATTCTACCATAAAATGAAATAATACTACATCCTATTTAACTAAAATTCTAATTTTACTTCCCTTTTCTATCTTTTTTCCAGCTTTTATACTTTGATAAGTAACCATTTTTCCGTCGCCTTGGACAACAACTTCAAAATCACTTAATATTTTCTTTGCTTCATCCAAACTTTTACCGACAACATTTAAAACAGTAGAATAACCTTTATCAGTCCACTCTAACTCCTTTTCAAGCTCACCATCCTGTTTCTTTATATCTAATGCATCAATTATATCTAATAAAATTCGTCTAGCAATAGGTGTAGTTGTATAACTAGAAAGCATCGCAGTATTTTTAGGATTATCAATTGCAAGATATAAAACAGCTTGTGGATTATTCGCTGGAACAACACTCATAAAAGACATAATATAATTATTAACTAAATAACTACCATTTTCACTTTTCTGAGCCGTACCTGTCTTACCACCAATTCTATACCCTTCAATATAAGCACTCTTACCACCACCGTATGCAACTACACTTTCAAGTGCAAGTCTCATAATTTCACTCGTCCTCTTACTAATAACTTTTCTAACCTTAGTCTTACTATACTCAACTACACTATTATTTGCATTATCACTTATTCCTTTTACTATATATGGTTTATATAAAGTGCCACCATTAACAACAGCTGAAACTGCCATTACTTGTTGAATCGGCGTAACACTTATACCTTGTCCAAAAGCAGAGGTTGCAAGTTCAACATTACCAACCTTATCTAGTGGAAACAAAATCCCAGTAGCTTCACCCGCTAAATCAATACCTGTCTTCGTACCAAAACCAAATTTATCAATATAAGAAAATAATCTTTCCTTTCCAAGAAGTTGACCTAATTTCACAAACCCCGGATTGCAGGAGTTCTGCAATACTTGTAAAAACGTCTGGTCACCATGCCCACCACTTTTCCAACACTTCAATATACTTCCATCTACATTAACCTTACCAGCATCATAAAAATGATCATTAAAAATATCAATAACATCTTCTTCAACAGCACTTGCCATAGTCATTATCTTAAATGTACTACCTGGTTCATATGATGACCAAATAGGTAAATTACGTGATAAAACACTTGTCCCATATTCTTTATACTTATTAGGATCATATGAAGGAGTTGACGCCATACCAAGAACTTCACCATTATTAGGATTAACAACAATAGCTAAAGCCATATCAGGATTAAACATCTCCTCTATATTATCAAGTTCTCTCTCAATAGACTTTTGAATATTAATATCAATTGTCAAACTAACATTCATTCCCGATTCTGCTTCTTTATAAATATCACTTAAACTCAACTTATTTCCATGACTATCAGAAAAATATTTAATTACACCATTCTCTCCTCTTAAATATTTATCATATTGTAACTCTATTCCAGATAACCCCTGATTATCAATTCCAACATATCCTAACACATGTGATAAAAAATCTTTATATGGATAATTTCTTTTTGCTTCCTTTACTAAATAAACACCATCTAATTTTAAATCACTTATCTTCTTCGCAACATCATAACTTAATCTTCTACCCTCAGGATGAACTCTTTCAATAGACGTATTTTTATAAACATGCTTTTTCATAGCTTCATAACTAAGTCCAAGAATATTAGCTAATTTTTTAGTAGTATCAGCTTTATTTTTAATTTGATTTGGAATAAGTACTAACGAAGATGTAGTCAAATTATCAGCTAAAACCTCACCATTCCTATCAAGAATTTTCCCCCTATCAGCTTCAATCTCTATATTCCTACTCCATAAAGAACTAGCAAGTTTATTAAGCTTTTTATACTCAAAAACCTGAATATAAAACACCCTAATAAATACTAAAAATAATATAGTAACTATTATTAGAAATACAATCTTAATTCTTTTATCAATTTTCTTAGTAAACATATTATCACCTTTATATAAAGATATGAAAAAAAATAAATAAAAGACAAAAAAAATAGATATTTCTATCTATTATTCAACATCATTATTCTTAGTAAGCATTTCAATAAATTTACTAGATGCAGCAGTTAAAAACTCATCAATATAAACACAACATATGTCAACATCTGGTAAATTATCATCAAAATCAATTATTTCAAAATTATCTTTATCATTTTGAGAATTAATTAAATTCTTTATAAAATATCCAATTCCTACACCTTTTCTTACTAATTCAACCATCATTTCATTAGGCCATGATTCAAGCATTGGAGATAAATTTATATTTTTTGATTCCAAATACTCATCTAATTTAAGTCTAATAGAAGAAGTAACAGTTGGTAATATTAATGGATAATTCTTTAAATCTTTTATACTTTCAATAGAAATATCTTTCATAATTTTTTTATTATAAGCAAAACAGTTATGTAATTTAGTAAGTGTTACTTTAGTAACATTCTTTTTACTATTAATCGGTAAAGTATCAACTATTAAATCCAATTTTCTAGTCTCTAACATTTCAACCATGTCTTTAGTTGATCTTGATACAATCTCAAACTTTATACCAGGATATAACTTTCTAAATTCAGCAATATAACTAGATAAGTAGGAAACTCCAATATGTGGAGGAGTACCTATTCTAATACATCCAATATTTAAATCATTAAGGTTTTTTATGTGTTCTTCTGCATCCTTAAATATATTAAATGCAGTAGATACATAAGAATAAAGTTCCTTAGCTTCATTTGTTGGTTCAATACCTTTAGAGTTTCTATAAAACAAAGTATAACCAAGCTGGCTCTCTAATTCCTTTAAACTATAACTAATAGCAGGTTGTGACACATACAGTTTAGCAGCAGTTTTTGATATACTTTTCTCCTCAAATAAATATAAAAAAATCTTATATAAATTATAATCAATGTTCATAAGCTTCGCCTCGCGACATATTATATTATAAACTTATGTTAAAGTCAAACATTATAAATTATTTTTATAAAAAATATAAAGAAAAAGTAGACTTTAAGTCTACTTTATTTTCTACATATAATGACCATGTGTATTTTCATGTAGATTTTCTTTTACACCATAATCATCAAGCATTTGATCAATCTCACTATTACCTTCAGCTATTTCCTGTTTTCTCTTTCTTGCCCCTTTAGAAACGCAAGCAGATAATATAGCGCAACTAGCAGCAGTAACTAATGAAGAGTAAAGTCCAGGCATAGCAGTTAAAGGTTCAATCTCTTGAAGAGTAATATCAACTAAGCCACTACCCAAATTAGCAGTATCTACCATGGCTTGATTCATATTAGCAATAGCATCTGAATTATTAACTAATGCATCTATAGAACCTTGATATGCAGATAAATCAAATTGTGGATGAGATGCAGCATAGTTTGCTAAAACTTCTTTATATTGATTTGCCATATCAATGAATGTACTATGTGCAGATGTAGAAATTGCGGCTAATTCTTCTAACGCCTGAGCATTTGTAATAGCACCCTGACCACATCTATTAGTAATATCATTAATTTGTGAAGAAATATTAGCATAGTTTTCTGCTCCATATGCATGGAAATGTGAATCTAAATCTCTATAAGCATCAGATGATAAATGCCAATTAGAACTATCAAGAGAATATATTTCACCTAAACCAGCAGTACCTAAAGCATCTCCTTGTGCATTAGATTGCATTCCTCTACCAAATACTTCTCTCTTACTAGCAATCATATTACCAGTTTCATGAACACTATTGATTGTATCCCTATTCATTCTATTAACTTCTTCTACATGATTGTTGTGTTCACTAATAATTTTCTGACCATTTATTGCTCTCAAAGAAGTTACAATAGAAGTAGCAGTACCAATTGTTGTAAGTAAATCTCTTATAAAAGGATCTGGATTATAGTTTAATTCTTCAAGCAATGGAGTATAATTTTTAGCTCCAACACTTCTTTTACCAAAAATACTATTTTTAACCTCAGTATTCTTTGAGTATAAAGCTTCTAATTCTAAGAATCTATCGACTATTTCTCTTTCTGCACCAGTTGCAATTGCCTCATTTAACCTCTGTTCAACTGTACCTAATCTTTGCTGTAACGCAGAATCAAAATCAGCAATCTTAGCAAATCTTAAACCAGTATAATTCATCTTAGAAGCAGCAGCTCTAAAGTCTTCCTCTTGACCATGAATACCACCAGATAATAAACTATTACCTTCTTTTCTAAGTTTTATGATATTCTCAATAAGAATTGAAGCTCTGGTATAATAATCATCATCAGAAATAGCACTATTGTTTTTTGCTTCATTTAATTGAGACAAAACTCTAAAATCATCTAGTATTGTATTATTTAATCTATCAACCTTAGCTAATCCAAATTCTTTTAATTTAGCGCTTAATAAATCATTTATTTGTAAGTTCATATCTTGAACAATTGCATTACCACGATAATTATCAAACAAAAATTGTAATTCATCTTCAGTAAGATTATTAATTCTACGTCTTAACTCTTCTACAGTATTCTTAGCTTCAGGTCTAAGCATTATCTTAGCACCCAATTTTCTAAAGAAACTAACTGTAGCTTTAACAGCAGTAGGAACTACATGAACTATATTATATAAATAATTACCTGCACGCAATTCATTTTTAAATGTATCTCTAACTCTAATATTAGAAGAATTAAAACGTTTAACATCCTTCTTACCAATATTTAATTTCTTAGTTAACTTAGCAATAATAGCTTGAACACTGTAAACTGGTGTTGTATTCATAGTTGTCTTTGGTGTTGTTGTTGGAGCCGAAGTTTGATATACCTTCTTTTTTCTCTTAGCAATTTCCTCATCAATAGCATCCAATTTTTCTAATAAATCAAGTATATCATTTGAATCAGTAGCATTTTGTATTTGACTAATTATTTGATTGCTTAAATCTTGTAATTCATCGTCAGACAACTTAGAATAATCAATTTTATTATCATTTTCATCATCTTTTAATAAGCCTCTTTTTTTAGCCTCATCCTTAGCTAATCTTAATTGTTCTAGCAATTCATCAGGAACATCATTTCCTTTAGATTTTTCATTTTGAATTTTACTATTTAATCTAGATATTTCAGCCTTTAGTTCATCGTCAGACAACTTAGAATAATCAATTTTATTATCATTTTCATCATTTTTTATTAAGCCTCTTTTTTTAGCCTCATCCTTAGCTAATCTTAATTGTTCTAGCAATTCATCAGGAACATCATTTCCTTTAGATTTTTCATTTTGAATTTTACTATTTAATCTAGATATTTCAGCCTTTAGTTCATCGTCAGACAACTTAGAATAATCAATTTTATTATCATTTTCATCATTTTTTATTAAGCCTCTTTTTTTAGCCTCATCCTCAGCCAATCTTAATTGTTCTAGCAATTCATCAGGAACATCTCCTCCAGATAAACTACTTGTAGTAATAGAATCATGTAACTTTTCTATTTCATTCTTTAACTCATCGTCAGACAACTTAGAAAAATCTATTTCGTCTTCATACTCATCATCCCTATTTATTTCTTTTATTTCTTCATAACATTTTTTAACATATTCTTGGAATTCAGCTTGAGCAGTATCAAATTTTTTCTTAGCCTCCGCCTGCGCTATAGCAGTTTCTTCAGTAGGATTACTTAATGCATGAGAAACAGCCTCTTCAAAATTATGTTCAGCAAAAGCATATCTGTTTGCTAAAACACTAATTTCATGTTGATTAGCACTCGGTATAATATCTCGAATATCATCTAAAAAATCATTTATATATTCTGTTGCATGTGTTTCAGACTCTTTATTACTTTTTAAAACATGATATCTTTTTGAATATGCTTGAACAGAATTCATAGCATTATTAATAACTTCTTCCTCATTAACTAAAAGCATATCTTCAGGACCTTTTAATGGATTTTTCTTTTCTTGATGTCCAACAAATTTAACATTAGCAGCCCTAGAAAATTTAATTATATTATCTAAAGCTTCACGATCCATTTTAAGTCGTTTTGATTTTTTTACTTTGAACATTTCTACATCTAAACTATACAAAACCTCAATAGATTCTCTAATAGACTTTCCTGTCTGAACCTCCTGATAAATTTCTTTGGTAATTCTTTCTTTTGCCTCTTTAATTGCTCTTCTCTCAGCAGAAGTTCTATCTTTATATGCCTTTTTAGAAATCTCTCGTACACTCTCATCTTGCCCTAAAATATAATCAACTACACTTTTTTTCTTAAGAATATCTGTAATTTCTTTATAATCAGTTACATCTATTTCTAATTTTTTAGCCTTTTCTATACTGCTCTGTAATCTACTAAATTGTCTAGCTAAAGTAGAAATTTCATCCTTAGTACTATTTATTTTTGTTTCTAGTTCTTCATATTTTTCTAATGAATAAATACTCTCCAACTCATTACGTTTGTTTCTTTCTTCAGCAGACATTTGACCTAATCTTGTTATAGAAATACCCTCTTCATCAGCAACTTTCAACACATCTTCCTGAAATTGTACTAACTGAGAAGACAAACTCTTATACTCATCTAATTTTTTCAAAATTGCTTTTTTCAATGCAATTAAATCAACTGAATCAAGATCAATAGTAGTACCATCTTTGCTTTCTTTACCACTTACTGCTCGTTCTAACGCTGATATTTGCTCAGTAAGGCTTTCTATCTCATCACCCTTATTACTAGAACGTTCTATACCTCCCAAGTGCTCCTTTAACTCATCAATTTTTTTTCTATAATCATTCATATTACTCATCTTCAATCACCACCTAAGAATTACTCTCCGCATCAATTTTTTCTAAAACATCATTTATCATAGCCAATTCTCTCTCATCAGTTATATCTTGAAGCTCCATCTTTGGACTAAAAGGATCATAACTAGAAACATATATATTTTTACGTCCATTACTAGCAATTGAATGATCTGTATATCCAACATAAGATTTCATAGTATCTTCTGAATCAAATGTAAATAAAACCTCTCCCTCAACAACTTTACCATCATGTTCAAAAGTTACTTTATCATTTTCCATATCAAAAACCATATGCACTCC
>CAVLBI010000073.1:0-5908 GCA_963661295.1 bacterium
AAATAATTATTATTTATATATTGAATATAAAGATAGATTATGATATTATTTTAAATGCAATTAATTTGCATTTAGGAGATGATTAAATGATATTTGATATCTTAAAAGATACATTATTAGATACAATAAAACTTATCCCATTTTTATTTATAGCATTCTTAATTATTGAATTAATTGAGCACAAAATGTCTGATAAAAATGAGAAATTTCTAAAAAAAGCTGGAAGATTTGGACCAGTACTTGGAGGGCTTCTTGGTGTTATACCTCAATGTGGCTTTTCAGTTTTAGCATCTAATTTGTATGTAACTAGAATTATTTCTTTAGGTACATTAATTTCTATTTATTTATCTACAAGTGATGAGATGTTACCAATATTATTATCAAGTGGTGCTAGTTCGTCAAAAATAATATCATTAATTCTTTTTAAAGTTTTTATTGGTATGGTATGTGGATTTTTAATTGACTTGTTATGGCATAATAAAAAAAGAAAGGGAGACTTTCATATATGTGAAGAAGAACATTGTGATTGTGAAGAGTCAATATTAAAATCAAGTATTGTTCATACAATTAAAACTTTAGTGTTTATATTTTTAATTACTTTTTTACTTAATTCTTTATTTGAAATTGTTAGTGAAGATGTAATAGAAAACTTATTTTTGAAAAATAGTGTTTTTGCAGCTTTTGTATCTAGTCTTATTGGGCTTATTCCAAACTGTGGGGCATCTATTGTTATTACTGAGATGTATTTGAATGGAGTTATTACTTTTGGTACTTGTATTGGAGGTCTTCTTACTGGTTCAGGTATTGCATTACTAGTACTTTTTAGAACTAACAAAAATAAGAATGAGAATATAAATATTTTAATCTTACTATATTTACTTGGAGCTATTATTGGTACTTTTATAAATATACTTGGAATAAATTTATGATACTTGCTTAATATATGACACTTATATTATTGTAGGTATCTTTTTTGTTTGGTAAAATATTCTTGGAGATGATTATTTATGGTATGCGAAATATATAAAAGAACTAGTGTAAGAGATTTTTTAGATAAAGATGTTTCAGATGATTTAATAATCCAAATTATAAAGGCTGGTATGCAGGCACCTTCTGCTAAGAATCAACAACCTTGGGAGTTTTACATTGTTAAGAATAAAGAGTTAATAGAAAAATTATCTACTGTTACTCCATATTCTTTATTTTCTAAGGGGGCTCCTGTTATTATTGTTCCTTGTTATAGGGTTGATTGTATAGAGCCTGATTATGCTTTGATTGATTTATCTATTTGTATGGAGAATATGTGGCTTGAGGTAGACTCATTAGATTTAGGTGGATGTATGATTGGTATTGCTCCAATTAATGAGCAAATGATGAGCGTTAAGAAAATTTTAAATATAGATGATGGTTTACAACCGTTTTGTTTATTCCCTATAGGTTATCCTTCTAAAAAACATCGTCAACAAAATAGATTTAAGGAAGAGAAGATACATTTTATTGATTAGTTTATTATAAAAAAAGCCACTAGTAAGTGAATTAAATCTTATTTTAGAGTTATCACTTATTAGTGGTATTTTTTTAGAAATTTATTGTAATTATTTTGTTTTCTGTTTCTATAAATCCATCATTTTTTAAATATTTTATTTCTCTTGTCATAGCGCTTCTATCAACAGATAAGTAACTTGCAAGATCTGTATAGGTCATTGGTAATTTAAATCTTTTAGAACCTTTTTTCTTTGAGTATTGTTTAAAGTATTCAAGTAGTTTATCTCTTGTTGTATGTTTTGTTAAAAGCTCAATTCTTGTGTTTTTGTTGTGTAATTGTTCATTTAAAATTTTTATTAGATTTTTTATAAAGATTATATAGAAATCTGTTTTAATTATTTCATCGTTTGTTACTTCATTATATTCTATAAAGGTTATTTGAGTTTCTTCTTTAGTTATACATGTTATTTCATCGGAGTTAACGTTATATGTAATGCTTCCGAAGAATTCTCCTTCTTGTAGTTCTTCTAATACTGTATTGTTTCCGTCATAGTCATTGTATATTAATTGGACACTTCCGGTGTCAATTAGAGCTATAAAATCAGTCATGTTTACATTTGACAATACATTTACATTTTTTCTATAAATTGCGGTTGATGACTTTAGAATTCGCTTTAATTTCAATATATTTTTATCATTAATATTTTCAAAAAGTTTGGTCATAAAATCACCTCTAAAAATAATTTTAACAAAAAATGTCATATGTTGCAAATGCAACAAAGAATATTTATTATTTGGAGTATAATGAGTTCATGATGTAAAATTAAAGTGAGGTAAAAGTATGAAGGTTATTAAAAGAGACGGACATATAGTTGACTATAGTCCTGATAAAATTGAAAATGCTGTTAATAAGGCTAATATGGAGGTTGCTGAAGAAGATAGAGTTAGTGATATCCAAATTAGAAATATTATCAAATATATTGAGGGATTACATAAGAAGAGAATGTTAGTTGAAGATATTCAAGATGTTATTGAAAAAAGATTAATGACTCTTGGAAAGTATGAACTTGCTAAGGAATACATTACTTATAGATATACTAGAGAATTAGTTAGAAGAAGTAATACAACAGATAAATCAATTAAAGAGTTAATTGATGGGGAGAGTGAATATTGGAATACTGAAAACTCTAATAAAAATGCTAAGGTTGTTACTACTCAAAGAGATTATCTTGCTGGTATTACTAGTACAGATATAACAAGAAGATTCTTATTACCTGAAGATATTGTTGATGCACATGATCAAGGTATAATTCACTTTCATGATGCTGATTACTTTGCACAAAATGCATTACATAACTGTGACTTAATTAACTTAGATGATATGTTACAGAATGGTACAAGTATTAATGGAGTCATGATTGAGAAGCCACATAGATTTCTTACTGCTATGACTATTGCTACTCAGTTGATTACTGCGGTTAATTCTTCTCAATATGGTGGATGTACTATTACTTTAACTCATTTAGCTCCTTTTGTTAGAAGTTCTAAAGAGTTTTATCTTAAGAAATATAAGGCTCGTAAATTAACTAAGGAACAAATTGAAAAGTTTGCTGAGGAAGATTTGAAAAAGGAAATTATTGATGGTGTTCAAACTTTCCAATATCAAATTAATTCTATGACTACTACTAATGGTCAAGCTCCTTTCTTAAGTGTTTGCATGTACTTAGGTGAGACTGATGAATATAAAGAAGAGCTTGCTATGATAATTGAGGAAGTATTAAAGCAAAGAACTGAAGGTATGAAAAATGAAAATGGTGTTTATATTACTCCTGCTTTTCCTAAACTTCTATATGTGTTAGAGGAAGATAATATTAATCCTAAGGGTAAATATTATTATTTAACTAAGTTAGCTGCTAAATGTACTGCTAAGAGAATGGTACCAGATTATATATCTGAAAAAGTTATGAAGGCTAATAAAATTAATTCTCTTGGTACTGGGGATTGTTATCCATGTATGGGATGTCGTTCTTTCTTAACACCTGATAGAACATTTAGTGCTGGTAACATTTCTAAGGCTTTAAATTATGATCTTAATAAAGGAAAATACTATGGTAGATTTAATCAAGGTGTTGTTACTATTAACTTACCTGATGTTGCATTAACTGCTGGTAAGGATATGGATTTATTCTGGAGAATATTTGATGATAGATTAGAGTTATGTCATAGAGCTTTACAAATCAGACATAAACGTTTATCAAAAGTTACTAGTGATGTTGCTCCAATATTATGGCAATATGGTGCTCTTGCTAGACTTGATAAGGGTGAATCAATTCATGAGTTATTACATCACGGTTATTCTACAATATCTCTTGGATATGCAGGACTTTATGAATGTGTTAAGTATATGACAGGACATTCTCATACTGATAATGGAAAAGGAAAAGAGTTTGCGTTAGAAGTAATGCAACATATGAATGATAAATGTAATGAATGGAAGAAAGCAGAAGACATTGATTATTCATTATATGGAACTCCAATTGAATCAACTACATATAAGTTTGCTAAATGTTTAAGAGACAGATTTGGTAAGATTAAGGGAATCACAGATAGAGACTATATTACAAATAGTTATCATGTACCTGTATTTGAAGAGATTGATGCATTTACTAAGTTAAGTTTAGAATCTGAGTTCCAAAAATTATCACCAGGTGGAGCAATTAGTTATATTGAGACACCTAATCTTGAAAATAATTTAGATACTGTAATGGAAGTTATTAAGTTTATTTATGATAATATTATGTACGCTGAACTTAATACTAAGAGTGACTATTGTCAAAAATGTGGTTATTCTGGAGAGATTTTATTAGATGATAATTTAGAGTGGTATTGTCCTGAATGTGGTAATAGAGACCATGATACTTTAAATGTTGCGAGAAGAACTTGTGGTTATATTGGAACTAATTTTTGGAATAAGGGAAGAACTCAAGAAATAAAAGAAAGAGTTATTCATATTGATAATAAGGATGATGAATAATTATGAAGTATAATAAAATAAGAAAAATGGATATTTCTAATGGACCTGGTATTAGGGTATCCATTTTTTTACAAGGTTGTGATTTTCATTGTAAGAATTGTTTTAATTCTGAGACATGGAGTTTTAAAGCTGGAAAAGAATTTAATGGTGATACAATTAATAGGATACTAGAGCTATGTGAAAAGGACTATATTGTTGGACTTTCTATTTTAGGCGGAGAACCAATGCATCCAATTAATATTGATGGTACTTGTAAGTTAGCAAAAGCATTTAAAGAAAAATTTCCAGATAAGTCTTTGTGGAGTTGGAGTGGATTCTTATATGAAGATATTTTAAGTCGTAAACCAGAAATATTTGATTATTTAGATGTTTTAGTAGATGGTCAGTATGTTGATGAAAAACATGATCCAACACTTAAATGGAAAGGTTCATCTAATCAAAGAGTAATAGATATTAAAAAAACTAAAAAACGTGGTAAAATAGTTTTATATAAAGATGAAATATAGGAGTTGGTTTTTTGCATACTAATATTTGTTTAATAGGGAGTACGAGGTTTGAAAATGTTTTTAGGGAGTTAGAGGTATCTTTATCTTTAAAAGGTCATATTGTACTATCTCCTTTAGTTTATAATCAAACTGGTGATGAGCCAGGCTGTGGTATTGATAATAAGACAGTTTTAGATTTTGTTCAAAAAGAAAAAATAAGGCAGAGTGATTTGGTTTTTGTAGTTGACTGTGACGGATATGTTGGATGTTCAACTAAGAATCAAATAGAGTACTCAAAGTTGTTAAATAAAAACATTTTATATTATAGTAAAGGAGATATTGAAAAGTTATGATTAAAGTAAGAGGTTTTGAGGTTGTAAAAGGGTATGAAGATAAGGATATTCACTTACCAATTAGAAAAACTGCATGTTCTGCTGCTTATGATTTGGAGGCTGCAGAAGATATAGTATTACCAAGTTTTGAAAAGGGGAGTAAGCCTATACTTATTCCTACTGGACTTAAAGCTTATATGCAACCAGATGAAGTTTTAATTATTGTCCCAAGAAGTTCTGGACCTAAAAAACAAGGAATATCATATCCACATAGTGCAGGAATTATTGATGGAGACTACTATGGTAATCCTGATAATGATGGACATATCTTTGTTCAATGTATTAATTTAAAAAACGAAGATGTAGAAATAAAAAAAGGAGATGCCGTTGGTCAAGCTATTTTTCAGAAGTTTCTTATAACTGATGATGATCAAGCTGATGGTGTTAGAACTGGTGGATTTGGGTCTACTGATAAATAAAGTAAGATTTTTCTTACTTTTTTTTGTAAAAATGAAAACCACCGGATAGTCCGGTGGTTCTTTTATGCTTTAGCGTTGAGTCTTTAATAATGA
>CAVLBI010000074.1:0-9649 GCA_963661295.1 bacterium
ATTCCTCTTCCTGTATCTTGACAGGTAATTATTATATTTGAAATGTTTTTTTGAATATTATTTATACATTTGATATTTAAGTTTATTGTACCTTCTTCAGTATATTTAATCGCATTAGTTAAAAGATTATTAACAATTTCTTTTACTTTTCCTTTATCACCTATTAACTCATATGGAACGTCATCTGCGATATTTAAATTAAATATAATATTCTTATCACCAATTCTTGTCTTAGTAATCTTACACATATCTGTAATTTCTTTTTTAAATAAATATGGTTTTTCAACAAGCTCCATTTTATCTGCTTCTATTTTATTAATATCTAAGATATTTCCAACAATCTCTAATAGTGTATGTGATGCATTCATAATATCATGGGAGTTTTCTATTACTTCTGGAGGACAATTTTCCACATAAGTTAAATTATCTTCTGATAAACCAACTATTGCGTTTAATGGAGTTCTAATTTCATGAGACATACTAGATAAGAAATCACTCTTAGCACGATTAGCTCTTTCAGCTTGTTCTCTAGCAAGTTGTGATTCCTCAACTAATTTCATATCTGGGTTTTCTATTGAAAAATACATAATATAACAGAATAATGCCATAGCAACATCATATATTATTAATGCTTTAAATACATATGCACAACCATATAGAATCAATAAAATACCTAAAATCATAAATATTGCATAATATCTTTTGTCATTTTCAAAGTTAGTTATTGTAATTATTAGTGTAGAAACAAGATATATTCCTACTCCTGCAAAAGCCAAATTCATTAATGAGCCTGTTGCATTTGTACCAAGTCCTGCATCCAAAAGCTCAATATGGCAAAAACAACTTGCAATAAAAAACATTATATTTAAAATAAAGAAAGTCAAGATTATTTTTTTTGGATTTTTTCTTATTCTTTCCTTTGAAATTAATATTGTATATAGACATAACATACTAAAAACTATAACTAATCCAGTTGAAACAAACTTATTCAAAGAATCTAATAAACCATAATAATTTGCTTGTATTTCATTAAAAGAATGAGTCGCACAAATAATATGAATTATTGTATCTATAATTGAACTTATCAGCGACACTACTAACATCACTTCATATGTTTTATTTTCAATTAACGTTATTCTTTTCTTAGAAAAATAGAAAAAACATAACACAATTAATAATAGCGTTGCTAACGCTGGTAATTCAAATTCCATTGTTCTTAATGATATCACAACTACACACCTCTACTTTACATATTTTATTATAACAAAAAAAATATATAGCAAGCTATATATTTTGCAGAGTGTTGACAAACCCTAGATTCTATCTAGAGGTTTTTTTATGAATAAAATTTTTATAAAATTTTTCAATATTTTTGTAATATTAGAGTTATATGATGATATTGTAAGTGGTTTTTTTTCTACATTATCATTTTTTATTGCTATATTTTTCATGTTTTGGGCAGCACAAATAAGCCATGTATAATGTTGATTTTTTTTAATCCCTTTATACATAGCGTATCTATATCCGTGATTTTGTTTTGAATCTGCAAAACTTCTTTCTATGTGTTCTTTTCTTTTTTGATAAAGTATTTTTCCTTCCTGTGAAAGTCTGTTCTCTCTAAAATATTCATTCCATTCTTCGTGAATGTGTCTTCTTACTGATTTTGTTTTGTCTAAATTTCTATATGTTTTATACCCATTTTTATCTATTAAACCATTATATTCTAATACTTCTCCTGTTTCTTTTTCATAATATATGTCTAATTCTTTTATATATTTATACTTATTTTTTTCTTTTCTTGATTCAGGTGTACCATATCTTCTATAACCAAATACCGCAAATATATTATTATCTATAAAATATTTTTTAATATCTAAAGTTAAATATCCTGAATCAACTGCATATTTTTTTATTTCAAATCCAAATGTATTTTTTAAATATTCCGCACGTTCTGTAAATGGAACAGAATCATGTACGTTTCCTTTTGTTATATAGGCATCTACAATTATATTACATTTGTCATCTACAGTTCTATGGTCTAAATACATAAAACCTTTTTCCTTATTGTCTCTATGATAATATCCACTTTCTTTATCCGTTGTGCTTACTTTTATATGCTTTTCTTCAGTTTCATCTTTATATTCAAATGGTTTCCTTCCTTGCTTTATTCTTTCTTCATTTATTTCTTCTTCTAACCATTTTCTTCGTTCCTTAACAACTTCGACAACTTCATCGTCATATTTGTTCTTATTAGCGTTTGCTTTTTTATGTGTTGAATCTGTATAAAATGTGGTTCCATCTACCAACTTATATTTATTTGCTTGATTAACCATTTCTATAAATATTTCTTCAAATACATCTGAATCTTTATATCTTCTTTCATAATTTTTACAAAAAGTTGAAAAGTGTGGAGTATCTTGCCCAAATGGTATTCCTAAAAACCATCTGTATTCAGCATCAACTTTTATTTTCTTACAAGTTTGTCTCATTGATTTAATTCCATCAAGAGTTTGTATAAAAACTAATTTGAATAAAACTACAGGATCTATACTTGGTCTTCCGTTGTTTTCACAATATAAATCTTTAACTTTATCATAAATAAAAGTGAAATCTATATATTTGTCTATCTTACGAAATAAACTATCTTGAGGTACAAGTTCTTCCATAGTAGTCATTAAGATTTCACTTTGAATATTTTTATTTATTGTCATCATTTTATCACTTACTTTCTTATTATCTCAACAATATAATTTTATCATTTTACAATAAAAAAAGTAAGGTTTGTAAGCTTAAAATTGTTGAGATAATAAGCAACCTTACAAGTTAATTATACATCACTTTAGAAAAAAAGAAAAGAGTATTGAACTTTGTCAACACTCTGAAAAATATATAGCAAGCTATATATTTTGAAAATTTATTTTTTATCCCAATTTCTATGCATATATTCCTTAAAATCATATTGTTTTTGTCTTTGTCTTTTAACCAAAATTGGTCCCATTATTGATGCATTGTTTTTATCTACTTTTATATTATCAACACTCTCCATAACAGATGCAGATTCTCTTTCAGCTTCATCTAAATATCTAGTTAATTCTTCTTCCCATACATCTCTTGTCCAAGGATTTTTTAAGTATTCTTGTCTTCTTTGTTCCATAAACTCCAAGTGAATATCTTTATTAGGTTCTCTAACAAATGGTGTAGAATGCTTTTCTATATTATCATAAACCATAGTTGCAAATGTATCTCTTAAAAATAATAAAGCTTCTTTTTTATCATCAAACTTAGATAAGTCTATTGGTTCTCCAAAGTTCATATATATCTTATCACTACCAAATGCATAAAATGGTGCAATTGGAACAACTTTACAATTTGTTCTAGTCGATAAAATATATGGACTAGCAAATAATCTATTTACTAAATTGTTTTCAGTATTATTATGGCCACCTTCTGGGAATATTAATACACTACTTCCATTTTTTAATATTCTTTCCATCTTAGGAATAGCTTCATTTCTACTTTTTTTATCTATTCTATTAACATATATAAAACCATTTAACCAAGCCGCATACATTAATTTGTTATGTTCAATTTGATCAGTTGATCCCATTAATAAATATGCACTTCTATCAATTGATGCTAAGCAAGCTATAATATCATTACTAAAACCATGTGTTGATACAAATATATATGGTTCATCTTTATTTAATTCTGGATATTTATCGATAATAATTTTTTCTGGAGTTGCAATTTTTAATATTTTCTTTAAAGGTTTTGCAATCTTTCTTCTTCTTTCTATTCCTTTATCAGTTGTAAAATTATCAACACCTGCATCAAGTAAATCAACTAACTTATAATTTTTTGATATTTTCTTATTCATATTATTCGCAGATTTATCATTTGTCATAATTATAATCCCCCTAATTTCTTAATTGGTTTGTATTTTAACACAAACATATATTTTTGTCAAAAATCTCTTTTTTTAGTATTTCAAATAATCAAAGTCATATAAACCTACACCTTAGAATACTTCTTCAATCTCTTCTTTATTAAAAATACAAGATCCATCGGCCCATTAATCTTATTGATAACAATCAAAGCATCTTGTAATTTTACTTTATCAGACAACTTATCTTTAATAGCCAAAGCTTCACTCCTATAATCAAAATTATCTATTGGATTAACTTCAATAAAATCTTTAATATAATTTTCTATATCTTGAAGAATAAACTCCTTAACTGGATACTCATCAACTAAACAAACTCCATAGTATCCACCAACTAAATATCTAAATTGATTTACTAATTCTTCCATTTTACCACCTACAAATATATTAATATATTTAATTTAAAAAATCTACTTTTTATGTTAAAATTAAATTGAGGTAAAAAGGTATGGAAAAAAGAGATTTAAAATTTATAATCATATTCATAGTAATAGTATGCTTTTCATTTGCTTATTTGTTTCAAGCAACCTATGCAAAATATAGAAAACAAGTATCAACAGAAATGAATGGAGACATAGCGAGTTGGAACATAAAAGTAAATAATGAAGATATTAACGGAAAGAAAACACTTACAAAAAGTATCACTCCAGAAATTACAAGTAGTGAATATGTTAAAGATAAAAAAATAGCTCCTGGATCAAGCGGTTACTTCACCGTAACGATTGATGCAACAAGCGTAGACGTTGACTTTAACTATGAATTAACTACAGAATTAAACCAAGATACAAACTTAACAGATTTTAAAATATACGGATATAAAATAAATGATGGAACATTAATTAGTACATACGATAGTAAACTAACAGGAGAAATTAAAAAAAATACATCTGAAACAAAATTTACTTATTATATTAAATGGGATGATGATGACACAACCCAAACAATGAATAACGCAGAAGATACAGAATATGCCAAAAACCACCAAGATGTAAAAATTAATTTAAATATCAAATTTACGCAAAAAAAAGAAGCTACTAACTAAGCTTCTTTTTGAGTGACTTTAAGTATTAATTTCATAGCTAAACATGACTTTCCAGTATTATTTTCATACTTACCACAAGCATATCCAAAATAACTATCCGCATCATCTTTTTCTAAATATAAATTATCTCTTAGCTCTTCAAAGTTATCTGCAGCAACAGAATCATTAAGAACATATTGACCATTAACTAAATTATAATAACTATAAGAAGAATCATAGTCATATAAACTATCTAATTGAAAATACTTCGCACTATTATCATAATCCCAAGATAAACTTGCATTAAAATTAGTATAATCCTTTGGTTGAAGAACAACAGAATCAATATCTAAATTAACAGAAAATGGATAAAAAGAATTTAATTTTGTAATAATTTCTTCTTTATTACTAACATCAATATCACGACCCATTATTGTAAGAGATGCAATCTCATAAGAAACATCAGCCGCAACTTCACCCATATTATGTATAATAACTTTCTGACTATAATCAAGCATACCAGGCTTCATATCAGAAACATAAAAATCAACTTTAGTTGTAGGTTTACCATTAGAATTAAATTCAACATCCCAAGAAGAAATATTTCCTTCAAGTTGTAAACCAGCTTTAGAAACATAAGTAAACCACGCAAAAGCATTAACGCCAATTAGAAACAAGGCAAATAAAAGACTACGAAGTAACATTTTTTTTCGACTTTTTTGTAACTTTTTATAAAATCCCAGAAATTCCTGTCTCACAAAAGGCACCTCCTAAATTATATTTAAATTATCTCCTCTTCGCTGTTATCTTTATTTTTATCTATTATATCATCTTTTTTATTTAAATTACTATTTTCATTTGAATTATCTAAAGAATCTTCCTCATGAATTTCTTCTAACTCATTCTTTTCTAATTTAATATCAGTTATAGTTTGCAATATTTCAAGAACAATAACTAATACTAATGGACAAAATATTAAACAAAAGAATCCTGCCTGTGACTTAATAATATGATTAAGCTGAGTGACAACAGGTAAAACTCCTGTAACTTTACCAACTATTTGACTAGAAGTAATTGATGGATCTTCAACTTGATTACTAACACCCTTAGTAGTAAAAATACGTCCATCCTCTCCATCTTCAATCTTAATAATTCTATGAGTTACTAACTTATCTTCTAAACCACCACGATTTCCAACATAAGCTACATCGTCTCCTACTTTTAATTTAGAAGTATCAAAAGTTTTAACAACAATAACATCATTAACATTATAAACTCCAGTCATTGAACCAGTCGCAACAGTATATAAATGGTATCCCATAATACCACTATTTCCACTAACTCTTTGTATACATATAAAAGCAATATATAAAAACATTATTAAAAATAATAAACCTTTTAAGAACTCATAAATTACTCTAAAAATTTTACAATTAAATATTTTTTCCATTATCTTCACCCTTCAAGTTATCAAATACTGCATCAATCAATTTATTTTCACGAGCAAACCTGTCCTTAAAAATATTTTTAATACTATTAGTCTTCTTCATAGTATCACTCTTAATAATATCACACTGCTTATCAAATAACTTTTTTATTTTATCTTCATTTAAATCTTCCACACTATCAAGCAAATTATTAATTAATCTCTTCATCATTTGATTAATTATATTGACCTCACTACCACTATTACTAGAATTTATTAAATTCCTATTAGCAATATAAGTCATAAGAAAAGCTTGATCATATTCATTTTTTAAAACACCTTTATCAAAATAATTTCTCTTTTCTTTTTCTCTCTTATCCTTACTTTCAAAAGCTTGAATATAATTCCATAAATCTTCAGCCTTTTTAAAGTTTGGGTTTTTTAAAATAACATTAGTATGCCTTATTGGACTTCTAACAGGAGGTACATGAAGCTTAGCTAGTGTTGTATAAAGTTCACTTCCAAAAAATCCATCCATTTGTATTTTTATTTTCTTAAGTCTATCTTCAAAAGATAAACCATTTCGTGACCCATCTGCCCCCTTAACAACACGAGAAACATCATTTATTTCAAGCTTAATATTAATGTCTTCACTCTCTACTTTAGTATTCGCAACATATACTAAGTCATTCTTATCTACACAATAAGAACTTCCTCCTGTTGCAGTAACTCTTTCTTCATAAAAATTTCTCAAATTATTTAAAAGAGTAAATATAAATCTATTTTCATATGTATCTAAACTTTCTTCACGATTTATATTTAAAATCTTAGAAGGTTTAACATCACCATTTTCATCAATCTTCTGTATAAAATTAGTATGCTGAGTAAGGTGAATAACAGATTCAACTGTAACCTTACGAGCTAGTTCAACTTTAACAATTTCTTCTTCATTAACAATAAATCTCTTAGGATTTCTTAAAATATTATCAAGATAAGGTAATGTATCTTCAATAATATCTATCCATTCATAATCAAGTTCTTTTAAATCATGATTTGTTTTTACATTTAATGTTGAGTTAAGTTTATTTAAAAACTCATCATTCTTCTCTAAAACATCACCATTATCTTCCATAATATTCACCTCTACTTACTAAACCATCTTTTGAAGTCTTCTTAAGTACTCTTTACATTCATTAAAGTTTTCTTTACCAAACTCTTTATCTAAGAATTCAATAAATGGATCTATTTCATCTCTAATATATGCCAGGTTTAATTGTTCAAACTTACGCAAAATCTTACGTGCTATATAATAATCTACTCCATCAACTTCTGTTCCACCACAGGCAACATATGTTGCGACAAAGTCTTTCATCTGTTTAACAATACGGTTACCAAAAGCTATACGGAAATGTTTAATAACATAATCATCCATTGAGTTAATCTTTTCACTCATCGCATCAGTTAAAGGATGTTCTTTTTTTGCCTTAGCAAATAATCCCTCTAAATATGAACTATTAATATTCATTGAATCTGTATCAATTGGTTCAAATACTTGACCTTTATCATTAATATCTATTGGCATAGCACGGTCATATACTTTATCTGTAACAGCGAATGTAGAGTCATCATTATTGATTGTACCGATATACCACATATTACCTGGAATATGTAACTTACCACCAGTAAGTCTTTTTGGATCTGTATCCCAAGAACTAGGTACAAGTTCAATTACCCATTCATCACGACTAGGCATTTCAAGAATAGATAACATTTCTGCAAAGTAATACTCAACACGCGCAATGTTCATTTCATCTAGTACTGTTACATAAACATCATCTGTATATCCTGCAAGATACATCCATTTAAGTACTTCAGTTTCATTAAACTTCTTAGTAAATTCATTGAAATAACCAAAAAGTTCTGTTCTATCTCTCCAAGACGGTTGAACTGAAGCAATTATCGCATCATTTCTAATAAATTTACCCCAAGCATAAGCAAGTGAAGTTTTACCAGTACCAGAAATACCTTGTAAGATAACTAACTTAGTAGCACTTAAACCAGATATAAATAATCTAATCATATTAGAAGTATAATAAAGTTTTAATTTAGAAGCAGCAAAATTTCTAAATAACTCAACTAATTCCTCTAATGTAAATGTATTATTATAATTTTGAATCTTGTAATTCATATACTGAACGTCAATAGCATGTAATTTAGAGAATCTAACATTATCAAGATTAACATCATCAGTATTATCCTTAGAAGTATTATCTTCTTCACTAATTACTTCTGCTTCTTCTCCAGGTTTTAATCCTAATTGAGAAACCTTCATTGCAAGAATCTTTTCTTTCTCTTGAACTAAATTTGCAACTTCCTTATTAAGTTCTCCAATCTCTTCTAACATACTTTCTTGTTCAACAAGAGTCTTTCTAAACTTAATATATTTCTTAATAAAGAACCATACAAGTAAAATAATAAGTGCAAGTATAATAATTAATACAAGTACCGCAATAACTACAAGTATCCATTCACTCATATTAAAATCTTTTCTATAAAATTCAATAACATATAAATACTCAGAAATATTAAATATTTGAACAATACCATTAAATATCCCAGAAAAAATCATACCAATTCCAGAAAAAAATACAGACATAAATTCAAATAAAAATCTAACAAACGTATCCATATTACTCCTCCTCAAAAACTAAAACTTCTATTCCCTCTTTATCATACTCTAAGAAATAATCTCTATCTTTATATTTACAATTAGAAACAACAAGATAATTAAACATACCTAAAGTATATATATTATCAGTCTTCTTATAAATATCATTAATATGACTAAAGTCTTGAATACATCCAAATAAATAATCTAAACTAAAAGCCTCTTCATGACTAATAAAAGTATTATAATTAACTAAAAATACAACATGTTTTCTAATTAAAGGACTATCCATTAATTCATACACTTTATTAATTATTTGATTTTTATTAATAAAACTATCCTTAATAACAACAAAATATAAAGTATCAAACTTCTTCCCAATATTTTTAATAATATCAATAGAAATTTTCTTCATAATCAATTCAAACTTATAATAATCATAATCTTCATTATTAAAATTCCTTTTAACTAACCCATTTCTATAATTATTTAAAAGTCCTATATTATAATCAAGTTCTACATATTTATAATTGTCTTTTGAAACAAAATTCTTAAAAGTAATATTAAAATACTCATCTTTATAATTTAATA
>CAVLBI010000075.1:0-6920 GCA_963661295.1 bacterium
CTACAATAATAAGTACCTCTTCCGCCTATTCTTGTTTTTTCAATTAATTCACCGCACTTAGGACACTTTTCATTATCTTTACCATGCACAAGCAATTCATGTTGAAAAAGTCCATGAACGCCTTCACTAGATGTAAAACTCTTAATAGTAGTTCCACCTGCTTTAATAGCTCTTTCTAAAACATCACGACAATTTTTTATAATTTCATCACATTCCAAGATACTAACATCACAAGCACGTCTCATTGGACTAACACCACTCATAAAAAGAATCTCATCATCATAAATATTTCCAATACCGCAAATTATACTTTGATCAAGAAGAACTGTTTTAATAGGAAGTCTCTTTCCGTGAATTTTACTATACAAATATTCTTTAGTAAGTTTATCGGAATCATATTCAAGTCCTAGTTCCGATAACGGTTTTACTAAATTAACCTTTTCTTTAGGAATAAGATACATTTTCCCAAACTTTCTAACATCATGAAATCTAAAACTAACATCATCATCTAAAATAAACTCAACATGCTCATGTTTGCCAATATCTTGCCCCTTTTTTCTAAACATAAACTTTCCTTCCATCCTAAGATGAATTAATAAAGCATCACTATCAAGACTACATACAATAAATTTTCCTCTTGTATCAATACTATTTATTTTTTGATTAATAATTTTTCTTTTAAACTCAGAAACTGTAGGATATGCAATAATATTATCCCAATAAACATTACATCCAGTAATAGTTTTATTTAAAATAAGTGGTTTTAAATTTTTAACAACCGTAATAACTTCTGGTTTTTCAGGCATATACTTCACCTCTTCTATTTTGCTTCATACCAATTATTTCCATACTCAATATCAACTTTTAAAGGTACACTCAACTTAAAAGTATTCTCCATTATATCTTTAACAATATCTTTTACCTCATCAAGTTCACTCTTCAAAACATTAAATACAAGTTCGTCGTGAACCTGAATTAACATTTTACTCTTTAATCCTCTCTTATTAAACTCATCATATATCTCAACCATAGCTTTTTTTAATATATCAGCAGCAGTACCTTGAATTGGCGTATTAAGAGCCATTCTCTCACCACTACTTCTAATCATATAATTTTTACTCTTTAGCTCCTCAACAACACGCTTTCTATTCATCAAAGTCTTAACATATCCATTCTTATATGCATCTGCTTTTTCCCTCTCCATAAACTCCTGAATTCCTGGAAAAGTTTTTAAATAATTATCAATAAATTCCTTAGCTTGTTTAATATCTATTCCTAAATCCTCAGAAAGTCCAAAACTACTAATACCATATAAAATACCAAAATTAACAGCCTTAGCATTTCTTCTCATATCCTTAGTTACTGCATCAATTGGAACACCAAAAATTTCTGAAGCAGTCTTTGCATGAATATCTTTTCCTTCTCTAAAAGCATCAATCAAATTCTTCTCATTAGAAATAGATGCGAAAACACGAAGTTCAACTTGAGAATAATCACTAGATAAAAGTAAAGAATCATCATCAGGAATAAAAGCCTTTCTAATAAGTTTTGAAAAATCACTTCTTGCTGGAATATTTTGAAGATTAGGACTAATACTAGAAAGTCTACCAGTACGAGTTAAAGTTTGAGTAAATATAGTATGTATACGTCCATCATCTCTAACTTCCTGGCTTAATCCAACAGCATAATTAGTATAAAGTTTAGATAAAGTTCTATATTCAAGAATCTTACTAACAATAGGATGTTCACAAATAATCTTATCTAAAATATCTTTACTAGTTGAATATTTATTATCCTTAACTCTCTTAGGATACTTAATCCCTATATCAATAAATAAAACCTTTGCTAGTTGAGAAGGACTCATAATATTAAATTCTACTCCAGCATCCTCATAAATATTCTTCTCAAGTTCATCCATCTTTTTCTTAAGTTCAACCTCTACAACTTTTAAATAATCTTTATCTACACGAATACCAGTAATTTCCATATCAGCAAGAACACGAGTTAATGGCATCTCTATATTATTAAACAAGTCACTCATTTCATTATCTTTTAATTCTTTTAGTACCCTATCCTTAGTTTCATAAATAAACTTAGCTTTTCTACAACAAACATCCATTAATAAAGAATCATCAATATCCTTAGGTCTCTTATCAGTACCATATAAATCATCATAAGCTTCAATTTCATAATCAAAACTCTTAGCAACAAAACTAATATCATCCTTAACAGTATAATCAAGTAAATACATACCAATCATACTATCATAATAACAATTATTAATATTGATACCCTCTCCATTTAATACAACAATACACCTTTTCAAGTCATAAGTTAATTTAGGAGTATCACTATTAAATAAATTCTTATACTTAGAAAGATCATCCCTTGAAATAAAATATGAATACTCACCATCATAAATACCAATACCAAGAATAGTACTCTTACTGTAAATAGAACCCCTAGTCTCTAAATAAAAAGAAAACTCCCTATCACCTAACTCACTAATATCCTTAATAATGATCTTTTCTTCAACATTTTTCTTCTCTGCAACAACATCACTACTAATATCAATTTTCTTAAGTAATGAATGGAATTCTAACTCTTCTAAAATGCCTTTAAACTTAGCTGCGTCATATCCATTATATTTACAATCTTCTAATGAAAATGGTAGTGGAACTTCACGATATATAGTCGCAAGATCATAACTCATATATGCATTATCCTTATCATTTTCTAACTTTTCTCTCATTTTAGGTGAAATACTATCTAAATTCTCATAAACACCATCTAAACTTCCATATTTTTCAATTAAGTTAATAGCAGTCTTCTCACCAATTCCCTTAACACCTGGAATATGATCACTTGCATCTCCCATCAATGACTTTAAATCAATCATTTTAATTGGTTCAACATGATAAGTTTCCATAAACTCGTTTCTATCCATCATTATATGGCCACTTTGTTTCAAAAGCTTAACTACAACTTCATCACTAATTAATTGTAATAAATCTTTATCACTACTTACTATCGTTGCAATAAACTCATCTTCCTCATCAACAGTCTTAGAAAGTGTTCCAATAATATCGTCTGCTTCATAATTTTCAATCTCAAAATGCTTTATTCCCATAGCATCAAGTACTTCTTTAGCCTTAGGAAATTGAAGACCTAAATCTTCTGGCATTGCAGCACGGCCTGCTTTATATTCATCATATTTGTCATGTCTAAAAGTTTTACCTTTATCAAAAGCAACCATTATATAACTAGGATTTTCCTCTTTTATAATTTTATTCATCATATTTATAAAACCATATAATGCATTTGTCGGAAATCCTTTAGAGTTTCTCATAATAACACCTTGATAAGCTGTTGCATAAAAACTTCTAAATAATAAATTATTTCCATCTACTAATATAATTTTCTTCATAATTACCACCTAGTATTTAGTATACCAAAATAACAAAATGAATACAAAAAAAGTTAATTAAATAAGCATGTTTTTTCGAAAAAGAAAACATTTGTTTGACACTAAAAAACAACAGTGATAGAATTAAACCATAAGGAGGGATTATATTGGAAAAATTAACTGACAGACAAAGTTATATCCTACAAGTCCTAAAAAAACTAATCGCAAAAAAAGGATATCCACCAACAGTTCGTGAAATAGGAGAAGCAGCTCACCTATCTTCACCCGCAACAATTCATTTTCATTTAAATAAACTAGAAGAAAAAGGCTACATAAAAAAAAGAGATAATAAAAACCGTACAATTGAAATCCTAGTTCCTAATGAATATTTAGAAAAAGATGAAAATGTTGTAGAAGTTCCACTACTAGGAAAAGTAACTGCTGGAACACCAATTGAAGCGATTGAAACTCCAAATGAATATTTTTCATTACCTGCAAGTCTAATCACTACAAAAAATGAAGTATTCACATTAAAAGTTAGTGGAGAATCAATGATAAATGTAGGAATTTATGACGGAGATATATTAATAGTAGAAAAAAGGAATACAGCAAGAAATGGAGAAACTGTTGTCGCAATGAATGCTGAAGGTGAAGCTACCGTAAAAACTTTCTATAAAGAAAAAGACCATTTCAGACTACAGCCAGAAAATGATACTATGGAACCAATTATTCTAAAAGAAGTTACAATTTTAGGAAAAGTAATTGGACTATACAGAAAATTATAAAATATAAAAACTGATATCAGATACAAAATCTAATATCAGTTTTATTTTTCTTTATTAATAAATGACCTTACAATATAGCTAGCGATTAAAAGGCCCGCACTGCTTGGAACAAATGCCGTTGAACCAGGAGTTCTTCCTTCAATCTTAACAGGTAACTCTTTGGAAGATAAAACCATTACCTTCTTATTTATTTTCTCATCTTTTATAAATTTTCTTAAAATTCTAGCAAGTGGATCATTTACTGTTTTTCTAATATCACAAATCTCCAACTTAGATGGATCAAACTTATTACCAGTTCCCATACTAGAAATAAAGTTGATATTTCTATCTAAACAAGCTTTAATAAAAGCTTTCTTTGTAGTTGTTGTATCACAGGCATCAACAAAATAATCTATTTCATACTTAAATATCTCATCTAAATTATCTTCATTTATAAAACTATCTATTTTAATTACATTACAATTTGGATTAATATCCATTATACGTTCATAAAAAGCATCAACCTTCTTCATACCAACAGTAGAACCAAGTGCAATAATTTGTCTATTTATATTTGATTCATCAATTACATCATAATCAATCAAAATAAGTGTCCCAATACCAGTTCGAGCAAGTGCTTCAATAACATAGCCACCTACTCCACCGCATCCTAAAACCGCAACACACTTTTTACTTAAATTGTCTATTGCATCTTCACCAACTAATTTTTCTAATCGACAAAGTCTTTCCCTATTTTTAGTATTAAGCTGCTTTTCTCTCATTATTTGCCTCTTCTCTATAAATTTCATCTCTAGTCTTAACAAGTTGTTTAGCTTTTTCACGTTTTTGGAATAAAGTTAAAGGTTTATTATAAAATATACTACTAACATAACTTAATTTCATATATATATCAGTATTACTTTTCGCAATATCATAATACTTCTTTAAATTTCTATAATCACGGCTATTAATAACTGCCATACCTTTTAAAGTATCTTGCAGACTCTCCTCTGGAATAGTAGTATCAGATAAAACAACGCATTCAAAATTATTAATAAAATTAATAGTATCTCCTAAATCAGCAATTCCAGCCTCTTCAAATAACTTAGGCCATGTAGAACTATCATCAACATCTTTTACTATTCTTTGTAATCTTGCAATCTTATCATCGGTTAATTGTTCAGCTAAATCAAAATCCTCAAAAGAAATATACTTTCCTCTTTTTTTTCTATTTGGAATTTCTTTTCTCATATCAGTAATAGCCATACTATAAAGCTTATCAAGTCCTTTACTAACCTTCTTAGGAGGTTTTGACACTTTATAAACATCATATAAAGTAGAATCACTTTCTTCCCTAGTAGTAACTAAAAAATCTCTCGGATATAAAATTGACTTACTTCTAATAAAATTAACATCTGCTAGAGCATCTCTTGAATCATTAAAACTAGACTCACTAAACTTCTCACGATTAACAATTATATCGCTCTCATTAGCGTCTTTATAAGAAACACCTTTCTTAATTTTTTCAGCATTTTTAAGTTTAATTTGTACATTCATTACTCTTCTTTTATTAACTATTGGTAATACTAACATTCGTACACCACCCCTGTAACGCATATTATAACATAATTCAATATTTTAAACAATAAAAAAAGCCAGAAGAATGCGGGCAACGATAAAACCTGTCCTTTTGTCCAGGTGGGTGTCCATACGTTATCATTAGGATCCTTAGTGAATCACTAAGTATTCAACACCGATAACTGATCCGAACTCCCGTATCGTTATTTTAGTCGGTTTTAAAAAGGCCAACACATATCTATCTGACAACTTAATTATAGCATATTAAAAAATCATAATCAACACCTTTCGAAACGTAACAATCAATTAAGAAAAACATAATATACACTAGGTGATTAACATGTACATAAAGTTTAAAAAGAAAAATATTTATTACGAAAAATACGGAGATAAAAGCAAATATATATTTATTTTACCAGGTTGGGGAAATACAAGAAAAACCTTTTTAAACATGATAGAATCATTAAAAGAAAACTATACAATTTATATATTAGACTATCCAAACTTTGGAAATAGTGACACTATAGATGAAGAATTAACTATATATGATTATGTATCAATAATAGAAAAAATTATTAAAAAAGAAAAAATAATTAATCCAACAATAATAGCTCACTCCTTTGGAGGAAGAATAGCTTCAATCCTAGTAGGAAAAAACAAATTAAAAATAAATAAATTAATACTTATAGATGTTGCTGGCATAAAAAGAAAAAAAACATTAAAAGTATTTATAAAAGAAAAAATATTTAAACTAATAAATTACCTAACAAAAAATAAATATAAAGAAAAATTAACAAAGATATTTGCATCATCTGACTACAAAGAATTACCAAAAACAATGAGAAAAACTTTTCAAAACATAATAAATGAAGACCTAACAAAATATTATAAAGAAATAGAAAATGAAACACTAATTATATGGGGAGAAAAAGATATAGACACTCCACTAAAAGATGCAAAACTATTAGAAAAAATAATAAAAAACTCAGCTCTAATTATTTATAAAAATAAAACTCACTACTCCTATTTAGAAGAACCATACATAACAAATAAAATTATAAAAATATTATTAAAAAAAGAAGATTAATCGAAATCTTCTATTTTTACAACCTTAAAATATCCATGGAAATGATAATCTTCAGATTTAGATACCTCATCACTAACCCATAATC